>CAYGKH010000163.1:0-1998 GCA_964350345.1 uncultured Coriobacteriaceae bacterium
GGTCACGGCCTACGCGCGCAAGGCGCGAGCCGGCGGCCATCCGGGGGTCGTGCAGTTGCGGTACCACCGCGCCCGCACGCTGTGGGTGGAGGACTGGGACGAGGGACCTTGGGGTGGAGCGTCTTATGCGAGCAAGTCGGTTGGCGAAGAGGATGGCGAGGGAGAGTTCGATGAGCTGCTGCGCTGACCGGCCTCGCAGTAGCGGATCGTTCCCGACGTGCGTCGTGCCGCCGCCGCGCACGGACGTGAACTTTTGGGACAACCTGTCCCGTCGCCTCGTGGACGATGCCTCCGGCGTGCTTCCGTGCGACGTCGTCACCTTGACGAAGGAGCTGGAGGAGAAGCGCTGGCCGAAGACGCTGGTGAGCAACACGATGGCTTTTGCCGATGGCCGCTGGTTGGTGCTCCGGCATGGCGTTTGGCACAAGACAGCCCGTGCGAAGTGACAGGAGGTATCCGATGCCCAGGAACGAACAGTTGACCGACGATCTCACCAACATGCTCAATGCCTTCATGGGGCTCCATCACGGAGCCCGCAAACTGATGAAGTGGGAGAACGACACCTTCGTCAGCGTGATGCTGCTCTACACCGTCATCCTCGCCAAAGCCGATGGCGTGGAGCAGGAAGACCTGATGAAGATGCTGGCCGCCACCTGGGACAACGTGACGACCATCGATCCCGAGACGGCGGAGATGCTGATCAAGGCCTCCGCGGGGAACCCCAAGGAAACGCCCACGGCGTGAAGGGAGCAGGGACATGAGCCAAGACGAGTCGAAGGAGTTGGCGGAGAGGATTCGCGAGTACGCAAAGTCCCTGGGCGCCGATGCCGATCCGAAAGTCACCGCGATGCTGAGCGCGTGGGCGGATGAGGCCGAGGAGCTGAAGGCTGCCTCCGCAGAGGGGGACGATGAGCCGTTCGAGGTCAGGCTCATCCAGTGGCCGGACCAGAACCGCGTCTGCATCGCCTGGTGCCGGTACGGAGAGGATCTCAACGACATGCTCGATGAGGAAAGCGATCCCAGCGGCCACACGGAGACGCTCGTCAAGAACAGCGGCTTAGTGTCGTTCGCCGCCGACCACAAGCCTGGAGTTGGCAACGGGCCGTGGGACGACTTCGTGTGGATGTGCACTCCAAGTGAGTCCGTCATGGAGGAGCTTCCCAACGAACGGCTGATGCTGTTGCGCGATGCCACGTTCGTCGGTGATCTTTCCTGGAAGGAGTCCATCAGGAGACACCAGCGCATCGAGAAGGTGGCGCGAGGGTTGTTGAAGCGCGCCGCCGAGGTAGACTTCGAAAAAGACTGGAACGAGGTCTTTGGCCGCAACCCGTGGAACCCGGTGATGGACGTGAAGCGGATCGAGTCCACAGACAAGAAGCAGCGAGCGAAGAGGTCGTGATGGACGACCGAACGTACTTGCTGGGATGCGCACTGAGCGGGATACTGGCCAACCCGACGCTGGGTATACTGAAGTTGGCGAAAGGGATCGTCACCCAGCTCGCCACCGACGCGGTGGATGACTTGCTCAAGGCACGGGGACCGTCGTCGCTCGACGAGCATCATTCGCGTGTGGCGCTGCTGGAGGACGACGCTGTGCGGGTGCTGCGCCGGATCTTGAACGCCTCGGAAGGGGCCCCGGTCGCGGACTTCACCGAGTTGGCCTTGGACATCGTGGAGCGTCACAACCAGCTCGCGATGGGAGCTGCTGCTTCTGGCGGCAAGGAAGGACGGAACCATGGATGATCGGGAACCCCTCTTCGGGTGCGTGCTCGCTGCGCGTCTTGGAGTCCTCGAAGATGAAGTCGACATCGAGGAAGAGCTGAAGCGAAGCCTGGTCATCGCCACCAAGGCGTACCGGTTGCTCTACGACACGCCGGAGAGGGCGTGGCTTCCCAAGCAGGAGCTGGCGCGCCTCTGGGAGTACGCAGACGAAGCGAACCGTTTGGCATCGATGGTCCTGGAGTACACGTCGGAATCGAAGCTGCGGGATCTGGCGCT
>CAYGKH010000163.1:2008-4306 GCA_964350345.1 uncultured Coriobacteriaceae bacterium
CGCTGCGGCTCAAGCCGCTCCGTGAGGAGCTGTGCAGGCACGCGACGATCCCGGAGGACACCGACGACCGCGTGGACAAACTCCAGAAGGCCCTGCACGAGTCGCGCATCGACGCGGCACAGGAGGCCGCGAACGTCGCCGTGCTGGAAGCGAAGCTGGAACGCGCCACGAAGAAGCTCGACGATCTGCGCCGGGCGCTGGCTGCTCGCGACCTGGAGGGTCCGTGACGAAGTCGTCGTTGGCGGGGCCCGCCGCCAAGACCCGCTGGCGCGCAGCGGAGGTGAAGTGCGGGCTGTGTGGGTTCGTCCAAGCGTCGAGCAGCCGGAGCGCGCCGCCGTTGTGGCGCCGGATCCCACGGGCAGACAGCGAGCCGCTCGACGTCTGCCCGGATTGCGACCGTCGCGGGAGGAAGGGACGATGACGAAGACGACGAAGGTGAGTGAGGAGGTGGTTGTGCGTGAAGAGATCGATTGGGCGGACGTCCTGGCAGTATGGATGATGGCCCACGGGTGGTACCCGACCGCATCCTCTCCGTTCGGGCACGCCGTGCGTAAACTGTTGGAGGCGATTTCGGAGTCCCCCTATGCGCGCTGCGCCCACGATGTCCTGGCCGACGCTCTCCGCAAGGTAGACGCTCTGGCATCCCCCGAAGAGAACCCGGGTGCGCTCCGCATCCTCTCGTTGGTGGAGGAGCGCGACGAGGCGAGAGGCAAGTACCAGTGGATGGTCGAGCACGCAGCCGATCAGAAACTCGACGGGTACCGGGAGCTGGGCGCGAGGGCCGCGAAGGCCGAAGAGGAGCGTGACGCCGCCCGTGCCGGAGAATGTGCAACCCCATCCGAGTCGTACTCCATCCACACCGATTGCGGAGACGAGTACGGCGAGCGGTGCCGTGTTTGCGGGGACGAGGTGGACGATGACCCGCACACATGGGTCGAGTGCTCGCGGAAGCTGGCGGACCATCGCGATCACCTTCTCGGGTTCGCCGCGACCCTGGAACATGAGCGTGACGCCGCCCGCCGCCGGGTGCAGTTGTTGATGCGGCTGCTCGAACGGTCACGTTCATCCAAGGCAGACCTTCGCACCCTACTGGAGGCCGCTCGGGCGGAGCGGAACGAGGCAGAGGATGAGCTGCGGGCGCTGGCGTGGCTGGTCGAGTGGTGCGACGATGAGGACGGGATCGTGCGCCGCGCCGGCGCGGCGCTGTCGGCGCTGAAAAGGGTGGGACCGCCTGGTGAGCAGTGGACCGAGGAGAAGGCCAGGGCGGGCAGCTACTCGTGCCTCGCTCGCGCGCTGGGATGGGATGGGCAGCAGCAGGTGTGTAGCGAGGTTGCTGTCCCGGAAGCTCCATCCGTCACCAAGCCCCGCCGTGAGCACATGGGCGTCGAGGTGTCCGCTGCCGAGTTGCGCATCTTGCTCTCCGCGTTCGGCGTCGGCGGTGTGTGCGCCTGCGACGGGGCGCTCGACTACGGCTGCCCGCTCTGCACCAAAGAACAGTTCGTGGAGTGGCTGCGGGAGGTGAGGGGGGTAACCGTGGACGACTTGCACGTGTTCGGCGACGACTGCGAGTGGGTGGTGGCCGCGTCTCTGGAGGATGCCAAGGCGGTGCTGACCGAGATGGGCGCCACCCTCGATGACGACTTCGACGAAACCTGGGCCCAAGAGGACGACGAGATGGGCCACACCATCTGGTGCGACTCCGGCGGGCATCCGGCAGAGCCGCACGCTGCGGGGAACGCCCCCGTCACGCTCACCTGTGCCGAATGGGCGAAGCGGTGCGGACGCGGATACCTGTGCACGACGGAATATTAGGAGGTGAATATGGCCGCCGTCTTCTCCGCCTGCGGGCGCTACCGCTACCACCTCGGGCGCTCCGTCTCCATGCTCGGGTCGGGATCGGTGGTGTTCGTGATGCTCAACCCGTCGACCGCGAATGAGGAGGTGAACGACCCCACCGTCGAGCGCTGCTGCCGGTACGCCGCCGCGTGGGGTTTCCGGGAGCTTGAGGTGGTCAACCTCTTCGCGTTCCGATCCACCGACCCCAGGGCACTGAGCGACGAGATGGACCCCATCGGACCCGACAACGACCAGTGGATCCTCGATACGTGCCAGGCGGCCCGCCGCGTCGTCTGTGCATGGGGTGTCCGCGGGGAGTTCTGCCAGCGGGGGATGACGGTGCTCCACAACCTGCGCAAGGCCGGCGTCGAGCCCTACGCGCTCCGGCTCACCAAGGGCGGGCATCCTCAGCACCCGCTCTACCTGCCGGCGTCTCTTCGGCCGTTCCCGATGGGGGCGTCA
>CAYGKH010000164.1:0-4267 GCA_964350345.1 uncultured Coriobacteriaceae bacterium
GCAAAATCTAGGACTCGCAAGCGCGGATTCGGAGAAGATGTGCTCTTCGAGTGGCTTCAGCAGCGTGGCGAAAAGCCCGACGCTCAGTTCCCGTGCGGGAAGCGCAACATCGACATCGCTGTTCCCCCCATCGCCGTGGAAGTCGTTCGGTGCTCCTTCAACCCGCTCCACTGGCCCTACACGAGAGCACGATCTGAAGAGCTCCGCGATGCTGGGTGGTGGATCTGCCACGTCATGATTTCGCAGAGGACGCTCGTCTTGCGGCCCGCGGTGACAGACAAGATCGTCTCCCTCCTGCAGCTCGCCCGTAGCAACCCACCCGCGCCTCGTGAGCATTGGGTGATTCGGGGTTGCGGAGAACTTGCGGCCAGATGCGGTGATGACCTCGACGAGAGGTCCTTCATGCCACCTTCGGTGGATTGCCCGTACCACGGCACCGGTAACAACGGCATCTCCCGGTAGACACTCAATCCTTGGCGAATTCTCTTTGCCCCACGCCTCGGTCAGCCTGTCCGCTACGGTCTCGCGCCACTCCTCAAGCGGAGTGCCGTCTTTGATCGCCTGAGCGATCGACTCGTGCACCGCGGCCACGACGTCGAGCTGAGTCACGCCGGTGATGAAAAAGGCGCGTTGCTTCTCGGTCGCCGTGAGGTCGTCGATCTCGGAGTCGGTGATCGATAGCCGGTTTTTGAAAAAAGCGACTGCCTCTTTGAACTCGCCGACTTCGGCTGTGGCGTCGAAACCTGCCACGGGTCAGTCCTTCTCGATCTCTTCTTGCGACGCGAGCCTGCCCCCCAGCGTCGCCATCACATACGCTGCCTCGGTCAGCTCTGCCAGATCCTTTGGTGTTGTGAGCTTCTTGTACTTCGCCCTGATCTTTGAGAGCGCGTCGTCGTAGCTCTTGGCCCCGTGGATCACCGACATCATGGCCGCAACCGTTGGAGCCAGTTCCTTGGCCGCGTGCGCCTTGACGCTCTCACACACCTTGTCGGCGTAGACCTGTCCGTTGTCGGGGGGAGGGCTCTTGGCCTTGTTCTCGATCGTGTGTGCGTGGCCGTGCGCCGTGGGACCAGCGGCGAGCGGAAGGGCCGCAAACGCCCCCGGGAACACCTGGCGGCGCTCTCCCTTGGTGAGCGTGACGCCGAATTCTTCCTCGATCTGCTTGAGGTCCGGTTCGAACCCCGCCAAGACCATGTTCGTCACGTACTGCGACACCTTGACCAGCACGTCCGCCCTGGTGGACCTGTCTGCCGGCGCTTCGGTGTTCCACTTCGCGTATGGCGTGCGCTTGCGATCGCCGAAGTTGTACTCGGTGTACTTGACCAGCGTCCCCTGGCGGGAATCGGTCGACAGAGATTCGGAGACCGTGCGGATGACCCGCTGCTCGACCTGGTCGTGGACGGTCGCGGCCGCGCGGCTTCCGCCCTGGACTTCTGAGGTGAGGTTTCCGCCGCAGAGATTGATCGAGATCGCGGCGTTCGCTACCTCGATCTGCGCCCTGTACGTTGCCCACGTGTTTGCCGAAGACTCGACCAGTTTGTAGTCGAATCCGGCGGGAAGAACGATCTTCCCGTTCTTGCCCATCGCCTTGAGGTCCGAGGCGAGCAGTTTGCGCTCTTCGTCGCCAACGCTCTTCGCGTTCTCGATTGCAGACTCGGTGATGACGTCCGTACCGCGGGCCCTGACCTCGGAGTAGACGGCCCAGTCGTCAAGCGCGTAGCGCTTCAGCAGGCACAGCCGGGCGAGACCGCGCCATGGAGCGTGAGCCCACGGGCGACGCTTGCCGTACGGCCTGAAGAGCCAGAAACGATCCGAGTCGTCGGTGATCTCGACCTCGGTGTTGTCGTTCAGCCGAAGAAACCACTTGCTCGCGGTCAGATCACATCGGAGGTTCTTCGGGTTCCAGACCTCCGTCATCGGCAGTACGCGACCTGTTTCGTCGTCGTGCTGCCAGTCCTCTACGTGAGGGAGTCCCACGCCGAGGAGCATCCCCCAGGAGATGAGCGACCGCTGTTCTGATTCGGGGAAGAACTTCCACCAGTCCCGCGACAGCGCCTCAGAAACAGGATCGGTTTCCGAGTCTCCGTCTCCCGGCGGATCGAATGTGAGCGGGAGCGAGATTACGCCGGCGATCGCCCCCAGACATCGGGAGACCCGGTCGTCGACCATCATGCTCTCGCAGAGGTCCGCGGCGAGCCTGAGGTTTCCCCCGTCCGCGTTGAGCTCCGCCGCCTTGATGAGGGCGGGGGTCCAGTCCAAGAGGGCGCGCGTTTGCGCTTCCACCTGAACGAGCTGTGCGGGTTGGGTCATGGGTTCTCAGCGATTCGAAGTGGTGATGATCCCGATGTACCCCGAGCTCGGCCGCGCCAACTCGTCATGAGCGGCGGCGAGAGCGTCAACGTCGTCGTCGTGCTCGTTTCCCGCGCCGGTGAAGTTCTGGACCACGTCGAGGAACGCGGGGAGCCACTGCGCACAGTTCGGGAAGCGCTCTGGATCTGGGAGCAAGACCCGCCCGGCGTTCCACGCTGCGGCAACAGCCTGCGCCCTGACGAACTTGTCTCCGGTCAGGCTTCTGACCTTGATCGGGAGGTCTTGTTTCTTGAGGAAATCTGCAGCGCCCTTCTCGGTCCCGGCCGCGTACCACGGCATCGGCCAGGGGCGCTTGCAGCGCTGGGCCTTCAGGGTGAGCGCAAAACTGGGCGCGTCGACCTGTTTTCTTTGTACGTCGACGACGTAGAAGATCGGCTCCTTGGGCGCTTTGCCCTCGATGGCCCAGAGCTCGACGCAGATCGACCAGTCGGCCCGTGTCTTCGCCGTGTAGGCCAGGTCGAGGCCGTAGGCTCCTCGGTAGCCCTCTTTGGGAAGCGCTGAGTAGAAGAACGGGGCGCCTTGGAAGACGTTCCCGCCGCGCGGGACCGGCTCTCCTTGGTACATCGCCGACCAGAAGTACCGATCGGTCTGCTCTTCCTTGAAGAACTCCGGAGGTTTCCGGACCCAGATCGACTCGCCGACGTGACGGTGGAGCGGATCGGAGATGACGCGATCTTCCGCGTCGGTCTCCCCTTCAGCGATTGCTTTGAAGTTGAGGTATCGCCAGTTCTCGCCCTTGACCAGATACCCGGGGAGGTCTTCGGTGTGCCACCGGGTGGCCGTGACGATGAACGAAGTGCCCTCGTGGCGCCGCGTTCTGGCGGTACTTTTCCACCAGTCGATCGCGTTCTGCCGAACAGTTGGAGACTGCGCTTCGGCGCGACCCTGAATCGGGTCGTCAATGAGTCCAACGCCGTCGATCGTGTAGCCGGTGAGGTCAGCCTCTACCGAGGTGAACTTGACGGTCGTTCCGCCGCCGAGCTCTACAAGCGACAGTGTTCCCGCAACTTCAATGCCGGCGGCGTACGCGAAACGCCGGAGTTCTTTGGCGACTTCCTGGGCTCGCTTGACGCTGAACGTTACGTATGCGTGGCGCTTACCTGGGAAGAACCGGGCCCAGTACAACAGGGCTGTCAACGCCAGGAGCGTCTTACCGTGCTGCGGCGGGGCCGCGACAGCTACACGGAGGTTCGCTCCAATCGCCGACTGGAGAAGCTCGGCGTAGGGCCCGAGGTAGTCGAACCGATCGAGGTCGGGCCGCAGTTCGGCAGCGAAGTCGATGAGCGATGGGCGGCTAGTTGACCCGGTCGGCTGGTATGGCTTGGCCCGGGGAAGCCATCGGTTGAGCCGGACTTCCAGTTGGTCGAGCCTGCGCAGCGATTCGAGCATCGAGCATCTTTGAGACCGTGGCGACCTCGGTCAGGATCTTCACCGCGCCCGCCACGGCGTGGATCGCGTCAGGGTCGGACGCCTTGGCCGTCTGTGCGGCGGACTTCAGGAAGTCGATGCCGGCGCGGATAGCGGTCCCCAGTTGGCCCGCCCATTCGCTCTCTGCGGCTTTGACTTTTTCCTGGAAAAGATTGGAAAGCTTGACGTCGCCTTCGAGTCTTTTCCTGTAATTCAGGATAGTTCGCTCGGTCAATCCGTGCTTCTCTGCGGCTCGCTTGTCGCCGATGATGATGGCGTCCGCGAGCACAAACGAAGCGCGTTCATGTGGGAACGTCATCGCCATGCGGTGTCTTTCTACGTCTCGCCCAGCACGTCTCTCAGGTCGTACACCAACGTGGCCATCCTCGATCCACATCCGCACGGCTCGGCGGTCTCGATGTCGCGCCAGTGGTGCACCTGCGTCCCGTGGGGTCCTATGAGCTCCAGGCGTCTACCTGGGGGCTTGGCC
>CAYGKH010000165.1:0-4265 GCA_964350345.1 uncultured Coriobacteriaceae bacterium
CCGCTACGCACACCCGGGCGCGCTCGTGGCCAAGCTGCGCTCGCTGATCCTCGATCGACCCGCGCCCTTCGCCGGGCGTGAAATGGCCGTGGCGTTCACTTTCGAGCGGCTGGCACCCCGGTTCGCCGAGGAGTTCGCGCGGGTGGCAGCGGTGGGCGGTAACAGAGCAGCCCGCTCCCGTTAGCATCCTCGCCGTCGAGGGTACGTATGATACGATTGACGTGTACGTATCGTGTGTATCATATAGGCTGTGCGTAGCTTGACGGGAGGTCGCCATGGGCTCGAAACTCAATCGCTCGCGCGTTGCTACTGGGCCACACACGCCACCCGCCGATTTGTGGGAGCGGGCGGTCGGTTCTCTCGCGCGTGCGAAGACCGCAGCCGAGCGCGAGCGTGCGCTTGTCTCGTTCGCTGCCGAGGTCAGCCCGTCGCTTCCGGGACTCGGTCGTCATCGCGCATCGCTCCTCGCGTTCCTGCGCTCGGCAGGCCTTGCAGAGGGTCTCGCCGAGGAGCTCGCAGGCGACCCGTCCATCGTTATCGACGAAATCGAACTGCCGCGCTTCGATGATGCCGATGTGCTTGCCGAGAGTGCGCTCCGTGGTCAGGTACGGGCCCGCGTCTACGAGTCTGAACTCCTGACGGCGTCTGCCGTGTCACACCTACTAGGGTCGAGTTCGAAGAATCCGCGTCAACTCGCGAACCGCAGGCGGGTCGCGAGCCGGCTTGTCGCCGTGCCGCATCGCAATCAGTACCTCTACCCAGCGTTTCAGATCGACTCTGCGCGCGGCCGGGTGTACCCGGCGGCCGAGCAGGCGAACCTGCTGCTCTGCGCTGCTGAAGACCCGTGGGGAGTCGCATCGTGGTGGCTCTCTCCCAGCGGGCGCCTGGGTGGCACGGCACCGGCGGACCTGCTGGGGGATGAGGAGCGCGAGGCTGAGATCGTCGCACTCGCGGAGTCGCTCGCGGGGGATGACACGGCGTGACAGGTGCGACCGGCCCCGACCCGTGGGTCGACCAGCGCCGCCCACCGCCGCCGGACGGCATCAGCGGAGAGCCCGCCATCGAGGTCCTGTCCGCCGGTTCGCGGCTCTGGCGCATCCACTCACAGGCGCGTGACGCGGTCGCGTTCGATATGCGTGTGCCGGACAGCTTCACCGGAGGCCGCTTCAACTCGCCCACAGGTCGACCGGGCGCACTCTACGCGGCGGACTCGCTCGAGGGCGCGGTCGCCGAAGTGGTCTTGCGCGATGTCCCGCTCGCCGATGAGGGAGCGCGGGCAGTGCCGATACGCGGGGTACTCGGCAGGTCGGTCTCCGTGCTCGAAGTCACGCGCGATCTCGCGGTGGTGGCCTTGCACGGCGCGAACGCGGGGCTCGTGGGTCAGGGGTTGTGGCTCACGAAGTCGGACTCGGCCGACTACCCTTTGACGCGGGAGTGGGGGAGGGCGGTCCGCGCGTGTGTGCCGGGTGCGGCAGGGCTGGTGTGGCGCGCGCGGCACGACGAGGACCGGCTCGCCTATGCGCTCTACCACGACATGGACGCCGGAGCGCTCAACGTGCGTGCGTCCATCGCGATCGACGAGGGAGCCGGGCTTACAGCGGTGCGAAAGGTCCTGCTCGCACACCGGGCTGTCATCGAGGGGTGAAGGCGAGGCTGCCTCGAGCCACGCCTCCGGCTGACGCGCAGGAGTCGTCGGCGGGCCGGAGAAGGAGGCAGTACGCAGTAGCTTGTGCGCTACGGTGCCGGGCGAGATTCCGCGACACCGTGTTCGAGTCCGGGGGGACTTCTACGGGGTGACAACGGAGCAGCCGGAGGAGGTCGGCCGGCGGGTCGTGGCGTTCCTGGATGCGTCGGCCCATGTTGATGACGGTGTGGAGCGCGCCCTCTCGTGACGAATCGACGGGTCTTCTACGGGGGAGACACTGCCCGTTCTCTTCGTGGTCACGACTTCGGCGCGGCCTTCTATCTCGGGCAGAAGATGTCGCACCTGAACAGTGTGATCGTGCTTGCCCTCCAGTTCGCCGTCACTATGGACTACGCCCTCTTCTTCTACCACCGCTACGACCACGGGGTTGGGAGTTAGGAAACCGCGTTCTACCTTCGCACGCTGCACGGTGTTTGGAAGCGATTCGAAGGTGGGAATCCTCCGTACTATCGGTTCTGAGCCGATGGCCCGTGCCAGCCCCCCGCGGGCGCCCTTTCTGTCTTCAGGGGGCGGAGTAAGGGGGTAAGGACATGCCGGATCTGAAGGACAAGGTCGCCCTTGTCACCGGTGGCTCTTCCGGGATAGGACGGGCGGCATCGCTTGCGTTCGCCCGGGCGGGCGCGAAGGTGGTCGTCTCCGACGTCGATGTATCAGGCGGTGAGGAGACGGTCGGCATGATCGCCGATATGGGTGGCGAAGCCAACTTCGTCAAGGCCGATGTCGCTGACGACGCCGAGGTCAAAGCACTCATCGATGCAGTTGTCAGCAAGTACGGGCGCTTGGACTGCGCGTTCAACAATGCGGGCATCGAGGGTATGGCGGGTCCGTGTGCGGAGTGCACGGAGGAGAACTGGGACCGGACGATCGCCATCAACCTGAAGGGAGTCTTCCTCTGCTGCAAGTACGAGGTCATTCAGATGCTCGAGCAGGGCGGCGGGGCGATAGTGAACACCGCTTCGGTCGCGGGTCTGGTCGGGTTCCCGAACATCCCGGCGTACACCGCTTCCAAACACGGCGTCGCCGGGCTGACCAAGGCCCTCGCTCTCGACTATGCGACATCGAACATCCGCGTCAATGCGGTCTGCCCGGGCGTCATCCACACTCCCATGATCGATCGTTTCACAGGCGGAGACCCTGCGGCGCTCAAGGCCATGGGTGAGATGCAGCCAGTCGAGCGGCTCGGCAAGCCGGAAGAGATCGCTGACATCGCAGTGATGCTCTGCTCCGATGAGACATCCTTTGTCACAGGAGTTCCCATGCCTGTCGATGGCGGATACGTGGCCCGGTAAGGCGGCCAACTGCAGCGGCACGAGTCTGACAGGAGAGCCCCCTCCCAAAGGGGGGTTCTCCTGTCACATCAGCGTCTCATCTCACCGTCCGTACCAGTCGCGATACCACCCGACCACGAGCTCGATCTCGGCGGTCTGTGACCGGATGATGGAGTCGGTCAACTCCCGAATCTCCGGCCGACGCGTCGCTCCCCCGGCCATCTGCGCCATCATGATGCCCATCCTGTGGTGGGGGACCATCAGTTCGATGAAGGCTTCGTCGAACGGATCGGACTGGGCGAGTCGCCTCATGTCGGCAGGGTCGCTCATCATGCGACCCATCATGCCCATGCCGCGGGCGCTATCTGTCGGTACGCCGACGCCGTACCACTCGCGGTACAACTCCCTCATCAGGTCGTTCTCGGCCGACTGTGCCCGTTCGATCTCCCCGGCGAGTCGCCGGAGTTCGGGATGCTCGGCTTGCGTGGCGGCGAGACGGGCCATCTCGATCGCGTCATCGTGGTGCGGGATCATCTGCTCGATGAACATCGCGTCCATGTCACTCGGCAAACGGAGAATGCCACCGCCGGGCGACGTCGAGGGTATCGACTGCGTGGCCGCTGCGGTGAGCGCCATACCCACAAGACCGATCACAAGCAGTGCGACGCCAAGTACAAGGTTCGTTCGAGTGCCCATCTCATACCTCCCGGACGTCCGCCGGTGATGCTGCAGCAGGACTACGCGCCCAGCGTTCGGATGATCTCAGCGTACTGCTCAGCTGTGATGTCGCCGGATGCCAGTCGCCTGCGGGCGATGGTGATCGCCTCGTCCTGTCCCGCTGAATGCGGAGTGTGTGACTGAGAGCTATCGGAGCCGGATCGCTGGCCACCGTCCGACGCCATTCGGACGGCCCAGATCACCAGCAACACGAAGCCTGCAATCACGAGTAGTCCGAAGAACAGCATCGAGAGCCAGCCGAACCAGCCACCCATCATGCCCCAACCGAGTCCCTGGCCGTATCCGCCCATCATGTCGATCATCTCCTCGAACTCATGAAACCTTCGCTTCTGGCACATGGGCCAGACGTCCGCATGAATACCACTAAGGGTATTTGCCCAGTCTGAGCCTACGAGTATCTGCCGAGATGTGAGGTTTGCGTGTAAACGCTACGTCGGAGCCCAGGAGGCGAGTTCATGGGAGCGCGAGATACATACGGCGTACTGGCAGCCAACCCGATCAGGACCATCGGCAGCAGAAGGGAAGCGACGTAGAGGTAGAGGGTGAGCAGGAGC
>CAYGKH010000166.1:0-4259 GCA_964350345.1 uncultured Coriobacteriaceae bacterium
GCCTTGGACGGTTCGAGGTGATAGGGCTTGTCGAAGTAGGCGGGATCGATCTCGTCGGCGCAGACAGCCGCGAGCACGTCGATCGTCTGTGTGGCTTCGACGTCGGCTGCGCGGAAGTCCTCCTCGGCGACCACTACGAATCTGCCGCTTTCGAGCTCGTAGCCCTTGACGACATCCTCCCAGGGGACCTCCTCGCCCGTGCGCTCGTTGACGCGCCGCTGCTTGACCGGAGTGAGGTCACGGCCGTCGAGCAGGCGGAACGACAGGTCGCGGCGCTGTTCGGCGGGGTAGAGCGTGACGGGGATTGTCACGAGTCCGAACGAGACCGAACCCTTCCAGATCGCATGTGGCATGATGCCCTCCTGGCTTGTGTAGACGCAACAGTAGATACCCCTCGGCGGGTCATGGGTCGTGATCCCCCGGTGCGCGGGGTGTAGGTGTCCCATTAGGCGATACCGGTCGACCGTGCTACACTACGCCGGACCCACCCTCTAAGACTCGGTTGTCCTGTGCTGCAAGAATGCCGCACGAGTAAAGGATCGACTGCGTCTGCCAACGCAGTGCGACCCGAAGCGGCGCACAGTACAGGAGATCAACAGATGTCGTTTACCACGCTCGGCCTTGGGCCGCGCCTTCTTAATGGCGTGTCCTCGATGGGCTACACAGACCCCACGCCCATCCAGATGGAGGCCATCCCTCTCATCCTCGAAGGCACCGATGTCGTCGGTGTCGCGCAGACCGGGACCGGCAAGACTGCCGCGTTCGTTCTGCCGCTGCTCCAGCGCACCCCGACCCGCCAGGGTGTCCGTGCGCTCATCGTCACCCCCACCCGCGAACTCGCTCTGCAGATCTACGAGGTGGTTCGCGAGGTGTCGCGTCACACCGGGCACCGCTCGGCGGTCGTCTACGGTGGCGTAGGCATCCAGCCGCAGGTCGACAAGGTGCGCCGCGGCGTCGACGTCGTGATCGCGTGCCCGGGCAGGCTTCTCGACCTGCACTCGCGACGCGCCCTCGATCTGTCGAAGGTCGAGACGCTCGTGCTCGACGAGGCAGACCGCATGCTCGACATGGGTTTTTGGCCCGATGTCCGCCGCATCCTCAACCTTCTGCCCGAGCAGCGCCAGAACCTGCTCTTCTCGGCCACGATGTCGCCTGACGTGCTCAAGATCGTCCAGTCGACCCTGCACGACCCGGTGCGTGTCGAGGTCTCGCCTCCAAGCACCCCGATCGAGCGCATCGAGCAGACTCTCTACCCGGTCTGTCGCACCCAGAAGACCGATCTGCTCGTCAAGCTGCTCGAGCGCAACGAGCACACCCGTACGCTCGTCTTCACGCGCACCAAGCACCGCGCCGACCGCTTGAACAAGCAGCTCGAACGGAAGGGTGTGGGGAGCGCGGCGATCCACGGGGGCCGGACTCAGGGCCAGCGCCAACGTGCGCTCGAAGCGTTCCGCAGCGGACGCTCGACCGTACTGGTGGCAACGGACGTGGTCGCCCGTGGCATCGATGTGGACGACGTCAGTCATGTCGTCAACTACGACATGCCCAACACTCCCGAGGACTACGTACACCGCATCGGCCGTACGGCCCGTGCAGGTGCGAACGGTAGCGCCATCAGCTTCCTCTCTTCCGAGGAGTTCGCCGGCCTCACCGAGATCGAGAAGGTCCTCGGCTCGACGATCGCTTGTGAGGATCTCGACGGGTTCCACTACGCACCGCGTGAGATACCCGCTGCCGATCGCAGCGTGAAGAAGGCTCACGTTCCCGGCTCCAAGGCCCGCACCCGCACCGGTCGTCGCGGCGGCAGCGGTCGCGCGGGACGTCGGAACTAACCACGCGCGCTTCCTCGCACCCCGGCAGTGCGCATGTTGGCTGGCCGGGCGCGAGAGTATCGGCTTCGGGTGCGACATGATGAAGCTCACCATGATCGAGGTCGATTGCCATCTGCACGCAAAAGGATTGCGCGCGCGAAGCGATGAGCGGAGTGGCCGAACTGGCGGTCCCGCTTGAGGTCGGTGTGGCCAGCGGCGAGAACTGGGCGGCCGCCAAGTAGGATTCGGCCGAGGTGGTTAATCGGAGCTCCTCGGGCGGTGATCGAACGGTGCGCCGAGGGGGGTGCGCAGAAGATGACCCGTTCGGTTGCGTTTTATATCAAGCGAGCGGTAAGATTCCGTTCATTGTGACCGCAGGTCGAGGTCGGCACGGTTACCAAAACCGGGGCGGGAACGACAAGGTGACGAGTCTCCACGGGGGTTTGCCTGCGATACGCATCCACGATGACCGGGGTTCCGCAGCTAGGTTCAGCCAATAGTCCACGTGTGAGGGTTCTGACCTGCGGAAACGAGCGAGCACGCGCAGAAACGGCGTGTATCTAGGCGCCAGTATCCCCGCAGGTCAGGAGCTTGTGGGTGCGGGGGTGAGTTCGTGGATCCGGGGCGGCTCAGGCAGCTCCAGCTTGGTCAGGATGGCTCGCTGGGGGGTGGTGATCTCGGTACGCTGACGGAAGGTGCCGGCCGGGCCGCTGAAGGCGCCGACCTTCATGCGCTCCAGTTCGTGGCGAAGCCTCGGCCAGGTATCTTGGCACCTGGTCTCGATCACACGGACCAGAAGCAGAGCCAGCCAGCACAGCAGCACATGCGCCCGGATGCGCTCCTCCTTGCGGTGATAGACCGGTCTGAGGTCGATGACCTGCTTCATGTCACGCCAGCCCCGCTCGACCTCGAGCAGTTGCTTGTAGCCAAGGGCGATGTCCTCCGCGGACAGGTCCGGGTCCGAGCATCTAAGCAGGTACTTGCCGTCCAGGTTGGACTCGGCCTCGGCCGCACGGGCGTTAATGCGCAACAGCCCGCCCGGTGTGACGCGCAGGAAGCGGTTGAGCCCGGGCTTGGTCGAGATCACGCCGCGCAGCCCGGCCCTCTTGGTGGCCGAAAGCTTGTCCGAGCGGGCGATCATGCTCTCGAGCTGGGACAGAAGGCTCGCGCGCACGGCGGCGTCGCGCTCGGCCGCCTCGGGGTTGTGGCAGATGACGAAGCGCTCATGGTCTGAGATGCGCACCTCTTTCACGCGCAGGTTCTCGGCGACGGCGCGGTAGCGGCCCTGGCGTGAAAGGGCGGCTGTCGCCTCCGTCGAACCTGAGCGCAGCTTCTCTCCGATGATGTAGTGGTGGTCCCCTCGGCGAAGGAACCGCCTGTTCTCGGCGGATGCGAATCCGCGATCGGCGACCCACACCACCCGCGAGAGCGTCCAGTCCTTGAGGTCCTCCTTGGCCTGGCGGATCAGCGCCGTATCGTTCGTGTCGCCCGGCCAGCACCACACCCGCACCGGGATCCCGCCGCGGGTGACCGCCATGCCGATCACGACCTGGGGCAGGTCGTCTCTGTGGTCCTTGGAGTCGCCCCATGTGCGAAAGCCCGTGCTCTTGGCGGCATCGGCCGTATCGTCCTCGCCCACGACCCGGCCCCGGTCGTCTCTGGCGACCGGATGGCCGGCCTCGTCGATCTGGAAGTAGGTCGAGGTGGTGTCGAAGAAGAGCAGATCGACTTCCAGGTCCAGGAGGTTGGCTACCTGGTGGAACACCTCACGCTCCAGATCCGGTGCGATCTCAAGCAGCCAGTCCATGGCGCGGTAGCATGCGTCATCGGTCGTGGCCGCCAGGCGCTCGATCGCGACGTCATCGCTTATCCAGCGCGATGCGGCCAGCTTCGAGGAGGGGGCCAGCGCGCGGTTGGCGACCAGGGCGAAGAGCACCCGCTCGGATGCGGCGTCCAGCCGGCGGCCTTTGAGCAGCCGGCGCATCGCCGCATCGATCCCCAGGGCATGCCACAGTCCGTCAAGCACGAAGGTGCCGCCCAGGGGACGCGATTCCAGGAAGGAGAGTCCCTCGCCGGAGCCGGCAGCGAGCGCGGCGTCGGGACCCAGGTAGCGCGACACAGAGCCGATCAGCCGTTGCAACGCAGCCCGGTTGGCGCGGTCCTCCCGCCCGAAGTTGTAGATGACGCTGGCCTTGGAGCGCTTGGCTACCGGATCCCACACGTTGTGGGCCAGCTGCAGGTAGCGGACGACGGAGCCGTCCTTGTTCTTCCTCGGTGTCGACCTGAGGTACATGACTAGAACATCGCACACAACTACAGGTCATGCAACCCATACCTTGCGAAACGTGTATCTATGACATTTCGCGTTTTCGACCAAGTCGCAAGCCTCTGACCTGCGGTTCTACCTGTGGACGTGGCCCAAAACCCCGATTAGCTGCGGAACGCCGG
>CAYGKH010000167.1:0-4249 GCA_964350345.1 uncultured Coriobacteriaceae bacterium
CTACCGACGACGAGCCGGACGTCAACGGTACCGAGCCGGTGACCACTGACGCTATCAAGGTGGGACTCGTCCAGATCAACCAGCAGGCCATCTTCTTCAACCAGATGAACGAGGGCGCCGTCGAGGCCGCTGACGAACTCGGTGTCGACCTGACGATCTTCAACGCCAACGACGACCCGGCCGCGCAGAACGAGGCCATCGCCAACTTCATCACCCAGGGCTTCGATGCGATCATCGTGGTCGCCATCGATGTAGAGGGCGTCAAGCCCGCTATCCGTGATGCTGCTGATGCCGGCATCCGGATCATCGCTGTCGATGCCGTCGTCGAGGATCCGGCAGTCGACGTCCAGGTCGGCGTGGATAACTTCGCGGCAGGCGAAGTCATCGGCGAGTTCGTGGCCGACTACATGGCCGAGGAGAATATCGAGCCGGGCAACATCGGCATCATCGGCGCGCTTAACTCCTTCATCCAGAACCTGCGCATGGATTCGTTCGTCGAGGTGGTCGAGGAGGCCGGTCTGACCATCACCCAGACCGTTGACGGTGAGAACCGCCAGGAGGCCGCCATGGCCGCCGCCGAGAACCTCTTCACCGCGCAGCAGGACACGCCGGTCGTCTACACTACCGGTGAGCCCGCAATGGTCGGAGCGGTCGCAGCGGTCCGCTCGCAGGACAAGATGGACGATGTGAAGCTCTTCGGCTGGGACCTGACCGCCGAGGTCATTCGCGGCATCGATGACGGCTTCGTCATCGGCGTCGTACAGCAGGACCCCAAGACCGAGGGTTATGAGGCCGTCAAGGCAGCGCTTGCGCTTGTCGAGGGTGGCAGTGTCGATGCGTTCATCGACGTCCCGATCGTTATCGTCACGCAGGACAACGTCGACGACTTCCGCGCGATCTTCGAGTAGGTCCACACACGTAGCTCCCGGGCGGAGTGTCGCCCGGGAGCCGATGAGATCGGAGGGAACGGCGTGGAGGTAGTGACGACCCCTGGCGCACAACCGCCGGATCGTGTGCTCTTGCGCGACGTGCGCAAGCGGTTCGGTATGGTCGAGGCGTTGCGGGGCGTCACCCTCCGCGTCGCCCCCGGTGAGGTGGTCGGCCTGGTCGGCGACAACGCCGCAGGCAAGTCGACACTCATGAAGGTGCTCTCCGGCGCCTATGTGCCGGATACCGGAGAGATCTGGATCGACGGCACCAAGACGACGTTCGCCACACCCCGCGACTCCCAAAAGATGGGGATCGAGATGGTCTACCAGGACCTCGCGCTGTGTGACGACATCGACGTGGCGGGCAACATCTTTCTCGGCAGGGAACCCAGAGCGCTCGGCGGCATCATGCTCGACCAGAAGCGCATGCATGCCGAGGCACGCCGCCTGCTCGACTCGCTCAAGATTCGCATCCCCTACACCGATCTACCGGTGCGCAACCTCTCCGGAGGACAGCGCCAGGCGGTCGCTATCGCCCGCGCGGTCGAGTTCGATCCGCGCCTGCTCATCCTCGACGAGCCTACGGCAGCCCTCGCGGTAGCAGAGGTGGAGACCGTGCTCGAACTTATCCGCACCGTCGCGGCGCGCGGGGTGAGCGTTATCCTCATCACGCACCGACTGCAAGACCTCTTCACCGTCTGCGATCGGCTGTGCGTCATGTATGAGGGGACGATGCGCGCAGAACTCGATGCTTCCAAGGCGACGCTTGAAGAGCTCGTCTCCGAGATCGTGGGAAAGGGGCACGAGTGATGGCCTCGTCTCTGCTCGATCCCGCGCACCTCAAAGCTCTGCTCCTGCGCCACATCCAGACGACCGCGGTCTTCGCCGTGCTCGTCGTACTGCTGGCCGTCTTCAGCGCCACTGCTGACTCGTTCCTGACGACCGGTAACCTGTTGAACATCCTTCGGCAGATCGCCCCGACCATGATCGTGGCGGTCGCGATGACATATGTGATCACCACCGCGGGTATCGACCTTTCGGTCGGTTCTGTGGTCGCGCTCTCCGGCTCGCTGCTCGCAATCATGACGTACCGCGGCTGGGATCCGACGCTCGCGCTCTTCCTCGTGCTGCTCCTCGGCGCGGCGATCGGACTGATAAACGGTTGGCTCTCGTCGTACCAGGGCCTTCCGCCGTTCATCGTCACGCTTGCGACGCTCTCGATCGTGAGAGGTGCGGCACTTCTCTTCACGCAGGGCTACTCGACACCCATCCCTGATACGGCGTGGGTCACCATGCTCGGTCAGGGCCGGGTAGGGATCGTACCCGTACCGGCGATCATTGCGTTGGTTGTGGTGGCGCTCGGCTGGTTCGGCTTCACTAAGATGCCGTTCGGGCGCTACGTGGTCGGCCTGGGGAGCAACGCCGAGTCCCTGCGGCGCACCGGAGTCAACACGCGCCTGGTCGGACTGATCGTCTTCGTCATGACAAGCGTCACCGCCTCGATGGCGGGCGTGATCGTCGCTGCGCGCCTCGCGTCAGGCTCGTCCAACGCGGGAGTGGGCTTCGAGCTCGAGGTCATCACTGCGGTGGTCCTCGGCGGCACCAGCCTGCTCGGCGGACGCGGCAGCGTGTTCGGGACGGTACTCGGCGCGCTGGTTCTCGGCGTCATCGCTAACGGACTTGTCCTGCAGCACGTCTCGCCCTTCTACGTGCAGATCGTCCAGGGCACGATCCTGCTGATCGCGATCTTCCTCAACACGCGGCTGTTCTCGCGCTTCGGGACCGTGATGCGCTGATGGCCCGGGTCCGGACGGTCACCGGCGAGATCGACTCTGCCGAGCTCGGCCCGACGATCTTCCACGAGCACATCCTGCTTGACGGTCGCGGCGCGTGGAGACCTCCCGCCGAGGGCGATGAGGAGGGTGCCCGCATAGCGCAGGAGCCGGTCTCGATGGAGTTCCTCGGCAGGCTGCGCGAAGACCCGTACCTGTCGCTGCACAACACCTCGCTCGACGACGTCGACACTGCGGTCGACGAGCTCGACCGGTTCGCGCTTGCGGGAGGTCGCACCGTCGTGGACGTGACCCCGGCGGCTGTGGGACGCGACCCGCACGCGCTGCGCACCATCGCCGAGCGCACGGGCCTGAACATCATCATGAGCTGCGGCTACTACCTGGAGCGCACACACACTCCCGAGGTCGCCGAGCTCGGGATCGATGAGCTCGCCGAGAGGATCGCTGCAGACGTCATCGACGGCGTCGACGGCATCTGCGCTGGAGTGATCGGTGAGGTGGGCGTCGGTATGGGCTTCACCCCCGCCGAGGAGCGCATCCTGCGCGCGAGCGCACGCGCTCAGGTCCGCACCGGCGTCCCGCTTGCGGTCCATCTGCCCGGGTGGCTGCGGCACGGCGACCGGGCGCTCGACATCTGCGAGGAGGAGGGCGCGAACCTCGACGCCACCGTGCTCGCCCACATGAATCCGAGCTGGATCGATCCCGCCTACCAGTGCAGGCTCGCCGATAGGGGGGCGTGGCTCGGCTACGACATGCTCGGCATGGAGTTCTACTACCCCGGCGAGGGGCAGAGCCCCAGCGACGAGGAGAACGCGGCCGCGATCGCACGGCTCATCAAGAGAGGGTACGCAGGCAGACTCCTTCTCGGACACGATGTCTTCTTGAAAACGCTTCTCTGCCGGTACGGCGGCCGGGGATACGCCCACGTGCTCACAGGGTTCGCGGACCGTCTCGAGCGGCACGGGGTCCCGCGTGACGTGCTGATGGGCGTGCTGACAGACAATCCGCGGGCACTCTTCGAGCTCGCGGCGGACGGAAGGGGACTATGATGCGTGTACTGATCGCAGGCGAGTCGTGGATCAGCGACTCGACGCACTACAAGGGTTTTGACTGCTTCACCTCGGTCACCTACGAGACGGGTGTCGGGCCTCTACGTGACGCACTCGAGGCGGGCGGCATCGAGGTCGTGCACATGCCCGCCCACGACGTGCCGGAGCGCTTCCCGGCCACCGTCGAGACGTTCAGCGCCTACGACGTGGTAGTCCTCTCCGACATCGGGGCCAACAGCATCCTGCTCCACCCCGACACGTGGGCCCGCGGCAAGCGCACGCCCAACCGCCTCAAGGTCCTCGCCGAGTGGGTCCGTGCCGGTGGCGGCATGATGATGGCAGGCGGCTACTTGAGCTTCCAGGGCTTTGAGGGCAAGGCGATGTTCCGGCGCACGCCGGTAGAGGAGATCCTGCCTGCCCGCATCGAGCCGTCCGACGACCGCGTCGAAGCACCGGAAGGTGCCGCGGCGCTCGTAGT
>CAYGKH010000168.1:0-4246 GCA_964350345.1 uncultured Coriobacteriaceae bacterium
TTCATGTCCAGAACCCGCGACCGGACCGAGACGATGGCGCGACGCAATACCAGCCAGCCGCCCGAGACGATCGCTGCACCGTACGCGGCGACCGAAGCTGATGCGGCCCACGCGACGGTCTCGGCGCTGCGCCCGAGGAGCCAGCCCGCAACGATGAGCACCGCAGCGACCGCGGTCGCCAGGTCGTGCCCGTGAGCCGCAAGCCATGAGGGTGGCTCCAGCGCCGTCGTCGCTCCGGCGCCGGGCGACGCGCTAAGTTCCTCGACCGTATGGCCCGTGGAGCGCACGACTTCGATAGCGCGCTGGCGCGGGTCGCTCGCCGGATCGTAATCGAGCAACATCACGCCGCTGGCGAAGTTGACCTCTGCCCTGACGACTCCCGGAATCTGCTCTACAGACTTGCCCACGGTCCGCGCGCAGTCGGGTCAATCGAGTCCGGTCAGCCGGTAGGAAGCGTGGGCGACGACATCATCTGCCCGCGTGTCGTCGTTCATGAACGCTCCTCGGCGTGCTCGATCCCCTGCTCGAGGAGCGCTTCGACGTGAGCGTCCGCGAGCCGGTAGACTGCCCGTTTGCCATCGCGGCGAAACGCCACCATATCCCGGTCGCGCAGCAGGCGAAGCTGGTGGCTGACCGCCGACGCGCTCACGCCCGTGATCGCAGCCAGATCGCAGACGCAGAGTTCACTCGCTGCAAGCGCGAGCAAGATACGGAGCCGGGTAGGATCGGAGAGTGCCGAGAAGATATCTGCCGCTGTCTGCACGCCTCGCGCGTCGGGAAGCGCCGCGCGGGCTCGATCGACCGCCATCTCGTCGACCACGGTGGCGGTGCAGGAATCATCCGCGGGTCGCGAGTCATGTGAACATATGCTCATACATTCATGTATATCCTACTCCCCCATGTCCGTCAACACCGCGGCGCGGGAATAGTCAACGTACACGCCACGTCGTCCGGGGAGGTAGTCGTGAGTGCCAACGTGCAGGTCATCACCCTCGAACACGCCGCCACCCTCCCAGCATCCCTGGTCGGAGGCAAAGCCGCCAATCTCGCGCGCCTCGCCGCCCGCGACTTCCCGGTCCCGACCGCCCGCGTCGTGACGACTGCCGCTTTCGAGCGCTTCATCGACCTTGCCGACGCCATGCACGCGATCGATCACCTCTCCGAAGTGCCGCCCGACCGTGACGCGATAACAGCCCAGAGCGTCCGCGTCCGCTCGGCTATCCTCGCCTGTCCTCTCCCCACAGACCTCGCCGAGGAGCTTGTCGCCGCATTCCTCGAACTAGCCGCCGACGGGCACTCGATCGTCGTACGTAGCTCCGCCACGGTCGAGGACAGCGCGTCGTCGAGCTTCGCGGGCATGCTCTCCTCGCTTCCCGGCGTGAAGAGCGCCGAGGAGATGGCCGCGGCCGTCAAGTACTGCTGGGCCTCGGCGTTCAGCCCACGGGCCGTGCTCTACGCACGGGAGCGCGGGGTGGCCCCGCACGATATCGGGGTGGCGGTGCTCCTCCAACGTCAGATACACTCCGAGCGCTCCGGCCTCGTGTTCGGCCGCGATCCAGCCCGGCGCGGCACCGATATCGCTATCGTCGAAGCCATACAGGGCGCGGGAGAGGACATCGCCTCGGGCGAGGTCACGCCGGAACGCTATGAGTTCGCGCCCGCCTCCGGACACGTCACGCTCGTCAGCCGTCCGGGCGGCTCCCAGGTCAGCACGCAGCGCAAACTCTCCGAGCGCGAGGTCGCACTCCTCGCAGGTTGGGCCCGTGATGCCGAGGAGATATTCGGCTCACCCCAGGACGTCGAGTGGGCGTTCGCCGACGGCTCCTTTTACCTGCTGCAGTCCCGCCCCCTCGTGTTCTCCTCGGGCGAAGAGATGCTCTTTCCCGAGATCGCCGAGCATACGGTGCTTCTTCGCGGGATCGGAGCAAGCCCTGCTGTCGGCTCCGGAGAGGTCGTAGTGCTCGTCGGCGACCAGGTGCAGATACTCCCGCCCGGTGCGGTCGTAGCGGTCCGTCGGCTGACCAACGACCTTGCGGTCCACCTTCGTGGCGCCGCTGCTGTCGTGGCCGATGAGGGCGGCGCCACCAGCCACGGCGCGAACATCCTGCGCGAGTTCGGTGTGACGTGCATACTCGCCACCGGGGACGCCACCTCGGTGCTTTCCGACGGCGACCGCGTGACCGTCGACGCCTACCGCGGTATCGTCTTCCGTGGCGACCTGTCGCTTCGGCCAGAAGAAATCGGGGCGACCCCGCAGACGCGGACCAAGGTGTTCGTCTCGGTACTCGTTCCCGGCCAGGCAGCCGCCGTGGCCTCGCACGCCGACGGGGTGAGCTCCCTGCGCAACGAGTACTTCCTGCTCCAGTCCGGTGTCCACCCCGCAAAGATGGTACGCACCGGCCGGGGCCACCTCCTGGAGGAAGCCATCGCCGCCGGAGCGGTCGAGACGGCACGGCTCTTCGCTGACAAACCGGTCTGGTACAAGACTCTCGACGCCCCGACCGACGAGTTCCGTCGCCTCGACGGAGGGGACGAAGAGCCGACCGAGCGCAACCCGCTCCTCGGTTGGCGGGGACTCGGACGCGAGCTGGAGGAGCCCGACCTCTTCACGCTCGAACTGAACGCGGTGCGAATGGCGCTGGAGCAGGGAGCGGACAACGTAGCCCTCAAGTTACCCTTCGTTCGCTTTCCCGCCGAGTACGCTGAAGCAAAACGGCTCATCGAGCGCGCAGGTCTCGTACCCCACGTCGATCTCTCGGTCGGGGTGTCGGTCGAGACTCCGGCGATCGCAGCCTCCCTCGGCGAGGTCATCGACCTGGGCGTCGACTTCATCAGCGTAGGCGTGAGCGACCTCGTGATGTGTATCCTCGCACTCGACCGGGAGAGCGAACGTGTCGCGCGCCACTTCGATCCGGCACACCCGGCGGTCACCGAGACCCTGGGCAGAGTCGCCAAGGCCGCGAACGCGGCTGGCGTCTTCCTCTGTGCGTGCGGCGAGAGCGCGCGCGACGAGGCCCTGCTGCCGTTCCTCGTGCGCGGGGGCTACGATGCAATCGGCGTCTCTCTGCCATTCTTCGCACCGGTCAAACGCTCGCTCGCGCGCATCGAGGCCGAGATGGAGCGCACATAGAAACGATCGCCGACCCGTGGTTTCAGGACCGGCGATCGCACAGAGCGTATGAAGAAAGCCTACTCGGTGCTCCCCGCAGGCAGCGTGACGTTCGCTGCCACAGGAACCGGGGCTGGCTCGTGTCCATGATCGTGACCCTTGACCTCGAGATCCTTCACGAAGAAGAAGTCGAGGGTCACCGGGATGTCCTCAGTCGCGGAGAGGTACACGTGGACGGTGGTCATGATGATGAAGAGCCAGTTGACGATGTAGTGCAGGGTCCGTGCGTACCATCCGGCCAGGTCGGTCGATCCGACGAGCGCACCGAGCCACCAGCCGACGAGCAGATCGCGCGGGCTGTACCCGAAGATGATCGGGTTGGCCACGAGGGCAAACCCTGTGAACACCTGGATGAACATCAGCACCAGAAAGAACTGGTAACTGAACTTCTGCATCACGTTGTACTTCGAGCGGCTCTTGGGCTTCTTGTCGCTGAAGTACGAGTAGTAGAGGATGACGCCGAGGGCCGTCTTGACGTCCTCGCCGTTGATGGCGAACTCGCGCCAGTCGCGGACTTTCGAGAAGAACGCGTACCACAGACGCCACAGCAAGACGATAGTCACGACGATCATCGCAACGTAGTGGATGTAGCGCATCGGAGTCCGGCCCCCGTCGAAGAACGGGAAACGGATGTACATGCCCGAGATCGCAAGAAGGATCATCATGAACATGTGGGTGTGGTGCAAGAGCTTGGGATGCGCGGTGGGCGCATGATCGTGCTCGGGCCACTTCTTGAGGATGAACTTCTTGCGGAAGCGCCCTTTTGGAATCGAGAGAAGGAAGTGAATCGGTAAGGCGATCAACACAACGACGATAAGCGCCGTGAAGATCACATCGAGCCACACATTAAACTCAACGAGGTTCATACTGCCCCCCTGGCCCCTGCAAGACCGCTACTGTTTGCGGTTCGCCCCACAGTCTCTACCACGTCGGATACGCACGATCTCACATCCTCACTCCGAGCCCGCCCGCTTGACCGGAGCGAACAAGACCGGCACACACTCGTAACATTCTACTTCAACATCGCCGTTCCTACACAATTTGGCGGGAAGGAATACTAGCGACGCTTCCGCCGGC
>CAYGKH010000169.1:0-4130 GCA_964350345.1 uncultured Coriobacteriaceae bacterium
ACGGCAAGCGCAGAATCGTCGAGCCGCACCTGCCGCCCGAGGCGCAGCTCCTGATTGACGCGTTGTACGCCGGGAAATGTGGTTCCTGATTCGGTTAAGTCAGGTGGGGCGCGAGGAGTTCACCCGGGTCATCTCGACCGCTCTCGAGAGGTTCATCGTGATCGAGCTCTTCCGAATCGCGCTCGCGTACATGAACCACAGCAACGTGATTCCAGCCGTGCTCGAGGCGGCGCTCGTGGCCGTCGCCCGGAAGTTCGTCGTCTTCGAGCCCAAGGAGGACTATCTCGCCACTGCGCTCGGCCTGGCCGCGCTCCTCCTGGCGATCTGCATCTCCTGGTGGTTACTCAAGAAGTCCGAGGCCGGAGATACCACGGGGAAGTCCCACTGACACGGTGCCTAAGACTCGGGCCAGCGCCACTCGCGGATCGCCGGCATGTCCTCACCGAACGTCGTGATGTACTCCCTATGCTCGACGAGGCTGTCCCGTATGAACTGCCGCGCGTAGCCGGCGATGGGCGCCAGCGCGTCGACACGGTCCACGACATCACCGAAGAGATGGTACCGATCGATGTCGTTGCGCACCGCCATGTCGAACGGGGTCGTTGTGGTCCCCTCCTCTTTGTATCCCCGCACGTGCAGATTGCGGTGGTTCGTGCGTCGGTATGCGAGGCGGTGTATGAGCCACGGATACCCGTGGAACGCGAAGATGATCGGGGCACCCCTTGTGAACAGTGCGTCGAAGTCCTTGTCCGATATGCCGTGGGGATGCTCCTCCGGCGGTGTCAGCGTCATGAGATCGACGACGTTGACGACCCTGACCTTGAGGTCCGGCGCCCACTCGCGCAACAGGTCGACCGCCGCGAGCGTCTCGAGCGAGGGAACGTCCCCGCAGCACGCCATCACGACGTCGGGGTCGACGCCGTAGTCGTTGCTCGCCCACTCCCATACTCCGATGCCGGTGGAGCAGTGTTTGACCGCCTGGTCCATCGTCATGTACTGCAGTCCGGGCTGCTTGCCGGCGACGATCACGTTCACGTGGTCGCGGCTGCGCAGGCACCGGTCGCCGACCACGAGTAGCGAGTTCGCATCCGGCGGGAGATAGACACGGATCACGTCACCCTTCTTGTTGACCACGTTGTCGATGAACCCGGGGTCTTGGTGTGAGAAACCGTTGTGGTCCTGCCTCCACACATGCGAGGACATCAGGATATTGACCGAGGAAATCGGGGCACGCCACGGAATCTCGTGCGCCGCCACCTTCAACCACTTCGCGTGCTGGTTGAACATCGAGACAACGATGTGAGCGAACGCCTCGTAGGTGTTGAACAGGCCGTGTCGTCCCGTGAGGACGTAGCCCTCGAGCCAGCCGAGGCAGGTGTGCTCGCTCAGGATCTCCATGACTCGCCCGTCGGGCGCGAGATAACCGTCCTGGGCATCGACGGGCAGATAGTCGGCGACCCACGTCTTGGGGCTCACCTCGAACACCGCGTCGAGGCGGTTCGAGGCCGTCTCGTCGGGGCCGAAGATGCGGAAGTCATCCATGTTCGCCGCCATGACATCACGCAGCCACACGCCAAGCGTCTTGGTGGCCTCGGCGACGGTGCGCCCCGGTTCGGGCACTTCGACCGCGTAGCCACGGAAGTCAGGCAGGTCGAGGTCTTTGCGAAGAAGTCCTCCGTTGGCGTGCGGGTTGGCGCCCATCCGGCGCGTGCCCTGCGGCGCGAGCGCCCGGATCTCCGGTACCGGCGCGCCTTCCTCGTCGAAAAGCTCCCTGGGCCGGTAGGACCACATCCACTCCTCGAGCAACCTGAGATGCTCCGGGTTCTCCCTCATGCCGGAGAGCGGCACCTGATGCGAACGCCAGTAACCCTCGACCTGCTTGCCGTCGACGACCTCCGGTCCGGTCCAGCCCTTGGGGGTGACGAGCACGATCATCGGCCAGTGCTGACGGTCCGTCGTTCCCGCCGCCCGGCACCTCTTCTGGATGGCGAGGATCTCCTCGGTCACCGAATCGAGCGTGGCGGCCATCAGTTCGTGCATGACCTCCGGATCATCACCCTCGACGAAGTAGGGCTTCCACCCGTTCCCTTCGAGCATCGAGCGTAGCTCCTCGCGGGGTATGCGCGCGAGAACCGCAGGGTTGGCGATCTTGTAGCCGTTGAGATGCAGGATCGGCAGTACCGCGCCGTCACGGCGGGGGTTGAGAAACTTGTTCGAGTGCCAGGCGGCCGCGAGCGGGCCGGTCTCCGCCTCGCCGTCCCCGATCACGCACGCAACCACCAGGTCGGGGTTGTCGAAGGCCGCCCCGAAGGCATGAGAGAGCGAGTATCCGAGTTCCCCGCCCTCATGGATCGAGCCGGGCACCCCGGGCGCGACGTGGCTCGGAATGCCGCCCGGGAACGAGAACTGCTTGAAGAGCCGCTGCATGCCCCTGCGATCGAGCGTGACGTCGTGATAGTACTCGGAGAACGTTCCCTCGAGCCACGTGCTCGCCACTAGCGCCGGCCCTCCGTGGCCCGGACCGGTCACGTAGATCATCTCAAGGTCGTAGCGCTGGATGATGCGGTTCAGGTGGGCGTAGACGAAGTTCAGGCCCGGCGTGGTGCCCCAGTGGCCGAGGAGTCGCGGCTTGATATGCTCGACCGCAAGCGGCTCCTCCAGAAGAGGGTTGTCGAGCAGGTATATCTGACCCACGGATAGGTAGTTGGCCGCCCGCCACCACGCATCGATATGCGCATACTCCTCGGTAGTGAGCGTGCGCTCGGTCCGGACGTCCTCGCGTGCGTTCATGCGACTCACTCCTCGTTCAGACAGTCGTACGTCAGCCGCGCGATCTCGGCCTCTTCGTCGGTGGGGATCACGAGTACGGCCGTCGGAGTGCCCTCAGGCGATACGTACCTCGGTCCGGACACCTCTGCACTGTTGCGCTCACCGTCAACTGCGATCCCGAACAGCTCGAGCCCCTCGCACACCCGTGCGCGTACGTCCGGGTCGTTCTCTCCGATGCCGGCGGTGAAGACGACCCCGTCTACACGGCCGAGCACGGCGCAGTATGCGCCAACGTACTTCCTGGCGCGGTAGCAGAACATCTCGAGCGCGAGGGCCGCGTCGGAATCCCCCGCATCAACCAACTTGTGGACCTCGCGCATATCGCGCTCGCCGCAGAGTCCCTGCAGCCCGCTCTCGTTGTTCAGGACACGGTGGACGTCCTCCCTGCTCAAATCGGTGAGCTCTCGAATGAGGAGCGGTACCGCCGGGTCGACGTCCCCGCAGCGCGTGCCCATGACGAGCCCCTCAAGCGGCGTCAACCCCATCGAGGTATCCACGCTCTGCCCACCACGAATGGCGGTCGCGCTTGCACCGTTGCCCAGATGCAGCGAGATAAGGTTCAGGTCCTCGATCGGTCGGCCGAGGAACAGTGCGGCCTGCCGGGCGACGTACTCGTGTGAGGTGCCGTGGAATCCGTAGCGGCGGATTCCGTGTGCTTGGGCGAGCGGGCGCGGAAGTGCGTACTCTCGCGCGTGCTCGGGGAGCGTCCGGTGGAACGCGGTGTCGAAGACCGCGACGTGGGGGACGTCCGGGCACACAGTGCGTGCAGCCGCGATGCCTGTGAGGTTGGCGCCGATGTGCAGCGGTGCGAAGCGCGCCAGATGACGGATGCGCTCGACGATCTCGTCGTCTATGCGCACCGGGTCCACGAACAGGTCGCCGCCGTGCACGACCCGGTGACCGATCGCCGTGAATTCGCAGGAGTCTCCGATAGCGCCTGCTTCGGCGAGCGTATCGAAGACGTGCTCCATGGCGATTGTGTAGTCCTCCTCCGACCCGCCGATGCCCTCGATCTCACCTTCCAGCAGCGAGCGCCGGGGGTCCGTCGAGAACATCTCGTACTTGATCGACGAGCTGCCACAGTTCAGGACGAGGATTGTTGGGCTGGGCACATCCATACGGGGTTTGTACCCGCCACGATGCAGATCGCTCGAGTGCCTTGCCTCGATTCTCCACGAAGCCACTGGGTTTTGTACTGGAAATAGAAGACGGTGACCCTCCGAGCTGGGATAATGGTAGTTGCAACACAGCCAAAGTCCCCAGAAGAAAGGTCACCGTACAAGTGAAAGCTACCACGGTTC
>CAYGKH010000170.1:0-4076 GCA_964350345.1 uncultured Coriobacteriaceae bacterium
ACACGCAACCCGAGGTCGGGCTGGTTCTCGATGTCGCGAAGCAACAGCGAACCCGCGTCTCCTGCGCCGATGATCAGCACGGGCTTCCCGCCCCGTGTTGACGAACCACGACTCATGACCACTGCGAGTCGACTGAAGCTCCGCAGAGCGCCCAATCCCACGAATGCGAAGAGGCCTGTGAGGATGACGACCCCGTACGGCACCAGCCGGGCCCCGCTCTGACTGGTGATCAGCGAGTTGCCGACCAAGAGCAGAACGACCGCCGCGAAGACAGCAACACCAAGACGGGAGAGCGCCTCGACGCCCACGTAGCGCAGCACCATGTGGTAGAGGCCGAACAGGCGAAGCGAGACGATATGGACGAGCACTGCCACGATCGCGTACTCGACGACCTGGCCAGTGAACTCCGGCAGGATAGAGCCCTCGAAACGGGCGAAGTAGGCGAGGAAGACGGCTACCGCGACAACGGCCGCGTCAGCGAGTGCCATGAGGAAGACCTGCAGCCGCCGGGATGTTCGCAGCCGGCTCTTGAGTTCGAAAAGCAAACCGGAATCACGGCTCATCGTTTGCGAACTCCCCCTGATTGCAAGCTTACCCCGCATGCCCGGTCGCCTCGCTCATCACGTCGGCGACGACGGCTACGACCCTTCGCATATCCTCGACACCGAGCGTCGGATCGACCTGGACCATCACCGAGGTCTCACCGAGCTCACTTGCCACCGGCAAGCGGTGTCCTGGGTGGTACCCCCGCTCTGCGAACGCCTGCTCCCGGTAGATCTCCGGGCAGGCCCCTTGTGCACATACGACCCCTCTGGCGTTCACCTCAGAAAGTATACGCGAACGGTCCCACCCGGGGAGAAGCATCCCGGGCCTGACGTAGAAGTAATACTTGTAGTAGGAGTGTCCCGCCTCAACCGGCGGCACCGGGATCCGGACACCGGGGACACCAGCGAGCCCCTCGTCGAGGACTCCCGCGTTACCCCTTCGGTGAGCCACCCATCCGTCGAGCTTACGGAGCTGTATCCGGCCGATAGCGGCCTGCATCTCGGTCATCCGCCAGTTGGTGCCCTGGTTCTTCACCAGCCACTTGAACTCGTACTTCGACGAGCCCTGCATGCGCTCGACCGCGTCGAAGTCGCGCCCGTGGTCCTTGTACGACCAGGCACGCCCCCAAACGTCGTGACTAGCAGTAGTCACCATCCCACCCTCGCCGCCAGTAGAGATGATCTTCTCGTGGCAAAACGAGAACGCTCCTGCATCGCCGAGGCTTCCCACCGGGGCACCTCGCCAAGTTGCGCCGTGCGCCTGTGCGCAGTCCTCGATCACGAGCAGATCGCGCTCGGCAGCCCACGACATCACGGCATCCATATCCACCGGCCAGCCAGCGAGGTGGACCACGATCGCACCGCGTGCCGCCGGCGTCCAGGCGTCCTGTAGCGTTTCGACCGTCACCACACCGGAGTCGCTGTCAACGTCGGCGAAGATCGGCCGTGCACCCACTGCAGCCACCGCGGTCGCGGTCCCTACGAAGGTGCGTGCAGGAACGATCACGTCATCACCGGGGCGGATCCCCACCGCCCGCAACGCGAGTTCCAGCGCCACCGTCCCGTTGGCTACGGCGACCGCATGCGGCACGCCGACATAGGCTGCGAACTCCCGCTCGAAGGCGCGACCCTCATCACCGGTCCAGTAGTTGATCTTGCCGGATCGCAACACGGCCTCGACCGCCGCGATCTCGTCATCTGCGAAGAGAGGCCACCTACTCGGCATGGGTCTCCGTTCCCGTCCGCCGTGCGGGCACTCCGGCGACCGTGAAGCCGGCAGGCACGTCCGCAGTGACCACAGCCCCTGCACCCACGGTAGCACCATCGCCGACATGGACCCCGGGAAGAAGGACCGAGCCGGCGCCGCAGAGCACAGCAACCCCGACCGAGGCCCCCCCGGAAAGCACCGCGCCAGGTGCCACATGAGAGTGTGCGCCGACCTCACAGTCGTGAGCGACGTAACAGCCCACGTTCAAGATCGCATTCTCGCCCACAGCCGCGGTCGAACTGACGACCACGTTCTGCATCGCCTGACACCCGGGCGCGACCCGCGCATGGACGCTCACCGAGGCGGTGGGGTGCACGAGGGTAGCGAGAACGGCACCATCGGGCATCTCGTGCCAAAAGCGCTCGCGCGCCCGCACATCACCAACCGCGAGAGTGACGGCGTCATACGAGAGCTCCGAAAGATCGGCCACCACATGAGCGCCCGTAGGAACATGCACACCCGGTCCCGAACCGTCTGCAAAGCCCGCAACCTCGTGTCCGCATGCGACAACAAGATCGGCGACCTCCCTGGAGTGTCCGCCCGCACCGATGATCGCAACCCGCATACGCCTGATCACTGCTCCTCAGAGTTGCTGGCAGCGCTCGTGTCGTGTCTTCCTGGACCCATGAACTCGGTCATCGTCGCGCTTCCCTCTTCGGAGACGCCTGTGCGGCGGAAGACCTGTCCAACCGTCATCAGGAGAATCTTCGCATCCAGCATGAGTGAACGGTTGTCCACGTACCAGACGTCCATCGCCAGCCGCTCGTCCCATGATAGAGCATTACGGCCGTTGACCTGCGCCCATCCGGTGATGCCGGGGCGCACCTCGTGACGGCGTGCCTGCTCCGCTGAGTAGCGGTCCAGATAGCGCATGAGGAGCGGGCGCGGCCCTACCAGACTCATATCGCCCTTGAGCACGTTCACGAGTTGCGGGAGCTCATCGATGGAGGTCGAGCGCAGCAGACTTCCTGCCCGTGTGAGTCGCTCCCCGTCGGAAAGCGGGGTCTCGCCCCCGTCGGGTTCCGCCGTCATCGAACGGAACTTGTAGATACGAAACGGTTTGCCGCCGAGGCCTGGTCGCTCCTGCAAGAACAGCACAGGTGAGCCGAGGGTTGCACGCACGACCGCCGCCACTGCGACCAGAACCGGCGTGAGCAGCGTGAGCAGGACCAGCGACACCGCGATATCGAGCGCACGTTTCACCGCGTGCCGCTCTTCCTCCACGTCGTGATGTCGACGATCTTCGCGTAGCTCTGGATGATCTTGACCACCTTGGTGGAGACGCAGGCGTCCTCGTAGTCTGGAACCCGACCGACCTCCGCGTCAGCAGCTGCGAGACCTACGGCCAGGTCGACCGCCTGCTCGATATCGATGCCGGTCACTCCCCCGATCACCACAGTGCCGGCGTCAAGGGCCTCCGGGCGCTCGGTCGAGGTACGGATCAACACACCAGGAAAACCGAGCATCGCACTCTCTTCCGAAAGTGTGCCGCTGTCCGAGAGGACGCAGTAACTGTTGGCCTGCAACTTCACATAGTCGGTGAAGCCGAAGGGCTCGTGCACGCGCACGAGCGGGTGGAACTCGAAACCGCGCGCCTCGATGAACTTGCGAGAACGCGGATGAGCCGAATAGATGATCGGCATCTGATAGCGTTCTGCCAGATGATTGACTCCTTGCATAAGCGAGAGGAACGTCGCCTCATCGTCGATGTTCTCCTCGCGGTGCGCCGAGAGCACCAGGTACCGCCCTGACTCCAACCCAAGCTTATCGAGAACGCCGCTTGCCTCGATCTTGGGGGCCATATCGCGCAGGACTTCGGTCATCGGAGAACCCGTGACGAAGATAGTCTTGCCGTCGATGCCCTCCGAGAGTAGATACCGCCGTGAGTTCTCCGTATACGGCAGGTTGATGTCGGCGATGTGATCCACGATGGTGCGGTTCACCATCTCGGGGACGTTCCAGTCCCAGCAGCGGTTCCCAGCCTCCATGTGGAATATCGGGATCTTAAGACGCTTCGCGGAGATGGCCGAGAGCGCCGAGTTGGTATCGCCAAGCACGAGAAGTGCATCCGGCCGCTCCTTCTCGAGGACCTCGAACGACTTGGCGATTATCGCACCCATTGTAGTGCCAAGCGAACCGCCAGCGGCCTCGAGGAAGTGGTCAGGCTCGCGCAGCTCAAAGTCATCGAAGAACACCCCGTTGAGCGCGAAGTCCCAGTTCTGACCGGTGTGGACGAGGATGTGATCGAAGTATTGGTCGCACGA
>CAYGKH010000171.1:0-4058 GCA_964350345.1 uncultured Coriobacteriaceae bacterium
GAGCCGGGGTCGGTCGAGGTGGCGGATGAACCGGAGGGACAGCGGTCGCAGGGGGAGGGGTAGATGGCGGACCTAAGGCGGGTAGTGATCAAGGTGGGGAGTTCGACTCTCGCCCCCGAGGGTGAGGGGCTCGACCGTGTCTTCGTCGATTCTCTCGTCGAGCAGATCGCGACAGTTCGCGCCGCCGGGGTAGAGGTCGTGCTCGTGACGTCCGCGGCCATTGCCGCAGGGATCGAGTCACTCGATCTTGCGACCAGGCCCACCGACATGCCCACGCTTCAGGCGGCGGCATCAGTGGGGCAGGTGCAGGTCCTCGGCATGTATGCAGCACTGTTCGCCGCACGGGGGATGACCGTTGGTCAGGTACTCGTCACGCGCCATGACACCGCACATCGGCAGGCATACCTCCATGCACGCGACACGCTCGAACGGCTGCTTAGTCTGGGTGTCGTGCCGATCGTCAACGAGAACGACACCGTCGCAGTCGACGAGATCCGCTTCGGCGATAATGACACGCTCGCGGCGCTCGTGGCGACGATGGTCGGAGCCGACCTGGCGGTGCTGCTGACCGACATCGCGGGCCTCTACGATTCAGATCCCCGCGAGAACGGGGGAGCGCGTCTGCTGGAGCACGTCGAGAAGCTGACGCCCGAGATGCTCTCCGCAGCGGGCGGGACCGGCTCGCCGATCGGCTCGGGCGGCATGGCGACGAAGGTGGAAGCGGCCAAGGTCCTGATGCGGGCCGGGATCCCGATGGTGGTGTGTGACGGCCGGCGCGAAAACGTGGTCGTTGATGCGGTCGCTGGTATGCCTGTGGGCACCCTCTTCGCCGGAGGAAAGGCCGGACTCGGTGCACGGAAGCTGTGGATCGCTCTTGGCGGAGCAGCGAAGGGCGAGGTCGTGATCGATGATGGGGCCCGGACTGCTCTCCTAGAGCGTGGCAAGAGTCTGCTGCCGGCCGGTGTCGTGAGCGTGAAAGGTCCGTTCGTGGCCGGTGATGCGATAGTATTGAAGGACCTGTCGGGCGACGTGATCGCACGGGGTCTTGCGGGGCTGTCCTCGGTCGATCTCGAGTCGGTGCGCGGCATGACGTCGCCACGCATCGCCGAGATGCTTCCGCAGGCTGCGGGCAGGGAGGTCGTTCACCGGGACCACCTGGTGATCCTCTAAGGAGTTGGCTGGTCCCGCAACGGTGCGGGGCACGGAGTGTGACGGGAAGGAATCGACGGATGCCGGAAGTGATGAATCTCGCTCGAAGGGCCAGGGTGGCGAGCCGCAGGCTCGGCAACACCTCGACCGATCAGCGCAATCGTGCTCTGCTGGCGATGGCGCACGGACTCATGCACGGCCAAGAGGAGATACTCGCGGCCAATGCGGTCGATATGGATGCGGCACGGACCAGAAACGTCGCCGAATCCCTTCTCGACCGGCTCGAGCTGACTCCGGGGCGGCTGAAGTCCATGTCCGAGTCGCTCAAGGCGCTCTCGTTGCTGCCGGACCCCATCGGCGAGGTCATCGAGGGGCACACGCTCCCCAATGGGATCCAGCTCACGCAGATCCGCGTCCCCCTCGGTGTCGTTGCGATCATCTACGAGGCGCGCCCCAACGTGACCGCAGATGCGGCGGGGCTGTGCATCAAGACGGGCAACGCGGTGATCCTGCGTGGCGGGTCGCTCGCTGTGAACTCCAACCTCGCACTCACGCGCGTGCTGGCGAACTCGGCCAGTGGGGCTGGCATGCCCGATGGCAGCATCCAGAGCGTGGAGTCCACCGAGCGCGAGGCTGCCGAGGAGCTCATGGGGTTGCACGGCCACATCGACGTCCTCATTCCTCGCGGTGGTGCGGGCCTGATCCGCAGCGTGGTGGAGAATGCGAAGGTACCCGTGATCGAGACCGGTGTCGGGAACTGCCACGTCTACGTCCACAGCGCGGCCGACGCCGATATGGCCCGCCGGATAGTCGTGAACGCGAAGGTCCAGCGACCGGGGGTCTGCAACGCCGCGGAGAGCCTGCTCGTCGACGAGGAGGTCTTCGCGCGAGTCCTGCCACCGATCCTGCGAGAGCTCGAGTCGGCAGGCGTGACGATCATCGCCGACGAGCACGTCCGCTCGCTCGGTGCTGTCATGCGCATCGAGGCCGCCACCGAGGAGGATTGGGGTACGGAGTATCTCGGCATGAAGATCTCGGTGAAGGTCGTCTCCGGACTCGATGAGGCCATCACACACATCAACACCTACGGCAGCAAGCACTCCGAGGCGATCGTGACGGGCGATTACTCGGCCGCTCGGCGATTCCTCGCCGAGGTGGACGCTGCGGCGGTCTACGTGAACGCCTCGACGCGATTCACCGACGGCGGCGAGTTTGGCCTCGGTGCCGAGATCGGCATCTCCACACAGAAGTTGCACGCCCGTGGCCCGATGGGTCTCGCGGCGCTCACATCGACCAAGTTCATCGCCATGGGAAGTGGACAGATCCGGGAGTGAGGACCACGACGCGCCTGGGCATTATGGGCGGGACCTTCGATCCCGTCCACTTCGGACACCTCGTGACGGCTGAGGAAGCGCTCGTCCAGTTCAACCTGGACCGCGTGCTCTTCATGCCGACAGGACGTCCTGCGCGCAAGACCTCCCAGGCCGTTACCTCGGCGGAGCACAGGTACCTTATGACTGTCATCGCGACGGCGGCCAACCCGGACTTCGACGTTTCGCGTATGGAGATCGACCGGCCGGGACTCTCCTACACCGTCGATACCCTACATGCGCTCCGTGAGATGTACGGACCGCAGACGGAACTGTTCTTCATCACGGGCGCCGATGCGGTGTGGGAGATCGTGACGTGGAGGGAAGCCGAGGGATTCCGGGGGCTTGCGACCTTCATCGCGGCCACGCGACCGGGATACGACCTCGATACAGCACGCACCGAGCACGCCGAGGAGCTCGCGGCCCTGGGGATCGAGTTCATCGAGGTGCCCGCCCTGGCGATCTCGTCGACCGATATACGCGCTCGCGTCGTCGAGCGCCGTCCGATCCGCTATCTCATGCCCGAGGCGGTCGCCTCCTACATCCACAAGTACCGGCTCTACCGTGAGGGTGGCCGGTCGTGACCGTGACCGCCGAGGAGGCCCGCGCCGCACTCGCCGCGCGCCTCGGCGCCGGCGCGTACGCGCACAGTGTCGCGGCCGCCGAGACCGCGTCTCGGCTCGCCGATGTCTACGGCATCGACCCGGCCGAAGGCTACCTCGGCGGATTGTTGCACGACTGGGCGCGTGAGCTTGGATCGGATCGACTCCTTGCCCAGGCCGAGGCTCTCGGCGTCGATATCACCGATGTCGACCGGGCGGTACCCTACCTGCTGCACGCACGGGTCGGCGCACTGACCGTACGCGACACGCTTCCGGGGCTCTCGGAACGCATCACCACAGCCATCGAGCGCCACACGACCGGAGCACCCGGCATGGGCGATCTGGACATGGTCGTCTACCTGGCCGACATGCTCGAACCGGGTCGCGACTTCGATGGCGTGGAGGAGCTGCGCGGTGCGATCGGCCGGTTCGGACTGGAAGAGTTGTACGCACAGGCCTATACGGCCTCGCTCCTGCACCTGCTCAAGAGGAGAAAGCACCTCCACCCCCAGACCCTCGCGGCGTGGAACGCCGTCGCCGAGAGCCGGGTTCACCGATGAGCGCCCGGAGACGTGACGCCACGCCGCCTCCGCGACGCCGCCGCTCTCACGGGCCCGCGAGCGACTCTCGCCGTCGCGTACGCCGACCCGCCGAGGCGCCAGAGATGCCCTCCGGGTGGCGCGGCTCGCGTCGGAGTTCGGGTGTGCGCAAACGAGCCGAGCGCGAACTGCGCATCCATGGGGTCCGCGAACGGGTCGCCGGGGTCGCGGACGGCGTGAAGAGCGGCGTGCAGGCTGCAGTCTTTGTCGCCGTGAGGGTTCTCGGAATCGCACTGGTGGCCATCGTCGGCTTGCTTCTCATCGCCACAGTCATCAACAGCGCCGCCCGTTGGAACGCGGTTCGTGTTGCCGAGCGCGAAGCCTCGCCTGAGGCGCAA
>CAYGKH010000172.1:0-4057 GCA_964350345.1 uncultured Coriobacteriaceae bacterium
GGGAGGGCCGCTGGAGCGGGCGCCTGTTGCGGGGCGCCCTGGGGCGCTGCGAGCTGGGGCAGCGAACGCGCGGCGCGCGCCGGGGTCTCGATCCGCTTGACCTCCTCGGACGTCGAGCGCTCGACGACTTTGCGGTACTCGGCCTCGGTCAGCATACGCACGAACGAGAACTTCAGCTTCGGGAACGTCACGGTCGGGTCGAACATCAGCCGGGTCACGACGGCGTTCAACGGGATCGAGATCCCCGGGCGGTCGAGGGTCCGGACGTAGGCGCCGAACTCCTTCAGCGAGGCCGCCGGGATCTTCAGGCCGAGCGCCTTGAAGTCGAGGTTGTGGACCGAGAGGAGCACGACGCGCTTCGAGTCGGAGCAGGCCTTCGCTTCCTTCCCGGTCGTCTTGTTGACCTTCGAGCCCCACTCGTTCTGGCGGCACGTCGCGCACGCGGCGGACTGCGGGTTCGGAATGTGCGCGTCGGGCGTGATGCTGTTGTCCGACGAGCAGTCCGGCTCGGCGTTGTCGCCCTCCTGCCAGTCTTTCAGGTAGAAGACCTTCGAGAGGAACGGGTTCCCGCCGACGATGACCATCTCGAGCTGCATCGCCGGGACCGCGACGCCGCCCTGGTCGTACGTGACGAGCTGCTTGCGCGGCTCGACCGACGAGTCTTCGATATGGAACTTGCCCCCGCCGAGCGTGAGCTGGGGGAACCCGCCCGACGTGATGCCGCCCGAGACCGCGGCGTTGAAGCGTTCGGCCTCGGCGATGGCCTCGGGGGTCTGGAGGAACGCGGGGAGCTGCGACGGGATCACTGCGGTTGCTGCGCGGACGACTGCAAGATGCTCGGACATGAGGTCTCCTTGGTACAAATCATAGGTAACTGCGAACAAACCACGAGGAAATGCAACATCAGGGGGAGGGCGCCCAGGTCGTCAGCCCGGGTTAAGTGTGACGCACGCCCGTGTTCTGTTACTTCGGCCGTCGCACCTGGACGACGCGCATCGTGACGGTCTTCACGCCCGGCGGCGGGACGTTGTGCTGGGCGATATACTCCTCGACGGCGGTCTTGTTCACGACCTTGTTGAGGAAGTTCCAGGCCTTGTTCTCGTCGACGAACTTAACGAAGTAGTCCATGTTGTCGACCGAGACCTGGGTCTTGGTCTGCGTGAACGCGGTCCCGTACTGGGTCTTCGAGGACTCGACGCCGCGCTCGTTGAATTGGCCCTGGAACCAGGTCTCCATCGCCGAGAGGATCTCCTTCAGTGGCTTGATCTTCGCGTCGCACTCGTTCTGGAGCCGGTCAATGTCGTCCCGGATCTCGATATACTTCTTGATCAGCTCATCGTCTTGGATGTGGATCTGCTCGTCGGACACGTTGTTCTCCGTCTAGTTATTCAAGTAGGATAGCACGGACAGATAGGGTTGTCTAGTGGCTTACAATGAAACTCCGAAGTCCTTTTACTTCGGCCGTATTAATGTCCTGCATAGTGGATCTCCTCGCATACTTCGCACCACCACCCCTCAGGAGCCAGCACTGTGCCCTGTACCGTGACTCCGTCGGGGCAGTCGCCGGGCTTGTGCCATCGCATCGGGTCAGTCGCTCCGCACCCGAAGCATCGCTCGTAGGTAGCGATCGACGCGGCACGTCCGCCATAGAAATCAAGGAACTCCTGATGGTCAAGCGTCTTCGAGAACTCGTTGAAGTCGTCGACAGACTTCTGGGCGTCTTCGCGTGTGAGCAGTACGTGAACCCACCCGCATTTCGTGCATGTTACCAGCTTGCTCATAGTGGTTCTCCTTTCCTGACCATTTCGAGCAGGATGCCCTGGACGGACTCCTGCGCGCGGAAGCGCTTGTAGATGTTCCGCTCGAGCGCGGTCGACTGCACGTTGATGATGTTCGCGGTGAACCGCTGGCCGGCGCGCGTGATCCGTCCGTTCGCCTGCATGTACTCGTCGTTCGTCTCGGGCGGGCCGTACCAGATGATCGTGTTCGAGGCCGTGAGCGTGAGGCCGTGGGCCATGCACTCGGGGTGCGCGACGAGGACGCGGAGGTTCTGGCCGCTCTGGAACTCGGCGAATATCTCGTTCCGCCTGCCCTTCGAGATCGCGCCGTAGACCAGCTCGCAGGGCCAGTGCTTCGCGATGGCGTCGCGCAGTAGGTGGACGACGCCGATGAAGGGCGCGAACACGATCGCCTTCTCGCCGGCCTGCGCGATCGTGTCGAACACGAGCTGCATCCTCGGGCGCGCGTCGATCGGGATGTGCCGGCCCTCGGTGTCGTAGAGGACCCCGCACGCGGCCTGGATCAGGCGCATCCGCTTCACGCCCTCGTTGATCGCGGTGACCTTCCCCTCGGCGTGCTCGGTGTAGAGCTCCTTCTGGAGCTCGGTGTAGTGCTTCTTCTGGACGGCCGTGAGCTCGACCGCGCGGTCCTGGTAGAGCGTCGGCGGGAGGTCGAGGCACTCGTCCCGCGCGTAGCGCACGGCCGGCGTGAGGTGCGCGTAAACGACCCTCGGGGCCTCCTCTCTCGGTTCCCAGCGGTACTGCGTGCGCTGGACCATCGTCATGTTGCGGAAGGCCGTGAAGTATGGCGGCATAGTCCAGGGGGTAATGAGCTTCCCCTGGGCCCACGCGTCGGACGGCTCGTTCGCGATCGGCGTCGCAGTCATGCCCCACGCGCGGCGTAGCGGCGTGATCACGGACTTCAGCGCGCGCCACTTGTCCGTGTTCTGGTTCGCGTAGTGCGCGAGCTCGTCGATGATGACCAGGTCGATGTCGGGCCGGCGCTGGAGGGCCTCGGCGATCGTCTCGACGCCGTCGTGGTTGACGATGTAGAAGTCCTTGTCGGACGCGAGGACCTTGTGGCGCCGCGCGCTCGTGCCGTGGACCACGCCGTAGGTCCGGTCGGTCACGTTCAGGAAGAGCTCGTTACCCCAGACCAGGTCGAGAGTAGAGAGCGGGGCGACGACGAGTACCTTGCGGATGACCCGCTCGCGCATCATGAAGTCCGCCGCCCAGATGGCCGAGAGCGTCTTCGCCGTGCCGATCCCGTTGAGGATGTAGAGGCGCCGGTGGAACGTCGCGAACGCCGCGGTCTCCTTCTGATGATCGAACGGCTTCTCGTACTTTCCTGGCCAGTTGTACCGGTACCCGATCGGCGAGGGGACCAGGTACCCCGCCTCGCGGAGCTTCGCGGCCTCGACGACACCGTGCGGGACGAGTGCGAGCTGGTGCCCGTTGCGCTCGATCGAGCGCGCCGTGTCGACGAGAGAACAGACCCGCTGGGGGTCTGGCATCACGAGGAGCTTGTGCTCCGGGGAGACGAGGAAACTCATTCCTCGCCCCGGATCCTCCGCCGCTTCGTGTCTCGCTCGAAGAACTCCTGGCACTCGGCGCAGCGGACGCGGTTCGAGGTGCGCCGGAGCATCTCCATCGGGTCGCCGCAGTCGATGCACCGGATGCCGTCGAAGTCAGCGGGAACATCCACCGGCTTCGGCTTCCTCGCGTCGGCGATCTGCTGGTTCAGGCGTTGCTCTTGGACGTCGTTGGCGATATCTGCAAGATCCAATCTAGGCTCCTTAGGTCTTCTTCACCGTCGCACACGAGCGCGACTCCGTTTGCTGCCCCGATACCCTTCAACTGCTCGACCTGGTTCGGAGTACACCCCCTGTCTTTTTCTCCCCTCCTGCCCTCCCCCTTGCATTCGATCGCTACGAACAAGCCGAAGATTTTACCGACCATCTCCGGAGTAATCAAGACCGGAACGCATCCGACGCGATCCGGTATCCCGTGGACGCCCATCCCGTTCTGCACCGGCGCGTACGACCAGGCTCTGAGGCGGTCGTACCAGGCCTTCACCTTGTCCTTGACCTTCGGCTCGGTGAGGAACTTCAGTGTAAGCTGGGCCGAGCGCTTCTTCACTTCCTCGGCCTCCTCCCGTAGACCGCCGAGCCGCCGAGCCGCACGAACTTCACCTTCACGAACGAGCACCGGCCCTCGGCCTTCATGCTCGCCTGGTACTCGACCGTGCAGTCGGTGCAGTAGTTCACGGGCTCGGGGTC
>CAYGKH010000173.1:0-4036 GCA_964350345.1 uncultured Coriobacteriaceae bacterium
CAACGATTATGCACCGTTATAGTGCATATAGGGGAAGGCGAAAGTCAAGCATTCAACACACGTAGGCTTCGGGGCGCCCATCCACTTCTTCTAGATGTGGTAGACGGGGGCGGAGCGAGCATCGATGTCGCGTTGTGCTTCTGCAAGATCAGCGATGGTCACCGAGGCAAGGTAGCCGTCGGCCGACGCGGCTAGTTCGCGCCACACATCAGCCACGGCGGAGTCCTGCTGGCGCGGGACATCGATGACGACGCCTTCGAGTGCCGACACGACGTCGTGAACGGTGAACCCCTCGGCCGGTCCGGTCAACGCACATCCTCCACCCGCCCCGCGACGGCAGACGACGATACCAGCCCGTGCCAGTGCCGTTATCTGCTGTTCGACGAAGCGCCGCGGCAGCATGAGGCGATCGGCGAGGTCTCCGGCGGCCACATGCGTGCCCCCGGGCTGCATTGCGAGCAGCACCAGGGCTCTGAGCGCATAGTCGATCCTCTGCGAGACCCGCATGGCTACCCGACCTCCTCCCAGAGTTTGGTGCTCAGGTAGCGCTCCCCGGTGGACGGGGCGACGGTGACGATCACCGTGCCAGCCATCTCCGGACGCGCGGCCACCCGAAGAGCCGCCGCGACGTTCGCACCGCTCGAAATGCCCACCAGCAGTCCTTCCTCGGCTGCGAGGCGACGGGCCATCTGAATTGCGGTGTCCCCGTCGACGGGAATCACCTCATCGAGAAGATCGACGTCGAGGTTCGACGGAATGAAGTTCGCACCAATGCCCTGGATGAGGTGGGGACCGGGGGTCAGTTCCTCGCCCGCGCGGAGTTGCGTGATGATAGGCGACTCGGCAGGCTCGACCGCGATAGCGAACGTCTCCGGGCGTTTCTCTTTGAGGTAGCGGCCAGCGCCGCTGATCGTCCCGCCCGTGCCCACACCCGCCAGGAGCGCGCCGAGCTTCGCATCGCCCACAGCCGCGTCGATCTCGGGACCGGTGGTGCCGTAGTGGATGGCGGGGTTCGCCGGATTGTCGAACTGGGCCGGAATCCACGCGCCCGGGGTCCGAGCAGCTATACGCTCGGCTTCTTCGATGGCACCCCTCATTCCCGTCTCCTTTGGTGTGAGCACGAGTTGCGCACCGTGGGCCTTGAGGAGCTTGCGACGCTCGAGGGACATCGACTCGGGCATGGTGAGGATCACCCGGTATCCGCGCGAAGCGCCGATGAGCGCCAGGGCGATACCGGTATTGCCGCTTGTCGGCTCGACGATCACCGACTCACCGGGCATGATAAGCCCTCTCTTCTCGGCATCTACGACCATCGCAAGACCGATCCGGTCCTTGACCGAACCGCCGGGGTTGCGCGACTCGAGCTTGACCAGAACGCGTGCGGGCAGGTCGGCGGAGAGGCGGTGCAGCGGAACCACAGGGGTGTGTCCGATGGTGTCGGCGACGCTGTCGAAGTAGTGAGCAAACTCGGCCATGATGAGCCTCCGATCGGTCGCGTGAAAGTCCTGTCCGCGCGTGGCGACAGACAGAACGTACCACAGCGGAGTGGCAATATAACGCATAGTGTCTATGCGTTATATGTGAAATGACACCTCTGCCGGGCAGAGTACGGCCGGAATCAGGGAATCAGTCTTTCCGCAGTGCCCGGAGGTCCCCGTCGCGTTTCGTGAGCCCGACCGAGTCGAAGCGCTCAAGCAAAGGAATCGCGTACTTGCGGCTCACGCCGAGGACATCACGCAGCTGGGCCGCAGTGGCACTCCCCTGCTCCTGCAGGAAAGCGACCATCCTTCCCTCCGCGGCCTGGAGTGCGGTGGCATCGAAGTGCATGTCCGGGCCGAGGCGCACGGCACGTCCCTCGGCGACGAAAGCTGCGAGGACCTTGCGCGCCACGCCCGCGTCCACGCCGGCCTCGGCCGCCCACTCCGCGACCTTCCTCGGCGCAAGCCCGTCACGGGCGATCAGCGGGGCGAGTCCCTCGCGAGCCGCCTGCTCCGCGGCGAGAGCGGAGACTGCGGCTTTCGGGTGACGGACCTGCCCTCTCTCGGCGACAGCGACACCGCGCCCGGCCGCGACCTCGAGTAGCGCATCGAACACTTTAGGGGCAAGCCTGCGGTCGACGCGATCGCGCAGGGCAAGCGTGGCGATGCCGGTGGCCCTGGGCTCGGCTTCATGGAATGCGAGCAGCTCACTCTCGATCGCGGCAACGAGACTCTCGAGAGTCTCCGTAGCCGCGAAGAGCGTCTCGCTGCCGACCTTCAGCCGTTCAAGCCCGCCCGCCCGGTTAAGTTCGTCGGCGACCTGGGCGCGCGGAACGCCAAGAGCAGCGGAGACCTCGGCCGATGACATCGGGAGCGCCCGTGCGGCGATCAGGCCGGTACTTGCACCGGACAGGTCGCCTGCGAGCAAAGCGTCGAGCAGTTCGCGCTCGTGAAGCTTCAAGCGGGAACGCCTCGGCGGGAGTACGTCGAGCACCAGCCCGCCGCCGATGGTGTAGACGGGCGAGTAGGAGCGCACGATGTAGCGGTCACCGTAGCGCGGCGCGATCGGCTCCTCAAGGCGGACCTGCGCGAGCGAAGATTCGCCGGGAGCGAGCTCATCGCCGTCCATGAGGAGCACCCGGCCGAGCACCTCCCTCGTACCGTGGTGCACATGCACACGTGTGCCCGACTCGAACGGCTCGGTCCGCCCCGGCTCGCCGAGGAAGGTGAAGCGCGCGTCGAAGCGGTCGGTCACCGAGAGTGTTCCGGGGGCGGCCACAACGTCGCCGCGCGCGATCTCGTCGCGATCGAGGCCGGCGACGTTGAGTGCCACCCGCTGACCGGCGCTCGCCTTGCCGACCGCCTCCGAGTGCACCTGCACCCCACGGATGCGCGCCTCCCGGCCACCCGGCAAGACCTCCACGGGGTCGTCCTTGGCGACCTGACCCGACCACATCGTGCCGGTGATGACCGTCCCGGCACCGGCGATGGTGAACACCCGGTCGACGGGCAGGCGCATCGGCAGGTTCGCCTGGCGCGAGGGCGCCTCGCCTGCGATCGAATCGAGGGTCTTCAGCAGTTCGTCGATCCCGGAGCCGGTGGTTGCAGAGACGGGCACGATCGGAGCGCCCTCGATGGCGGTGCCGTCGAGCAGGATGCCGACCTCCTCGGCGACGAGCTCGAGCCACTCGGGGTCGACAAGATCAGCCTTCGTGAGCGCAACCACGCCGCGCTGTACGCCGAGGAGATCGAGGATCGCGAGGTGCTCGCGGGTCTGGGGCATGATGCCGTCGTCGGCCGCGATGACGAACAGCACGACGTCGATGCCGGTCGCCCCCGCGACCATGTGGCGCACGAACCGCTCGTGACCCGGGACGTCGACGACGCCCATCTCGCGGCCGCTCGGCAGTTCGAGCCGGGCAAAACCGAGCTCGATGGTGATGCCGCGCGCCTTCTCCTCGGCCAGACGATCGGGGTCGGCGCCGGTGAGCCCTTTGATAAGCGTAGACTTGCCGTGGTCGATATGACCGGCGGTGCCGAGTACGAGCGAAGGCATGTGGCCTACGCCCCCTCGCGGAGGACAGCCGCTATTCGGGCGGCTACCTCGAGCTCCTCGGTGGGAGAGAGGGTGCGCGGATCGAGCAGGAGCCGGTCCTCGCGGATCCGCGCTACTATCGTGGGCTCGCCGAGGCGCAGTTCGCGCTCAAGGTCGACAACACCCCCCGCATGCGGACGTACCCGCACGACGGTCGTAGGGATATCGGCCATCGGAAGTGCACCGCCGCCGGCCCGCGAGACATCCATGGCGGTGTCGACCTCTGCCTGGCCACCGACCGCGTCGAGCCCTTCGGCGATCCGGACAGCGAACGCCGTCGCGCGCGTGGCGACCTCCTCGGCGGGCATAGAGAGCATGCGCAACGTGGGGATCTCGGCGATCGCTGCGGGCTCGTCGACGTAGGTGCGCAACGTCACCTCGAGCGCGGCGAGCGTCATCTTGTCGAGGCGCAACACGCGGGCAAGCGGGTGTTGCTTCAGGCGACGGATGATGTGCTCCTTGC
>CAYGKH010000174.1:0-4013 GCA_964350345.1 uncultured Coriobacteriaceae bacterium
GTCGAGAGTTCAAGCAGTGTCTAATCCAGTGACACCCAAGGTGTGTTTCGTTATTCCGCTGCCGCCGCCGTACGGGGGAATTGCCAATTGGTCGCGGATGGTCACGGCTGAGCTCCGCTCCCGGGAAGTGTCTTTCGAGGTTGTGAACACAGCTCCGCGGCGCCGATCTGTCGACGGGCGTTCCACATATGAGCGGTTCGTTGTAAGCGGCATCGACATCGTTCGCGTTGCCGCTGCGGTGTTTCGCGTAATTCGCAGCGGCTGCGGGATCCTGCATCTGACATCGAGCGGGCAGTTCGCGATTGTGCGCGATCTGGTGCTGCTGTACCTGGCGAGGCGAATGCGGGTTCCGAGTATATACCACGTCCGTTTCGGCAGAGTTCCGGAGATGCGTGAGCAGGGTACCCGAGAGTGGCAATGGTTTCGTCGTGCCATATCACTAGCAACAGTAACCATCGCGATCGATCAGTCGACCTTTGGGTCTTTGGCCGAGGAGTTTGGTCCGGAGAAGTTGGCGTACATTCCTAATCCGGTGGACGTGGGTGCACTGCCCCCGATGGCACCCAATCCCGAGAGGTCGGTCGTCTACCTAGGATGGGTGATTCCCAGCAAGGGCATCGGCGAACTGCTGACTGCCTGGGTTGACTTCTGCAGAGAGCACGGGGACTGGAAGTTGAAACTAGTCGGTCCCATTTCGGACTCGTATCAGTCGCAACTGTCCAGCACTTTCTGTCTCGCTGGTGTCGAGTTCTACGGTGAGGTTGAGCACGATGTTGCGATGATCGAGCTCGCGCGGAGCAGCATATTCGTTCTCCCCAGCCACACCGAGGGGTTCCCGAACGTGTTGCTTGAAGCCATGACGTTGGGCAGGGCGTCGATCGCGACTTCCGTGGGGGCGATTCCCGAGATGCTGTCAGACGGTTGTGGGCGGACCGTCAGTCCGTGCAGCCCTGAAGAACTACTTGAATCGCTGCTGGAACTCTCCGAGAACGAGGCGCTCCGTTTGGACATGGGTCAGCGATCTCGCCAGAAGGTGCTCAGCGAGTACTCACTCGATGCGGTGTTAGCGCAGTACATGCGACTGTGGGCTGAGGTGGCGTGATGCAGACGTGCGCCGGGATTCGCGAGGGCCGAGCGGGCATTCGGGCTACTGAATGCGCAGCCGTGCAGCAGAAGATCCTGTTCATCAACTACTACGCATATCCAGGGGGTGATGCTGGATCGTTTCGAGTCCGCGCGCTTGGGCGTGTATTCGAGCACCTCGGATACGCCTGGGAAGTTCTTGGGATGGGCAAGCCGGAATCGGGAACTGTCTGGGCCTTTAGCCTGCGAGCAGGCAGGGGCCGTCGGTTCGACCGGCTCGTTGACCACGTGATGCATGGCGTTCGACTCAGGCGGTTCATGCGGGCGCAAGGAGATTCCTATACCCACCTGTTGTTTTCGGATATGCCGTTCTGGTCCATGGTCTACTTGCCGAAGTACGCGAAGAAGCACGGGAAGATTCTGCTGCATGATAGCGTCGAGTGGTACTCCCCTGAACAGTTCACACTGGGACGGTTTGACTATCGCTACATCGCAAAGGAACTGCTCAATCGCGTGGTGGTAGCACCCCCAACGAAGGTGATTGCCATATCCAGGTTTCTGCAGCAGCATTTCGAAGGCCGCGGCTGCGAGTCGGTCAGGATTCCAGCGATACTTGACTTGGACGAGTATCCGACGGACAAGAATGTGAGTCCGGATCGAATTCGGATCTTGTATGCCGGTTCGCCCGGGCGGAAGGATAGTATGTGTCGCGTGGTACAGGGCTATATGAGACTGACTGCCCCAGAGCGAGAGAGAGTTTCCTTGTACCTGCTTGGAATCGATGAGGCGCAGCTGCGAGACCTCTGCGGCTCGATGGGCGCGAGCTTCTTCAGCCGGGGCATTCAGGCGATGGGCAGAGTTTCTCACTCGCGTGTAATCGATGAGTTAAGGCACGCGGACTTCACGATTCTGATTAGGGAAGACGAACAGAGGTATGCACGAGCTGGCTTTCCGACTAAGGTCGTCGAGAGTCTGGCGTCTGCCACTCCAGTTATTTGCAACGCTAGTTCGGACCTTTTCGAGTATCTTGAAGATGGGAAGTCCGCTCTGCGCGTCAAGTCCAAACACCCGGCCGACGTTACTGCGGCTCTTCGACGAGCGTTGACGTTGGACCCCGCCAGTAGGGCTCTCATGTGTCGCGAGGCCAGGGAGTGCGCAGAGCAGTGGTTCTCGCCGTCCGTATACGTGGGGGCGATGGAGCACCTACTGGAGTCTGGCAGGTGCTGATTGTGGCGTCGAGCGGAGCGCAAGGTAGTGCGAATCGATCTGCTGGCGCACGCGGTAAGATGTCGTGGCGAATCAGGAAGTCCCCTGATTGCGAGTGGCCCCGATCCTCGCTCAGTCGTCCATACTCGGTCTGTGCGCAGGAGATCTGGTCAGGTGAGGGCGTCGTTCGGGATGGCCCGAGTCATGCCGTTCCCGATAGTTTTCGGAGCATCCGTGAGTCGCAGCAGTAATCTGAAGAGGCATATGGTGCTGTCTGTCCTCATTAAGGGCGGCGGCTTCCTCGTGTCTCTCGTGTTGATGCGGGTCTACATAGGGTTCTTCACATCGTCGACGGTACTGGGCTTATGGTTCACCCTACTCGCTGTGTTGAACTGGATCATGACGTTCGATTTCGGAGTAGGCAATGGTCTGCGGAACAGACTGGTTGAGGCGCTAGCCGAGGACAACAGAACAGAGCAGAAGGCGTTAGTCTCCACCACGTATGCGCTGTCGGCGTCGATTGCTGGGGCTGCGCTCACCGCGGGGGCCGCGGCGGTAGTGCTGTTGGACTGGAATTCCCTGCTGAATGTGAGCAGCGCGCTCGTGACCCCATCTAGCCTGCAGTGGGCTGTGTTCGTTGTGATAGTAGCGGTGTGTGTGCAGCTAGTCCTGAAGAACGTGAACAGCGTCTTGTATGCGATGCAGCTACCTTCTGCATCAAATGCAACGGGGTTAGCGACGAATCTGATGTTGCTTGGGAGTATGGCACTGGTCACGACGTCAAGTGACCAGACAGGGATTCTCGTGCTTGCCAGCTTGTATCTTGTGTGTTCAACCCTGCCGCTCGCCGTGCTGACACTGTGGCTCTTCGCGGGTCGTATGCGCCACGCGTTTCCCGATGTTCGAAGGGCGAGCGGGGACGCGGCCGCTAAGGTTCTGGGGCTGGGGATGGGCTTCTTCGCACTCCAGCTCATGTCACTCGTCATATTCCGTAGCTCTGAACTCGTAATTACCCGGACCATCTCGCCGAGTGACGTCGTGGAGTATCAACTCTACAACCGCCTTTATGGCGCGTTGGCGAGCCTCGTCTGGATTGCTCTTGTTCCTATGTGGTCGGCTGTTTCCGAGGCGTATTTCATGGGTGATCACGAGTGGATTGACCGTGTGTTCCGCAAGCTGCGCAGTCACGTGCCAGGCCTCGTTCTTGTTCTGGTCGGGCTTACAGTCAGTCTTCAACCAATCTTCAATGTATGGCTTGGCGTGCACTCCATCGAAGTCAACTACTGGTACGGCGGTGCGTTTGCTGTTTACTATAGTCTGTACGTATGGTGGGCTGTGCTGGCCAGCTTTGCGAATGGCACAGGGAGGATTCGGACGCAACTTGTGTGCGCAGGGTTTGGAGTGTGCGTATACCTGCTTGTGGCAATCATGGGCGCAACACTTACGGGTCGTTGGATTGCCGTCGTTTGGGCTGGCATAGCAGGGATGATTACCTACGCGGTTCTTGAGCCCCGGAACATCCGTAGACTCACCGAAGGTATGAAGAATGGCTGAGGTACGCCTGAAGGCACATGATCAGGGGCCCGGCACGGGACTCCCCGGAGGAGCAGCCTCAAGTGTGCCGCCGGGGGCAGTTGCCAACGCGAGAATGAGTTCTCGAGCGGCCAGGATTGTCGGGTCGATTGTGTTGGGGGCTGGCCTTATCTTCAACAGCGGATATGCCC
>CAYGKH010000175.1:0-3221 GCA_964350345.1 uncultured Coriobacteriaceae bacterium
CTCCTTCTCTCTCAGGCTCTCTAGGCGGTCAGGGCGTCGAGCATGGCGGCGAAGGACTGGGCGTGACGGACTGCCACGTCTACGTCCTGGAGGGCGACGACGCGGACGGTGCCAGCGGTACCGCCGGTGTAGGGATCGACGAGCATGTCGAGCACGCCCCACTGCCCGATGAGCAGATCCGCCCAGTTGCCGAAGAAGATCGCGGACGACAGGCTCTGGTTGCCCTTCGTGAGCGTCGAGGACACCTGGTTGGAGATGTAGCACTTGTACCCGTTGATCGGATACTCGCCGTCCTGCCAGATCATCTGCGAGTCAGTCGACGCAACCTTCGCGGTGCCCTTGAGCTTGCCGCGGACCTTCGCGTTCGTGATGTAGGCGAGGTTGCCGACATCGGCGTTGTCCTGCGCGATCTCCGTCTCGAGCGCGACCATGTGCGCCCACGTCGGAGCGAGGCCGTTGTCGCCGCCTGCTACCGAACCGATGCCACTGGTAGCCGCGATGCCGGTCGGCTGGTTGTCCTGGCCGGTGCCGTGGAGTGCTGCGAGGTCGATGCCGAGGGCACAGACGGTGGCGAGGTCGCTGCGAACGAAGTTCTCGACGTCGATCGAGGACTGCTTGAGCAACTTGCGGCTAATGTCGGTGAAGGCGCCGTGGGTCTTGGGAGCGAGCGTGACCTGATCGACGGCCTGCTGCGACTCGGTGACGGACGTTGACTCTGCGACCCAGTAGCCGGTCGCTCCGCCGGTCTGACGGGGGATGGCGACGTTGCCCTCAAGACCGGACAGGAACGTCGCGCCAGCCTGCACGACCGCCATGCGGTTGCGGAGCATGTCGATGAAGCTGCCCGACTTGAGGTCGGTTTCGACGAGGTGCCCGCCGGCCGTGGTGGTGCCCACGACCAGGTCGCGCTTCTGGCGCTGTACGTCGAACGGCATGAAGAAGCCGTTGGCGTCGCGGCCTACGCGCTTGGCGATCTCGTCGGAAGCCTCGCGCTCGAGTTCGGCGCCCTTCCAGTTGCCGGTCGCGGCGGCGTTGATGGCGCGCACGATCGAATACTCGCGGATCTCGGAGTCATCCATGCCCAGGTCGGCGGGAGACTCTACCGCGCGGGGGGTGAAACGCTTGGACACACTTTCGAGCTCCTCGCCGCGCTCGAGGTTGGCCTTTGCAGCCTCGGCCTCGGCGTGAGCGGCACGGAACTCGGATTCGAGTGCGGACAGGTCGGCGTCGTCACCGGCGGTACGCATGGCTTCGACGGCGGCATTGACGCGCTCGCACGCCTGGTTGTACTTCTCGGGATTCATTCTGCTTCCTTTCGTGGTCTGAGTGTGAGCAGTACCGCCTCGGCTTCTGCGAGGAGCACCGCACGTTCACGAGAGCCCTCTTGCGAGCGACCCTCACCACCCTCGGAGCCCTCTTGCGAGCGACCCTCGAGCGCATCCTGGCCCTCACTACCACCGGCGGTGAGTGAGCGACCGTTCAGCTGGGCGGCGAACACAGACCGCAGTGCGGCCTCTGTCTGCGAATAAGCGCCAAGCGGAGCGACACAGACGTCATAGAGCCGCTTGACCTTCGTGATCGTGTAGAGCGAGACTTCGCGTTCCTGCTCGTCGGTGAACTGGTGAAGCTCCTCGTCGGCGATGGTGAACGCGAAGGACATCTGATTGACGACGCCGCGCTTCATCTTCGGAATGAGGCGTTGCACGTCGAGGTCGTCGAGAGGGAGTTGTGCGAAGACTCGGAGGCCGTGCTCATCTGCCGAGAGGTTCATTCCGGCGACGCCCTCGAGCTTGTTTCGCGCCATAGCCGACGCGGACTCGTGGACGTAGTTCAGATGGCAGTCGTCAGTGAGCACGTCGTCGAACGCGCCCGGGGCGATCTGCTCGCGCAGGACGTACCTCTTGCCCTCGTAGAGAGTCGTTTCGACGTTGAATACCGCGGGATACCCGGTGAGCACTCGATAGTCGGCGTCGGGCTCGCCGGGTACGCGAAGCTCGACGTCGGCGTTGTCGCGGACGCGGGTGCGGATGTCACCGCAAAGGACAGCGCGGATGTTCTCGATGCCCAGATGGTCGAAGTCGTCATACACGGTGAGCCTCCTAGTCGTCGTCTTCTTGTACGCCGGGTGTCACTGGATTCGGAGCACCGCCGACGGGGATGATCTGCGGGATCATACCGACGCCACCGGGGAGAGGTTCGCGCCCGTGCTCGATACGCCATTCGTCTACGAGTAGCCGTCCCGACTGGATGCGCTGGTGGTCGATCATGTCCTCGGTCTTGAGGTCGCCGCGAACCACGTCGGAGGTATCAAACAAGCAACGGAGCGACGTACCCTCGAAGTAATCCACGTCGGCGTTGAAGGCCGATTCGATACGGGATAGGCGCGGGCCGAGGTAGTAGTAGAGCCACTTCTGCATCTCGTGTTCGGGCGTCGCCGGTTTGCTTCCGGCCTTGTTTCCGGGTCCCACGTCGAGAAGCCACGGCGGGATGTGGTAGATGAAGCAGACGTCGCGCAACGACAACTCGACGGACTCGACGAACTGCGCATCAGCCTGTGTCATGGATACTTGCTTGATATCCACGCCGCCGCCGATGACCTTCGTGCGGCCGTTGTTCTCCGGTCCGGCGTGCCGTCCGTCGAACCTGGCGCGCCACGCGTCGGCCTCCTCCTGCTTGGTGTTGGGCGGGAAGATGGCGACGAGGCCGTGCCCCGCTCCGTTGGCGAGCAGCGACGCCTCGTGCTCCTGCTTTGAGACTGAAAGGCCGAGGGATCGGCGGAATCTCTGTATCGGGGTCGGTGCGAGAAGTTCGCCGGATCCGCCGCGTCCCTTGATGTGGAGCATGACTTCTGGACCGACCGTGACCTGACCGTACCCGTCGACGTCGGGCGGCAAGGGATAGCCCTGCTGGAAGGTGACGTCGAAGAGGAGCTCGCGGGTGCGCATCCGGTTCACCTGCACCTGGCCCGGGTGGAGCGCGGTGCGCGCGATGACCTGTCCGCGGGTGCCGAGCGTCTTCCAGATGAAGGCGTTGCCGCGGTATTCCAGCGATGCCTCGACGGTGTGCCAGAACTCGAACTGATCCTGCATCGGATTCGGGCGAGAGTCGAAGTGTTTCGCCTGCCAGACGTCGGTTACTTTGCGCTGGATGACGTCCTTGTTCCAGACGCTCATGTGCAGCTGCGCCACGGCCTCGGCTGCGAACTCGACGCACGCCTGGAC
>CAYGKH010000175.1:3231-3979 GCA_964350345.1 uncultured Coriobacteriaceae bacterium
CGCCTGGACCGCAGGGATGCCAACGACCGCCGCGTGATTGACGGTCACCCCGGCGGCGGTCTGCGAAGCGTTTCGAGCCGTTATGAGAGCGTCCATCGCTGTGGAACGCTGCATGATGTCCGAAGTGAATCCCACTAGTGCCTCCGCTCGGTGATCCACACGCCGTATGCAACAGCGAGGGTGCCCACGGTCATGAGTCCGAACCCTAAGCCGTACTCGAGCCCTGTCCCGATGCCGACAAGCGCGACGCCGAGTACCAGCGCCACGTCTTCAGCGTGCTGCAAGAGCCAATGTCGTGTAGTCACAAAACCTCCGCATCTCAAAGGCTGAGTCGAGTGTCCCTTGTGTGTCACCAGACGTCGGCCCACGGTTGGGCGCTACCTGAGTCCGTCTCGTGCGCATACATCCCGATGGCCGCCGCGATCGCCGCGTCGATGAGTCGCTTGGACGGACCCTTGCCGACGGAATCGAGCCGGGAGCCGAACGCCGATTCCTTCAGCAGCGCGTTACCGAGGTGTGCCGCGAGCTTCGGACAGCCGCCGAGTCGCGCTTTGCCGGAGCGGACAGCGTTGACGAGAAGCGCGGAGGCGGGGCACATCGCCTCGTTCGTCTGCTTCACCGCCACGAGCGGCACGTTGTACGTCTGGTCGAGGTGTTGTGCCATGAGCAACAGCCGGGACGGGTCTATCGCAATGAGAGGCTGATGCTTCGCGTACAGCTCTGCGACGAGCTCCTCGACCCCCACGAG
>CAYGKH010000176.1:0-3969 GCA_964350345.1 uncultured Coriobacteriaceae bacterium
GCCCGACGGCGTCTCGGAGTTGCCGCTGCTCGTCACCGGCGTCACGGTCGCACTCGACCCGGTCGCGCGGGCGTTCCTGGCACTCTCGGCTCTCGTCTGGACCGCCGCCGCGCTCTATGGCGCCGCCGCTCCCGCACGCCCGGCTGCCGGGCCACGGTTCCGGGTCTTCTTCATGCTCGCGATGGCCGGCTCGCTCGGCCTCACGGTCACGGTCGATCCCGCGGGCTTCTACACGCTCTTCGCCCTCATGGCCTTGCCGACATACGCGCTGGTGGCGGCCGGCAGAGGACAGCATGCACGGCGGGCCGGACGCGTGTATATGGCGTTCACGGTTCTCGGGGAGGCGCTGCTGGTCTGTGGACTCTTCATCACCGGGGCGGTGGCATTCGGCCTTGCTCTACCCGGGTGGGCTGTCCCGGCGGGTACGACGCTGCTTCTCGCCGCGTTCGGCATCAAGATCGGCGCAGTCGGCCTCCATGGCTGGATGCCGGTCGCCTACACGGCCGCACCTCCGGCGGCAGCTGCTGCGCTTGCGGGAGCGATGAGCAAGGCGGGCATCCTCGGCCTGATCCGTTTCTTGCCGGGAGGAGAGCCCGATGCGGTCGTGTTCGGTGGGGCGGTGATGGCGTTCGGCGTCGCGGCGGCGTTCTTCGGAGCCTTCGTCGGCGTCGTGCAGACCGAACCGAAGACCGTCCTCGCGTACTCGAGTATCAGCCAGCTCGGACTCATAACCATCGGTATCGGGACCGGACTGGCTGTACCCGAGGTCTGGCCGGTCGCCGTCATCGCCGCCACCGCGTATGCGGTCCACCACGGGCTGGCGAAGGCAGCGCTCTTCCTCGGCGAGGATGTTGCGAACCGCGCGACGAATCGGATCCCCGTCCTCGTCGGCCTTGCGCTGCCCGCCGTCGCCCTGGCGGGCCTACCGCTCACCAGCGGCGCGGTTGCGAAGATCGCACTCAAGGAGGCGACCGGACTCGCTCCGGGCTTCTGGCACAACGCACTGGAGATACTGTTGCCACTCGCTGCCATCGGCACGACTATGCTCATGGCCCGCTTCCTCTTCCTGGTCGCGGCCCGTCCTTCCCGGCCCGCCGAGGCCGGACGGGCGCGTGCGCACTCGTTCATCGCGGTCGCCGCCTGGGTGCTCCTCCTCGGCGCCGTTGCTGCGACACTCTGGCTCTGGCCCGCCGAGGAGGTCCGCTACGCAGCGGCCAAGTCGCTCACCACACACTACCTGTGGCTTGCGACCTGGCCGGTGCTCGTGGGAGCTGCAATCTCGGGCGTGGTGTGGTTCCTGGGCCCCGGGACGGTCCGCCTTGTCGGCGCGATTCCCCCGGCCGACGTCTTTGCGCCGATCTTCGCCCGCGCTCACCGGTTCGTCGAGCGCCGCGACGCTGACGCCGCCGCGACCCCGGCGACTCCCGCCGCGCCACCCGCTGATGTGCATGCGGGGTCGGCGGTATCGGCGCTGCTCGTACGCGTCGGGGCTGTCGAGAGCGGCGTGCTCGCCTGGGCGACTGCGACCTCGGCGATCGGCGCGCTTACCGTGCTACTCCTCGTCTTGGCCGCACGCGGCTGAGGTACACACCTATGGCCCCGGTGTTTCGGCGGTCGGCGGTCAGGATAGAATGTACCCGCACCCTGAAGCGGCCCGTGCCGCGCAGGCGGCCGTAGCACACACTCACTACACAGGAGGCGCGATGACGACCCTTACGCTCACCGATGCTCCGGTCGATCGCTGGCTCGAGGCCGCACGCGGACGGCGCTCGCGCCGCTCGTTCGATGGGACGCCGCTCCCCGACTCCACGCTCGAAGCGATCGCGGAGGCGGTCGAGCGCTGGCGGCCCGCGCGCGAAGCCCGGGTCGTGCTTGTGCCACAGGCGCCGGAAGCGTTCTTCAAGGGGATCGTGGGAGGATACGGGCGGATCTCGGGGGCGCCGTCGGCGCTTGCGATGATCGGCACATCGGATTCGGTGGTCGCTCAGGCGAGCACCGGGTACACCGGAGAGGCGCTGATCTTGGAGGCGACGGCTCTCGGTGTCGGTACGTGCTGGGTGGGGGGCATGTTCGACAAGAATGTCGTCGGTCGACATGTCGACCTCGCCGAGGGGGAACGAGTCCTCGCCATCTCGCCGCTCGGCACTCCTCTCGAGAAGGTCTCGTCGACCGAACGACTCGTGTACCGGATGAAGCAGCCCAAGCCACGCAAGCCGGTCTCCGAGATCGCGATGGGACTGGAGAGTGGAGGATGGCCGTCGTGGGCGAGGCCCGGAATCGAGGCCGCACGGATCGCTCCTTCGGCCCACAACCGTCAGCCGTGGAGATTCCGCGGTGCAGGCGGCGAGGTCGTCATCTCCTTCGACGGGCCGGAGAGCAAGATCGTCTCCAAGCGCCTGGACTGCGGTATCGCGATGCTGCACTTCGAACTCGCGGTGCGCGCTGCTCGTGCATCCGGGTCGTGGGAGGTTCTCAAGCACCGCACGGATGTCGCTCGTTTCTCGCTCGGCTCGGGTTAATTTGGAAACGGACACCTGGCGGCGCGAACCGTGGACGTGGGTTGCAATCGTCGTTGCCCTACTGCTGTGGGCCTCGGCCTTCGCCGGGATTCGCGCCGGACTTCAGTCCTATGGCCCCGGACAGGTCGCGCTGTTACGCTTCGGGACCGCATCGGCGGTCTTCTTCGCTTACGCCACCTTCACCCGCATGCCCCTGCCCGACTCGCGTGACCTTCCCCGGATCGCGCTCGCGGGCTTCCTCGGCATTACGGTGTATCATGTGGCGCTCAACTTCGGTGAGGTGACCGTCACCGCCGGAGCGGCCAGCCTCATCATCTCGGCCAGCCCGATCATCACAGCTCTGCTCTCGGCGTTTCTGATTCGCGAGCGCCTGTCCGTTGTCGGGTGGATCGGGATCGTGATCTCGTTCTTCGGCGTGGCACTCATATCGTTCGGGGAGGGCGGACACCTGTCCTTCGAGCCCGGCGCGGCACTTGTGTTCCTCGCCGCCATCACGACGTCGCTGTACTTCGTGGTTTCCAAGCGGCCGCTGAGGCGTTACTCGGCGACCCAGTTCACCGCCTACGCGATCTGGGCCGGTACGATCCCGATGCTGGTGTTCGCTCCAGGTCTCGTCTCCCAGATGGCCGATGCCACCGCGGCCGCGACGTGGGCGGTGCTCTACATGGGCGTCTTTCCCGGCGCCGCGGCCTACGTGCTCTGGTCCTACGCGCTGGCCCGTATGCCCGCTTCGGTGCTCTCGACGTTCCTGTACTTCCAGCCGCTCAACGCGATCCTCATCGCGTGGGTCTGGCTCGGAGAGGTGCCCGCGACACTCGCGCTCATCGGGGGGGCGATCTCGCTCGCCGGCGTCGTGGCCGTCAACACGCGTGGCCGAGGGGCGCCGCCCGTGCGCGCGGCGGTCTCCTCGACCGCTAAGGACGCGTAAGCGTCACCCGCAGCCTCCACGCGCCGAGCGCGAACATCACGACCGCAAAGGCGCCGAGCACTCCGAGTTCTGGCAGGATATCAGCGAGCGTCCCTCCGTGTAGGATCAGCTTCTCGAACGCGCGGATCCCCCATGCGTGCGGGGTGAAGTGCGCGACGCGATAGAGAGTCGGGGAGAACATCTCCATGACCATGAGCGGTACCATCGATCCGCCGAGTGCTCCGAGACCGATGCCGAGAACGACGCCGATCCCGCCGGCCTGCTCGGCGTTCCTGAAGACCGAGCCCATGAGCATCGCGGCCCCGGTTGCGCCAAGCGAGAAGAAGAGCAGGATCGTGATCGCCCCTATCGGGTCACCCCACGACACGCCGAACATGAGCGCGGTCCCCGCAATGATGAACACGCCCTGCACCAGCGCGACCGAGAGCCGCCCGAGCGCTTCACCGAGCAGGATCGTGCGGGCGGCGGTCGGTGTAGCGAACATACGCCGGGATACACCGAGGCGTCTGGACTCGATGAGCG
>CAYGKH010000177.1:0-3965 GCA_964350345.1 uncultured Coriobacteriaceae bacterium
CTCTTGGGGTGGCCCTCCTCTTGCTCATGTGCCGCGTATGTGTGCCCGCAATCAGGACGCGCACACACGGGCTTACCCGACGATTTAGCGTCAGCGATACGGTCGCGCATGGTGGCGACGGGGGCCTCGGCCTGTTTCGCTTCCAGCGCATCAACACTTTTTTTCAGATCCAACAGCATTTCCGTGTGGCGGCTGTGCATACCGACCTGGGCATCCACCTGAGCCTCCAACCCACGCTGTCTCCGCTCCACATCGGACAGACGCCCCTCTTCATCGAGAGCACGGCCACTGAGCCTGATAACCGATGTAGAGATGCGGAGCATCCACCGCTTCGTTTTCTTACTCACTTCGCACCACCCTTTTTCGCCGTCGGCAGTGTGGCCGTGGTCGCGGGACGGTGAGAATTCACCCATTCGGTGAGTTCAAGGATGACGGGGACTGGCAGTTCATACCAGGTGCCGGGCAGTTTGTTCCCGGGATTCCGGCGCAGGTACTCGGCTTGAACGTCGGCTCCAGTTAGGGCGGGAGCACTCACAAGCGCTTCCATCAGCGCCTGCACCTCGGCCTCGTTCCCGGACGCTTCTGGCGCGGCCATGATCGGCGTGTTGCCCAGGTCACCCGTCGCGGGGCCTTCGAACGGGTCGGATTCGTCAGGCTGTTCCTCCACGGCAACCACGGAAGCCGTCGGAGCGGGGAGTTCCGGAGCGTTGATCTCTTCGAGCCGGTAGCGCAGGCTTTCCGTGGACGTTCGGTCCAGGTAAGCCGCGGTGCCTTCCAGTTCCTCGTTGGTCAATTCAGACATGCTGGTCACCACATCCCAGCCACTCGCTTTGCGGTTGCGATTGCAGGCCGAAAGAGCGAGCGTCCGGATATCCTCATGGCTCAGTTCTCGTTCCTTCGCGATCGCGTGAATCCGCCGCATCAGGCGTTCGTTGTCCTTGTAATCCGTGTAGCCGTCTGCGGGTGTCGTGATCTCGCCGGTGGATACGTCCACCATCGTCGGGAGGCTCTCCTGCTCGTCGTACAAGGTCGGGTCGTGCTCGGCGATGACAGAAGCCGTCCTTGGTAACGCCCGCCGAATTGCTTGTTTATCAGCGGCGATGCTCAACATGTGCTCGCCCATCGTTGCCCATTTTCCGGCCAGTTTATACGTCCGCGTCGCCTTGTCGTAGTAGGTTTGAACATAACTCTTCCAAAGGGCGACGCCCCAGATAGGCTCCCTAGCGCCTTTGCGCCAGATGCCGACCTTGCATGCCGCCGGCGGTTCATCAGAGAGCCACACGTCCTTCCAGACACCGTCCGGTCCGCACCAGTAGGTGGGCGTGTGCGAGTCGTACGCGGGGTTTGCCTCCGCCTGCTTCCGGTAGTACTCGATACCGGGCTGAATGCTCGCTATGTCTTCCCAGGTTTCCTTGCCGTCGCGGTCCGTTTTCTTGACCCTGCGCTTTAAAAAGTAGATCTCACCCGGCCGGAACGGATCCAGGTCTAGGCGGGCACAGGTGTTGAGGAACAGGTCGAGTTCGGTATCGGTGGCGTCGCGTGCGATCGTGCGCTTCAGCGTTTCGATTTGCTCGACGGTGAACATCTGCGACGGGGTGAGCGCGGTAACGGGCTCCGGTCCTCTGATTGCCACTGCTGTTTCGTTCATTGGTTCTTTCCTTATGCGCTCTTCAAGCCGCGCGTTTCGATCACGCGGCCGAGGGATGGGTGCTTCTCAATCAAATCACGCGCAATGCGTGACGTAAAGTCGTTGTTGATCTTGTATTTGTCCACTCCGTAGAGTTCGATATTGACGCGCCAGCGAACACGCTCAGCGATAGCCTTCACGCCAACACGCGATCCGGATCGAGCCGCCTCCATGGCGAACTGCTCGAACAGTGGGAACGCTTGAGGGTTTTTCTCCAGCCATGCTTCGTAGCGTTCCTGTATGGTGCGGTTCATCGCCGGTCCTCCAGCGCGTCCATCAGGCACAGATAACAGGCTTCAAGGCCGAGGGCGAGAGCGCAGATGACGAGCATCAAGTACCAGGTCATTTCGATCCCTCCAACTTCTCGTACCACACCGCTTTCACGGCGTCCTGAAACGCCAATAGGAACCAGGGGTCGCCGGTATAGAGCGGTTTGCAGTATCGTTGAAAGTGCGCCAGGTCCTTGAATTCACCTTTAGCAGAGAAAAAACCGTCAGAATCCAGATACTTTTCAGCGACCGCACGCCCCAGGGCTTTGGCCTCGATCGCGTTACTTGGAGGTGTCATCGCGCCACCTGATTTCGCTCTTTTAGGAGTTCACTGCGTCGCGCGTTCCGCTCCGCGACCAACTCCGCGTTCCGTTTGCGCTGTGCTTCGTTTGGCCAGTAGGAGGCCGCGGCGAATACGCAAGCGGAGCAGAGGTGGTATGTCTTGTCGCCCACCGGGTACGTAAACGACAACTTGTTACGCTTTTCAACATATCCACAGACGTCACAGGTATTTGGGATATTCTTCGGCTCCAGGTTGTCAGGCGATGGGAACCCACAAAGTGCGCTCATTTCATCACCTGCTGCAATGCCGTGATGACGGTGCACAGCATGTCCCCCGCCCCGTACAGTGCGAGGCCGACTACACCGAACACGAGGAACGTCAACCCGACGGATTCCTGAATCGCACGGTTGATCGCGTCCTTGAGGTTGGCCAAGGGCGTCACCGCCCGTTGCCATGCTTCCCAGTGAGCGAGCTCGCTCTGGAGGCGCTCGATCGCGTTCACTGCCCTCGAAATGCGCTTGCGCAGTTTCTGGTTGTCGTATTCCACGTGGCACGAACTGCACGGGCGCATCGTTCTGTCCGGGTAGTCCTCGGACCAGTTCCGGGATCGGATGTCTCGTGGTGTCATCGCTTCACCTCCGCATTGAGAGCGCTGGCGAACGCGTTCAACCAGCCGGGCTCGTCGTCAACTGTGAAGTCGGCAACGTCGGTCTCTACTGTTGCTACGCACCGGACTTGCGGCGCGTGTTCGTCCCAATCCATGTCCCAGCAGTCGTCCGGCCCGGCCATGCTGAGGAAGATCGCTTTCACGCGCTCCTCGTCAACGTTTCCGGAGACCACGATCTTGAAGCGCACGTCCTCGGCGTCGTAGTCCTCGAGGCCGACGCGGCCATCAGGAGATGTATCGTCGATTTTAACGCTCATCGCGCATACCCCGGCTTTCCATACCGGCCACCGTACCGCTCGGCCTCGTAATTGGCCATGTCCTGCTCTCGGCGCCACTCGTCTTCCGTGGTCGGCTCGTTCATCTCGGCCAGGTGTGCCGCGTCCTCGGCCTCGCGCCGTTTGAGTTCAGCGACGGCGAGGGTCGCGAATATTTCGTGCCTGTCCTCTTGCAGCCCGTGCATGCAGGCGATGTCGTCTGCGCGCTTCTCAATCTCTGCGACTGTCATTCCCGTATCCTTTCCAATAGGTGGTAGAATAGGGGTGAGCGGTGTTCTAACTACTCACCCGTGGCGGCCTGCTGATCAGAGCGGGTCGCCACTTCATTTGTCTGTGCCTCTCTCTCGAGGCGCTTGTCGTTCGCTTGCCACGTCAGGGTGTCCAATAGCCGCAGTTCCTTCTCGCCCATCGGCGGCCGGTCAATCACCAACTCCCCACCGTTGGCCAATGGCACAATCACGGCGCCCATCAGATCACCACCCGGTCGTACTTGGCGAGCATGACCCGTTGCCACTCGCCTTCACGGACCAACTCAGTCCGCGTCGCGTGGTAGTCCCAGCCGACGCGCTCGGTGTAGGCGTATGCAGACTCGCCGCGCTTCGCGGCCAGTACCAACCGTCTCGCTTTCTGCTTTGCCGTCAACTGCTTCATCGACCAAACCTCCCGCAAACCCTAACACCATTATTGGCGTTCGCATCCTTATGTTACCCTACCGCCAGTGGTGGTGTCAAGGCAGAAATAAAAAATTTGTGGAATGTTTTACGAATCTCGGTTAGGATTAGGG
>CAYGKH010000178.1:0-1613 GCA_964350345.1 uncultured Coriobacteriaceae bacterium
GGGGAGTGAGGGGCGCGGGCGGATGCTTGCTGCGCAGTTCTGTGGCGCGTACTTACCATATGTGGTAAGGAGGCACCGCCTTGCGGTTCCTCTACCGGATCCCTCGCTTCTCGGAGGATCTCGCCTTCGCGCTCGAAGCGAATGCGGAGGACTTCGACTTTGAATCGATGCTTCGAGCCGTTCGCGTGCGATTCGATCGCGAGGGCTACGAGACGGGTGTCAAAGTGTCGACCCGAACGGCGGTGAACAAGGCGTTCGTGGGGTTCGTGGGACTCGAGCACGAGCTTGGATTGAGCCCCCGCAAGAACCAGACGTTCTCGGTGAGGATCGAGGTGGACACCGACCCGTCGGCGGGCGCTGGTATCGAGGTCACCACCGTGCGCAGCTACGCGACACTGAATATCGCACACCACGACAGACCCTCTCTGCTTGCGGGAAAGATCGCAGCCCTGCTCTTGCGGGAGTGGGTGAAGGGTCGCGATGTATACGACCTGGTCTGGTATCTGAGCGATCGGGATTGGCCATCTGTGAACGAGGAACTCCTCGGCAGTGCGTGCGCCCGGGCGGGAAGACCCGAGCTTGCGAACGGCGGAGCATGGCGCGCCGCGCTCCACGCCCGGATGTCCGAGGCGCCGTGGGACCATGTGCTGACCGATGTTGAACGGTTCCTCGAACGTGAAGCCGACACGTGGATGCTCGAGCGCGAGACGGTGTTGCGCGTCTTGCAGCAGCGCAGGATCGGGGCGTGAGGCTCTCGAGTGGCGAGCGGGTGCTACACTCGCCGTGGGAGGTTGCCCGGATGCAACTCAAAAAACAGCCGAACCGCGCGCTCTACATAGATGCGCTGCGTCGCATGGGCCCTGAGAGCCGCCTGGCCAAGGCGTTCGAACTCTCGGAGATGACACGCGAGGCGGTGCGTAGCGGCTTGCGTCAGCGCCATCCCGAGAAGACCACCGATGAGATCGAGGCACTGGTCCGGGAGAGGATCGAGCGGTGTCGCAAGCGGACCTCCTGACAGAGGCGGTCCGCGCACTCGACCGTGCGAGCGTTGGATATCTGCTGAGCGGCTCGCTCGCCTCCAGCATCCAGGGTGAACCCCGTGCCACACATGACATTGATCTCGTGGTCGAGGTGGACTCGCGCATGATCGACGCTCTGGCTCACGCGTTCGGGACCGACCGCTACTTCTTTGACGGTGTGGCAGCCCAAGATGCTCTCGACCGCAGAGGGATGTTCAACCTTATCGATGTGTCGAGTGGCGACAAGTTGGACTTCTGGGTACTGACCGAGGACCCGTTCGATCGTAGTCGCTTCGCCAGGCGTGTGGCGGTGGACCTGTTCGGGATGACGATCGCGGTGTCCGCTCCGGAAGACACTATCTTGCAGAAGCTCGTGTGGTCCGCGAAGAGCGGTGGCAGCGAGCGCCAACTCCGCGATGCGGCCGGGGTATACGAGGTGCAGGAGGGTACTCTCGATGAGCAGTATCTCGACCGGTGGGCGCGAGAGCTCGGTGTCGAGGATTCCCTGGCAGCGGTGCGTACGGGCACCATCTGAGGCGGCCGCCTGTTCGGCGGCCTCAGATGATGGTGTGCGACGGCGCGGCTCGTCTCGGG
>CAYGKH010000178.1:1713-3950 GCA_964350345.1 uncultured Coriobacteriaceae bacterium
GTCTCGGGGAGCTGTCCGTCTCGGAATGGACTCCCACCGAGGTCGTCGCCGCTGGGAAGTGCGTCTCGGTCGCGGCCCAGCCGGTTGGGGGCACACCGTGAACAATCTCATCAAGTAAGCGGGCGCGCGGCTGGTGCAGTCTACGGGCCTGCCCACCCCGCGATGATCCGCTCGTAGACCGCGCACGCTTCTGTGATGCGATTCACCGAACACCTTTCGTCGGCGCTGTGAGCGGCGGTCGGCTCGCCGGGACCCACGATCACCACCTCGGGTGAGCCCAGAGCGGTCGTCAGCACCGATGCATCGGTGAAGTAGGTGAGCGGCTCGATACGCTCGGCCTGGCCGGTCACCTCGCGCAGACTGTGTTCGACGAGCGCGACAAAGGTGCCGTCGGCGGGGGAGTACACGGGCGCGCGGTCGAGGAGCGGGCGGAGTGTGACATCCTCACCCTCGGCGATCAGCCCGGCCATTGCGCGCGCCAGTGCGACCGGGTCGGTGCCGGGGACCGGCCGCAGGTCGACGGTGAGCGTACCGGAGTCTGGCACCAGGTTGACCTGCGCACCCGCCCGGATGGTGCCGACGTTGACGGTGACCTCGTCGAAGGCGCGGGCGTCCCCGTCCGCCACCGGTACGCCGTGCTCCGCGAGCTTAACGGCGATCCGTGCCAGCGGCGCAAGCGCGCTCTTGCCCAACTCGGGACGTGAGCCGTGCGCCGAAACGCCGCGCGCGACATACTCGAGCCATTGCGCCCCCTTGTGCCCCAGCGCGATCCGGTTCGCCGTGGGCTCGGCAACGAGTAGCGGGCCGCCGGTCGGGACCAGCCCGGCGTCGGCGACCTGCTGCGCTCCCAGGCAACCGGTCTCTTCGGCGGCGCTCAGCACAAGCACGATGGCCGGCGCACCCGGCGCATCCGGCGCGCCCGGCGCCGTGACCGCCTGGGCGGGTCCGCCGGATGCGAGGAACCGCTCGACCGCGACGACGAGCGCGGCGACACCCGATTTCATGTCGGCGGCCCCGCACCCGGTCACGCACCCGTCGGCGACCTCCCCGCCCAGCGGGTCGCACGACCACCCTTCAGTCGCCGGTGGCACGGTGTCGAGGTGTCCGCTGAGTACGAGCGGGGCACGCACGGCGCCATCCTTGAACACCTGCGCCTCGCCGGCGAATGCGACAAGGCTCGCCCGTCCGGGTGCGAGGTGCACGAGCTCGACGCGCGCACCGGCCTGCGTGAGAATCCCTTCGATCGCTCGAGCCGCCGCGAGTTCTCCTCGGCCTGCGGTGTCGATCCGCACGAGTTGCTGCGCGAGCGCTACAGGGTCGGTGCTCATGTGCCCAACACCTCCCCGGCCACCGTGGATTCGCGAACAACGAGGGCCGGAGCGAGCGCGATGCGACTGGCGGGCTGGCCGGGCAGTGCGATCCGTTGGTCGAGGAGTCGAATCGCCTCGGCCGCGATCGCCTCGGCGGGCTGCCGAACGGTGGTTAGCGGCGGGTCGGCCAGCGAGGCGAATCGGATGTCGTCGAACCCCGTCACGAGCATCTGGCCCGGGACGGCGATGTGGCGGCGGCGCAGTTCGCCGAGGAGCCCGACGGCGATCTCATCGTTGCCGCACACGACTGCATCGGGGAGCGGGTCGCACGCGCTGAGGCGCACCGCCGCGCGACGGCCCCACTCCGCGGTGAACTCGCCTAAGAGCGGGGAGTCCGCGCACGAGTCGAGGCCGAGCCTCGCCGCCGCCTCCACGAACCCGGTGAGGCGGCGCTGGGCCGACGAGCTGTCGAGCGCGGCGCTTACGAACGCGCAGTCCCGGGCGCCAAGTGAGGCGACGTGTTCGACAGCCAGCGTGATGCCGAGCTGGTCGTCGACCCCAACCCAGTCAGCGTCGAACCCCTCCACGAAGCGGTCGACCTGTACCACCGGCACCCGCCGGACCGCCTCGGCGAGTGCCGCGCGGCTCTCCTCGGCCGAGACCGGGACGATGATCAACCCGTCGACCTGGCGTGCGACGAGAGCGAGGATGCGCCGCTGTTCGAGGCGGATGTCCTGACGGGCGTCGCAGAGGAACAGATCGCGCGAGCTGTCCTGCAGTTGGCGCTCGATGGCCTCGACGAGTGTGGGGAAGAAAGGGTTGCCGATCTCCGGCACGACCATGCCCATCGTGTCGGTGTGCCCGCGGCGTAGCGCGCTGGCGACGGCGTTGTGGCGATAACCCAGTTCGGCTGCCGAGGCGAAGACC
>CAYGKH010000179.1:0-3943 GCA_964350345.1 uncultured Coriobacteriaceae bacterium
GAGTTCCAGCACCTCGCCTCGCTCGACATCGCCGAGAAGATCTATATCCTGGTCTGCGGTGGCACAGCGTGTTCGTTCATCAAGCTCATCGGACTGGTGTTCCTCGGCACGGCGAAGGGCGAGTACGGGCCCGAGGTAACAGACGCGCCACCGAGGATGCTCATCTCACTCGGCCTGCTCTCTGCGGCCATCATCACGCTCGGGGTACGACCGCACCTGCTGCTCAAGGGCCTCTTCGCACCCGGCCTGCACGCCTGGGCGCTCCCTTCTGATCTGCTCGACTACTTCCTCAAGAAGTACTTCCTGAGCCCCGCCGATCTCATGTCGGTGGTGATCGCGTTCGCCATCGGTGCCACCATCTTCGTCGTGGGCATGCGGTTCGGACTCTTCCACCTGCACGCGCCGAAATGGTTCGGCGTCGACTACTGGTATCAGACGCTCGCCCGAGGCTTCCTGAAAGCATGCGCGTTCATACAGGGATGGTACGAGCGATACCTCGGCGGACTGTCTCGCGGGCTTCGCACCGGCCTCCTCGGCTACCGGTCGACCTGGGCCCGGTCCGCGAGGAACTGGCAACGCTTCCTGGTCACCGTCACGACCGGAGCCCCCGGGCCGAGGAACCAACACTTCATCAGGGCTGCCTACATCGCGCTCGAGCGAGAACGCCAGTCGACGGTCCGGACCGCCGTCACACGCGCACACGAGTGGCTCCGCGCGATCGACGATGTCGAGCCGGAGAGGGTGCGCGCGACCGTCGAGGCTGTCCGCGACATCGCATCGTACATGACCGAGCGCCAACTCAACCTGCGGATGAACGTGCTCGCAGAGATGGTCCGCACCGGTGAGATCGAGGTCACCCGACACGGGTTCGATGACGTAGTGGACGACATCCGGCTCTTCAGGACCCACGTCACCCACGCGGCGCTCGACCTGGCAGAGCGCAGGATGTGCGGGGAAGACGTACTCCGGGAGATCTCCGCCACCGTGAACGCCATGGCCAGCGAGGAGCGTTTCGACCGGAGGCTGCGCACCACTGCAGCACGCGTGCACCCCGCCCTTCCCCACATCCAGCAACTCGGTACACGAGCACAGGACCTCGCCCCCGGCATGACGGTGCTCGGCGAGTGGCACACCAGAGGCCTCGGCCGTCTCGAACACGTCGCCCGGCACAACACCGAACTGCTGCGCCTGGTCGTCGAAGCAACGACGCAGGAGCGCTCGACTATGTTCATGACCGACAGGGTCGACCCGCAGAGCGTCATCGACACGCGTCGTCAGATCCAACGCTACGCCCGGGACATGAACCTCAACATGGCCATGATCATCGTGGTGTTCCTGGTATTCGTCGTAGGTATCGTCGCGAGTAGCGCACGCTGAGGGTAACCGCTCCCGTTCATGGTGCCCGGCACCGTGTGGAGATAGCGTGTAGCACCGCTGAACAGGGGGTTTGGACCGGGTTTTGCTCTGGTTTTCTGCTATGATGTCTAATCGGATTCGCGGGTGCGCGCCAGGAGTACTCCCGGCATCGCTTCACGGGTCTGTAAACGGCACAGGAAGGCACAGAATGACCGCTGGCACGAAGAGGCTCTCGCTACCCTCTCGCATATGCGCCACCGCTCTCTCGGTGGTGCTTCTCGCTCCCTCAGCGGCGTTCGCAGTGCCCGAGACCACTTCCACGCCCGGCCCCGGGTCCACACGGACTCCTCCGTCTGCCACGGATGCCTCCCCCGTCGACGTTCCGGACAACGAGGAGACTGCGGCGTTCCGCGCTGAACTCGCCCGCAGGCAGGCACTCCTCGATGGGTTCCTCGCGCAACTCGATGCACTCGATCGCGAGCTCGCGCTCGCCGCGGAGTCCTACAACGCCGCCGCCGACCGCCTGAACGCATCAAAGGACCGCGCCGCGGTGGCCCAGGAAGACCTGGTCAACGCCGAGCAAGCCTACGAGATTCAGAACGAACTGCTCGGCAAGCGCGCTACCAGCATCTATAAACACGGAGGCTTCGCGGCCATCGAGATGGTGCTCGAGGCGAAGAATCTCTCCGACTTCATGGCCCGTATCAAGTTCCTCAACACCCTCGGAATCGCCGATGCAGACGTCGCCAAGAGCCTGCTCGCCCAGAAGGAACTCGTCGAGCAGACCGCTGAGCGTCTCAAGGATGCGGAATCTGAAGCCGAGGCTCTCGAGTTCGAGATGCGGGCGCGCCAGATCGAGATCATGCTGCGGATCCAGGACCGCCAGCAGATGCTCGCCGAGGCACAGGGTGAACTTCTCGAGTTGCTCGACGCAGAAGCCGCGCGCCGACAGTCCGAGGAGAGCGAGCTGCTACGCCAGATTCTCTCCGGGGCCAGTGACGCCGGTATCGTCATCGAGCCGGGCAGCCCCATCGAGACCGCCCTTGCCTACCACGGAATCCCGTACCTGTGGGGTGGCAAGTCGCCCTCCGGGTTCGACTGCTCCGGTCTCGTGTTCTATGTCTTCAGGCAGCATGGCGTGAACCTGCCCCACTACTCGGGAAGTCAGTTCCTTCTCGGACAGAGAATCGTACCGGCGGCACTGCAACCCGGTGACGTGGTGTTCTTCGGCTCCCCCATCCACCACGTAGGCATCTATATGGGTGCGGACTACTTCATCCACGCGCCGAGGACCGGCGACTTCGTGAAGATCGCACGACTCTCCTCGCGCAAGGACTACGCGGGAGCCCGTCGCTATGACTGGGTACCGCGGCAGGGATCGCCGGACGGCGTCGCCGCCCCGCGTGACTTCAGTACGCCAGAGATTCGCTAGCCGCCGCAGCTCAACAGACCACTGCTCGACCGGACGAAGCGGGCTGCGGCATCGCCGAGTATCAACAGAATGAGCCGGAACGCGGGGGGCGCGCCGACGGCAAGGGGGGCTATCCATGCGGGAGATATTGCAGGCTGCGATCGATGGTGCGATCGGCGCTGGCGCACGATACGCCGACGCACGCATCGTCAACTCGCAAGAAGAGTCGGTCTCTGTCGCCAATGGCAGGGTCGAGGGTGTAGAAACAGGGGAATCGTTCGGGATCGGAGTCCGCGTTCTCGCCGACGGCTCGTGGGGCTTCGCCTCCAGTTCCGAGGTCACGCCTCGCTCTGCCGTCCAGGTAGGCCGGCAGGCGGTGGATCTCGCGCGAGCCTCGGCACTCGTGCGCACGGCTCCGGTAGAGCTCTCGCCGGTCGAAGCGTATCAGGCGACATGGACCGGCCCGTGCACGGTCGACCCCTTCGCTGTTTCCCTCAGCGAGAAGATCGACCTCCTCCTCGCTGCCGATGAGTTGCTGCGCAGCGAGGAGGAGGTGAAGCTCACCAAGGCCCACATCGGCTTCTTCCGGGCACAAAAGTTCTTCGCGTCATCAGAGGGCAGCTACATCGAGCAGACGCACACCGAATCCGGCGGCGGCATCGTCGCCAATGCGGTCGCCGACGGAGAGGTGCTCACCCGCTCCTACCCCAACTCCCATGGTGGCAACTGGCTCCAGGGAGGGTTCGAGGTCATCACCGGGTTCGATCTCATCGGTCAGGCGCCGCGGGTCGCCGAGGAAGCCGCCGCGCTTCTGTCAGCCGCTCCGTGCACGCCGAGAACCACCGACCTGATCATCGACGGCAGCCAGCTCGGTCTCCAGGTCCACGAATCGGTCGGGCACCCCACAGAGCTTGACCGTGTGCTCGGAGATGAGGCGGCGTTCGCGGGAACGTCTTTCCTCGGCTTAGGCGACCTCGACACACTCCAGTACGGCTCCGAGCACGTCACCGTGACCGCAGACTCGACGGTTCCGGGGTCTCTCGGCAGCTTCGGCTTCGACGATGAGGGAGTGCCGGCCCAGCGCGACGAGCTGATCAGAAACGGCCGCTTGGCGGGGTTTCTGACCTCGCGGGAGAGCGCTGCCGCCATCGGGCGGACGAGCAACGGCTGTATGCG
>CAYGKH010000180.1:0-3916 GCA_964350345.1 uncultured Coriobacteriaceae bacterium
TCGCTATGCGGAAGCCCTTGCCGGCCATCAGCTGTACCTCGCGAACGTCTGTTGCAGGACACGGGTCACGGCGGCTTCGAGGTCACGCACAACCCCGTCGGCTTCGTCTTCGATTGCGGGGAACGAGGAACGCGCCGGGGGGCCGTGGAGAGCGGTCAGTCCGCGGCCCTGGGGAGTGTGCTGCTGGAACTCCTTGTACGGCCCCTCGGGATCTGTGGAGCGCAGGAACACGCCTGAGCGTCCGCCCGCGATCTTGTACGAGCCCGCGAAGGTGCCGGAGCGATTCGGTGCGATCTGACCCGCTCGGCGCGCTACGGGTTCAGCGGCGCGCTTGAGGTCGTTGGCGAACTCCTTGTTCAGATCCTTGTCGCGCCACGCTGTGAGTTCACGCGAGAGGTCGCGAAGGCCGTGGACCTGGATACGGTTGCCGCTACGGGTGGCGGTCCCGAAGCTCATGCGTCACCTCCCGTGAGTAGTCGTCATGACTACTTTGGCGGGAGCGTCACCGAGAACGACGAAGGCCCCGCGCTATGCAGGGCCTTCGGTAGATTCGGATCACCTCCCCATCATCGCTGCGAACTTCGCATCCCAGTCGATGTTCGGGTTGGCCCACTCCTCTCCGGTCGCGTCGTCCTTGTCGAGCAGGTCTACCATCGCGTCGAATACTGCGGGCCAGTAGCGGTCTATCCCGAGCAGGTCGCATAGATGGCCGACCGGTTGACCGCTGGTGAGGGCTACGCGCGCTAGGAGTTCAGCGGCGTAGTCTCGGCTTCCCCCGGGCTCTCGGTGTCCTCGTCCTCGTCCATCTCGATGACGGCCAGCATGTCGAGCCAGTCATCGAATGCGAGGGCGGAGTTCGGGAGATCGGCACGCTTGGCGGCGAGGTACTGCGAGTACAGGCCGATGACCACCCAGTCCTTCTTCTCGCCTTCCAGTCGCGCGCTCAGTTCGTAACGTACGGCGCGGACGGAATCTCCCGCGCTCATCACGACCTCGTGCACTTCCTCAGGGCTGTCAACGAACACGATCTCTGCGGTCTGTACCTTTCCCACTGTGCGCACCTCCTGGTTGGTTGACTAGTACGCCGTGACGCCGTTGGTGAGCGTCGCGGTAATCGGTGAGACGGCGGCACCGGACACCATGCAGTCGCCCCGGAGTTGGAGCTCGACGGGACCACCAGCGGGATCGGCTTCGACGGGAGCGGCAGTCATCTTGACGCGTGCGGCCTCGAAGGTGAGCGAGTTGGTGCCGCTCGTGAACACTGTCTCGCAGCTGCCGTAGACAGGGAGTCCGCCGATGGTCGTACCGTCGGTCGCGCCGGTCACGATGGTGCGCCACGCTACCCAATCGGCGACGCGAATGTTGAGTTCGATCGGCACGGAGAGTGCGGAGGGGCTGACTTCGCCGGGAGTTATGGCCCCTGAGAAGTGATCCACCACGAGGCTGCGGGAGAGCGTGATCTTGCCCGACAGCACCTGCGCTACGGCGGGGGTCGCTCCGCTAACGGACGCCTTGAACGTGCCGCCCACTGGAGTGAAGAATGTCCCGAGCATCTCGTCGGGAATAGGTGCGGTGATCTCGGCGGGGATGGAGAATGCACACCCCTGCGCCATGACGCTCATTCGAAGCGGCTTCGGGCCGTCCCACTCGAACACGAGCTCGTCGATCTTGGACTGACCGTTGCGCTGCCTCCATGCGTCGAGCTCGGAGAAGAACGCGAGGTACGGCGTGTCCGATGCCATCTCGAACACGTGCGTGTACGGTGCAGACACGCCGGTCGTGGTCACGTCGCCGAGGGCGCCGAGGAGGTAGACACCGACAGCCTTGTCAAACGTGAGTGTTGAGAATCCGGTCGGGAGACCGGCTTCAGTACGGTATGCGAGCGCGGGTGCGCCCAGGCCGGTGGTGACGTCGGCGACCTCATCTGTGAGTTCGACGCTGGCCATAGCGCCAGAGGACACGCCGTGCCAGTAGTCCGGGTTGGCGGGGATAGTCGCCTTGTCGGTCTGCTTCGCGACTCCCACCGAAGCGATCGCCCTATTCATCCTTCTGCTCCTTCTTCTCGGCGGGCTTCGCGGCGACTACCGCGTGACCCTTACTGATGAGCCGCTTGAGCACGAGCGGATGCACCTCACGTGCGTCCACCGGCCCGGCGTCGAGCTCGAAGGCGACGACCTCACCGCTGTGGCGAAGCTCTCCCCTCACGGGCTCTTTGATGTCGTAGGTCTTAGCCATGCGCCCACTATCCTTCCGGTGTCACTCAGAGCCACTTGGTGTACGTGACCTCACAGCCGATGCCGAGTTGCTTGGCCTTCCCGTCGGCTGCGATACCGTCTGCGAGTTCTCCCCGGGTCACTCGGACGTGATCCGCGTGTTCGGGGACGATGCCTTGCGCGGCTGCGGAGATGGCGTCCACGAGAGGTTCGAGTCGATCAAGCAGATCCTCGAACGTGACGGCGGCCTGGACGAACCCGTTGACGACGAACGTGATGTCGCGCCCGGACTCGACGCCGTTGGACAGGTCGTAGTCGGGATTCCACTGGACGCGCCCCTCGATCCAGATGTGCCGCGGTTGGAGTTTGTCGGGCAGTCCGAGCGATACCGGCACTTCCGACTCCACTGTGAGAGAAGCCTTGAGCGCGGCTTGGATGGCGCGTACCTGTGCGTATCCGGCGGAGAGTGTCACTAGCCCACCGCCGGCATGTTGTCGCCGTAGCGCGCGGCTGCTGCGTCCACGTCCGGTATACCGGTGGTGCCGTCCTTGCCCGCAACACTGATCCGGTAGCCGCCGATATCGGTGTTGATGACAGCGGTCTGGCGCGGGTCGATGGCGGAGGGTACGGCATAGATGTGTGCCAGCAGCAGCACGGCGCGCTTGACGGAGGGGTGCGGAGAGGCCTGCCCGTGGACGTAGCGGATGGTGAGCAGTCCTTCGGGCCAGCGTGAGGGATGTCGAATGGCTCCGACGATGGGATCTGTCGCCACGCCGGTGATGTCGAGGTCGGTTCCGTCGTGGCTGACGCTCACCACGTCGAGGACATCACGGCGAGGCATGAACGCGACCTGCTCCCCGCCGTAGGTGTGAGCCTTCGCGCCTCTGGGGTAGAAGCTGCGATTGGCGAGTTCCTCGAAGTCGTCTGTGACAGCGGCGCGGATCTCGCGGAGCAGATCGTCAGGGTAGGTCAATTCGCTGGCGAGTTCACCTTGTCCGTACGCGCGGAGTTCGGCGAGGGAGAAGTAGTGACCGCCGACGATCTCGATCGGGATGCGCCACTCTTGGCTCTTCTCCTCGGCGGTGCCGGTGAACCTCACCTCGTAGACGCCGAGCGGAAGATCAGCGACCGGGACGGTGACTGTCAGAGTCTCGTCAGGTGTCCCCGTCCACACCTCTTCGCCGTACGAGTAGATCGCGGCGAGCGGGCTGGTGACGGCTACAGCAACGCCGTTGGCGTCGGTGGCGTTGGCGGTGAACGTGTAGGTGCCTGCGTAACGCTGGCGGATTCGGAGCATCGGACCTCCTCGATACAGTCATCGAGATAAGGGTCGCGCGCCCGTCACTCACCAGAGAGCGTCAGGCTCACGTCGTCGGGAGATGTGAGCGTGAGTCTGGTTCCTCGCTCCGAGGTAAGCCTGAGTCTGGTTCCTCGCACGGGTGAGAGCACGAGATCGTATGGCCCCGGCTGCATGACCCGCGATGCGCTCCACCCGGCGAACGCTATCCCGAGCGGGCTGCCCGTTGACCATCCGGCAAAGGCTACGTCCTCCATCAGATACCCGCGCCGCGTTCGTTGGTCGCTACCGTGTACTCCCACGTCTTGAGCGGCGTGGTGCCGTCGGTGTCGTAGAGCGTCACCGTGCGGACTCCATCAGCGGTGGTGGTGGTGAGGCGGTTCGCGAAGTACGCTTCGAGGAACGC
>CAYGKH010000181.1:0-3913 GCA_964350345.1 uncultured Coriobacteriaceae bacterium
CCCGGACCCCATCTCGAAAGGCCGCTTGACCCGCAGCATTGAAGGCTCTGCGTTGCCTTTGTTGGCTCTCCTGTGGTCAAAGTGCCGGTCTCTCCCGGCTTGCCCGCAGCATTGAAGGCTCTGCGTTGCCTTTGTTGGGTACCGCCAGGCACCCTTGTGTTTTCAAGCACCTACTGGGCTCTTTTCGAGCGCCTGTTCTGGCTAGGCAGATACTACCAGCTGAGCCACTCATTGTCTACCATTGGCTCTGGGTGATCGCCCTTATTCCATGCTGTTTCGAGCGCCTCCTGGCTTTGGTGCGTCATCGGACCGCTCGCGGTATCGCGCCTTTCCGAATGCCTGCTTCAAAGCCTCGACTAGTTCCGACGGGCAAGCAAGCGCCCGCTGTTCTCGAAGATGGTTTTCTGCATCTCCTTCTAGGTACTTCTTGCTGGCCATCCGCCTTAGATCGATCTTGCTCAACGTTACCGTCTCATACTGCGCCGACAACTGGCGCGCCTTCCAACGGTATTGCTGTTTTCTGGTGGCCCGCGCCTTCGAGTCGCGCTGCGCCGCGTAGTCCAGGACGTGGATGTTCTTCCTGCGCCACCAGTCGAGCTCGATTGCAAAGCGCTTGTCCCCATCGGTGACGCCAGACTCCTCGAGCCACCCGTGAATGAGGGAGAGATTATCGGGGTAGAGATCACCGATCTTCCCTTCTTTCTTGTGCTGCCGCCAAGCTTTCCACAGCGCCGCAAGCTCATTTTCACCGACCATTTCAACGGCTAGGCGCTTGACGATTTCTCTGGTGCGTTCTGGGTGTCGAGTCTGCTCTAGCGATCCGTGCCCTCGCTCGCCGCGCTCCTTGTCAGCCGCTTGCTGGCGCACCTCGGTCAGTAGCCACCCGGGGAGCTCCTTCCCTTCGTTGAGCTTGGTGTCGATCCAAGCCAACAGCCTGTCCCGAGCTCCAGTCAGATCCTTGTTGCTCCACGCGATAGCAGCAAATTTTCGGTCCCACTGAGCGAACCCTATGCCGCCCACCACCGACTTCTTGTCACCGGCAGCGCGCGACAGGCGGCTACGTGCTTTCCCTGGCGTAGGCGGCTTCATGTCGATCGATCCCCAGTACTCTGCAGAGTCAAGCTCGAACGCCTCGCCGTTGAGCTCAGCCACAACCAAGCGAGACTTGTCCCCATCCGGGTGCGACCACCGTAGCGAAACATCACAGTTCCCGATCCCACATTGCTCTTTGATCAGTGGAGTTTCGATATCAATGGTCAACTGCAGCTTCCAACTAAACTTGGATCCAACTCGCTTTGGCACGAGGTAGGCGTATTTGATGGTGCAGTCCGCAGGGATTGGTCGGTCAATCACCGCATCGAACACAATGGGCGGATAGCCACCCTTTTGACCTTTGCTCGGGTCCATTGAGACTCTCGCGAACTGGTACCTGGACCTGCGACTATCAGCCTTTGGCTCGATCCTTTTGCTCTCGTCTCTGCGCCCCATTCTGGACCTGCTGCTCACAACCCGAAGATTCTTTGCTGTCCCTTCGGTGAATTCACTGCCCGAGATAGAGAGCCGGATTCCAACCTTTCTACCAATCTGGAGCCTCTTGAACGAACGGAACCGAGGCTCCCCCTTGGACGCCTTGAACGCCTGCTCCACAGACATCTTTACTGATTCCTTCGTCTCGCTAGAAACCTTCGCTTCTGCACACGCGTGCTGTGTGCTCAACATCTTTTGACGCTGCGCGTTGGCTACCTCCTTCCACGCTGGGTGCCAATCTTCCTCGAGCATTTCCCCGATCACTTGAATCCGTCTGTCTCTCAGTGCCGCATTCGCTGGCGACGTCTCCTTAATGACGTTGTTCAGCTCATCGAGATGACGCTTCGCTTCTGTCACCTCGGCCTCGGTCTTGTTCTTCTTCGCATCTGCAGCAGCTAGTCTTCGCTCCACCACGACGTCTCGACTAGCCCCGGTGGTTCTGGTCTCGAACTCGATCTCCGTAGGTTCCAAAAGTTGCAGGTATGCTTCGCGGATTGGCTTCAGTTTTTCGGAAATATCACGCCGTCTAGCCTTCAGTTCGTCGAGCGCTTTCTTGTCAGGTTCTGGCATCTCCAACAGAACGCCGCGCGCCTTTTTGCCACCGCGTGCTTTGCTGGTCTTCTCTGCTGTCGCAGCTTTCCTGGCAATCTTGGTCTTGTCACTCAGTTCCTGGATGCTCACCTTGATTGCCTTAAGCTCCGATTCCAGGTCGTCCAATCCTGGGGCGTACTTGCGGCGAGTGGCTATCCATGCCCTTCGCTCCTCGAGCCATATCGCTAGCAACGTGTTGTAGTATCGATGGGCACCCATTGAGTCATCGTTCAGCCCTTCGAACCCTTCAATGAACCTAACCACACCGTAATCCAGAATGCGTATCATCTCGCCGCCCTCGTCCTCTCCACCAATCACGCGCTCTTGCGCATCGCTGAGTCAGCCGCATCTCTTCCGCACCTGGCAACCAGGTCCCGGTACTTGCGCTCCCTGAGGCGCTTCTCCTGGAGCCAGCCCTGGTCAGGCTCGCTCAGCTTTTCAGGATCTGGCCTCGAGTCCCCGAAGTCATCATGCAGCTTGATACCAAGCACCTGTGGATCTTCTCGCTCCCCACGCTGGACCGGCTTTGACCCTCCTGAGATTGGATCCTTGCCGCTGAGCGAGTAGGTCCGATCCTGGTACGGGAGACCATGCCTAGCGACAGCTCCGGTCAGATCTATCACCACCTTCTCGCGACCCTGTGGGTCGGGTCGAAGTAGCCTGCCGGTGGACTGTAGGTAGCAGCCGATCGTGTAGAACGGCCTGGCGAGCATGCCGCATCGGCACATCGGGAGATCGATCCCCTCGAGCATCGTCGACACGTTGAAGATCATCACGACGATTCCGGCCTCGAACCTTTCGATCGTCAGCCTCCGATCTTGCCGCCTCGTGTCGTCCAGAATCGACGCGGCATCAACTCTCCTGAGCTCCAGTTCCTCGGTGTAGTGCCTGGCGTGCGCCTTCGATGGAAGCCAACAGATCCCATTCCATTGGCCGTAATCAGACCATGCATCCAGAGGGTTCTGAGCCCAGTCGCCGTGAAGGTACGAACCAGGGGTCGCAATTCTTGGTGTGATTAGGTACCCATCAGCTATCAGCTGCGAGTACGAGATGCGAGCGACCAGTGAGTCGAAGATGTCTCCAAGCGGCTTCCCGTCTGCGCGCTGCGGTGTGGCGGTTCCTCCAAGAATCCTGTCGAATCCACCTTCCTGTACGGCGCACACTGACGACCACTCTTCAGCGGCGTAGTGGTGGCACTCGTCCAGGTAGCACAGATCGTATCCAGTCAGCTTGGCCCTGTTGTTGTGGTTGGTCAGCGACTGAACCGTCGCGACATCGACAACGGCGTTCGGGTTCGAGGTGTGGCCCCCGCGAATTGATCCGACGGCTCCGTTCCCGAACCTGGCTCGCAGACGCTGTTCAGCCTGCAACGCAAGATCGGTTTGGTGCACGACCCATAGCGTTTTCCCTTTTTCCGGGGCAACGCATGCCATGGCAATCTCGGTCTTTCCGGCTCCAGGGGGAGCGACTACGCACACGGACTGCGTGTGCTTCCACTCAGCTTTCACTGCCTCAACCGTATCGATTTGGTAATCTCGCAGAACGTTCACGCTTACCTCCTACCTGAGCAACCCAAACACCCGTCGCATCGTGCGCACCCTGTCGGCGTAGCGATTGCTCGAGCACGATATGATGCCGCCGTGTTGCGCTAGAAACCCTGCAGCCTCAGCGCCTTTGCAGCGCGCGAGCCCGTACCTCCACTGCCTAAGCGAGCACTTTGCCCCGGCGACGTAGCGCTCCTCCAGCGTGGCTGCCTGGTGAGCCTCACGGCAATGCGCCTGCCATGGTCCTGAGG
>CAYGKH010000182.1:0-3872 GCA_964350345.1 uncultured Coriobacteriaceae bacterium
AGGTGCTCTCGGTGAGCGCCGCGACTTCGAGTGCGGCTGCGAGCACGAATGGCTTGAGCGCAGAGCCGGGCTGTCGTCGGGACTGGGTGGCGACGTTGAACTGCTGGACGGAGAAGTCCCGTCCGCCGACCATCGCGAGGATCTCTCCGGTGCGTGGATCGATCGCGACCAGCGCTGCCGAGGGATCGTCCTCGCGGTCGAGTGCGGCAGCCACCGCCTGTTCGGCGGCCCGTTGAATGCGCAGGTCCAGAGTGGTCGTGACGTTGATCCCGCCCCGGAAGACCGCCTCGGCGCCGAACTCATCGATGAGCTGTGACTTCACATACTCCATGAAGTACGGTGCGGCGGTGCTGGCGCGCCCCAGGCCCGCCAGCACCGGCTCGGATGCCGATGCTTCGCTTCGCTCGGTCTCGGTGATCATCCCTTGATCGGCCATCTGACGGAGAACTGTCGCCCGTCGGTTGAGAGCAGCTTCCGGGTCCAGGTACGGGGAGTAGCGGCCTGGCGACTTGATGACCCCCGCGATCATCGCGCTCTCGGCGATATCGAGATCGGTCACACTCTTGCCGAAGTAGGCCTGGGCGGCCGATTCGACACCATACGCTCCGTGACCGAAGTAGATGGTGTTGAGGTAGAGCTCGAGGATCTTGTCCTTGCTGAAATTCTGTTCGATCCTGTAGGCAAGTACCGCCTCGGAGAGCTTGCGTTTCAGCGTCCGTTCGGGTGTCACGAACGCGTTCTTCACGTACTGCTGGGTGATGGTCGAGCCGCCCTGCGCGGTCGAACGTGTGCGTATGTCGACCCATAACGCTCTTGCGATACCGATCGGGTCAATGCCCTTGTGCCCGTAATAGCGGTTGTCCTCGGTGGCGATGACCGCCTGGCGCAGGGTCTGTGGGATCTCGCTTAGCGCCCGATCGGTGCGGTTCTGCTCTGCGAAGAGTTGTGCAAGTACCTCACCGTTGCGATCGTGGACGACCGAGGTCTGGTCCCGCCCTCTTGCTTTGCCTTCCGGGTCAGGAAGGTCCCGGGCGATGCTTGCGTATACGGCTCCACCGGCGATGGCGAGCGCGAGGATGGCGAGGATCGAGGCTATGCCGAGGAGCTTGAGCGCCTTCCTGCGACGCGAGTGTTGCCCGGGGCCAGGACGGCTACCGCGTGGGCGGTTGTTCTTGCGTGTATTCTGCGCGGGGCGACGACCGCGAGAAGGGCCCGTGCGGGGGTTGCGACCCGTGCGTGCTTCGGCAGAACTCGACCTGGCTCGACGGGAATCCTGCTTCGGTCGGGCTTTGCGGGCAGCTGGCTGCTGGGTGCGCCGGTTCGCTCCCTGCACACTCTTGCGAGAGCGCGTCGGTGGATCAGCATCGCTCGAGCCCGAGCGGCCACTCCTCTTGCGGGGACGGGGCTTGGGTCGATCATCGCTGTGGGCACCGGAGCGCCTTCGTGGGTCTCGGTTCGATTCGTTCATCATGCCTGTTCGCCGTGGCCGTTCACGCGAGGATCCGGTTCCGATCGAGCGGGTCGCGCACCGACCGTGTGGAGATTCGTATCATGCTAGAGTATGACACGCGAACGCCGTAGGGCTAGTGCGCGGTAGCCGAACTGTCATTCGCCGGGGAGAGAAGCGGCGTCGAAATGATCGACTGATTCCCGTACGCAAGGAGTGGTGAATACGTGCTCTCGACCGATGAGCAACTTCATGTCCTGCGAAGCGGTGTGGCGGACATCGTGCCGCTTGATGCGCTGCGCACAAAGATTGCGAGTGGCCGGTCGCTCGTGGCGAAACTCGGCGTCGACCCGACAGCCCCGGACTTACATCTCGGTCACGCCGTTCCCCTGCGTAAGTTGCGCCAGTTCCAGGATCTCGGCCACCAGGTCGTCCTCATAATCGGTGACTTTACCGCTCTGATCGGGGACCCGTCCGGTCGCAACTCCACCCGCCCGCCGCTAACTCCTGCCGATGTCGAGGCGAACGCCGCTACCTATATAGAACAGGCGTTTCACATCCTCGACCCGAACCGGACCACACTGCGGCGAAACTCCGAGTGGCTGACTCACCTGGGCTTCGCCGACCTGCTCCGGCTTACCGGCCGGTTCACCGTTGCACGGATCCTTGAGCGCGACGACTTCCAGAAGAGGTATCGCGAGGGCGTGGGCATCTCTCTGCATGAGTTCCTCTACCCAATAGCGCAGGCGTACGACTCGGTCGCGATCAAGGCCGATGTCGAGCTCGGCGGCACGGACCAGCTTTTCAACCTGCTTGCTGGCAGAGAGCTCATGGAGAAAGAGGGGATGGAACCGCAGGTCTGCCTGACGCTCCCTCTCCTCGAGGGCACCGACGGTGTCCAGAAGATGAGTAAGTCTTACGGCAACTACATCGGTCTGACCGACGAGCCCGCCGAGATGTTCGGCAAGGTGATGTCGATCCCTGACTCCATCATGGTGAAGTACTACCGGCTGTGTACCGCGCTCCCTGTCGACGAGGTCGATTCGATCGAGCGCGGGCTCTCCGACGGTTCGCTCCACCCCAATGAGGCGAAGCGTACTCTTGGCCGACTGATCGTCGCTATCTACCACGGAGAGGGAGAAGCGGGCGAGGCGGAGGCGTCGTTCGACCGGTTGTTCAAGCAGCGCGAGATTCCTGAGGACACCCCCGAGTTCGAGGTTGACCTGACAGGTGAGGTCTTTTTGCCGACCCTCCTCAAGGACGCCGGATTACTCACCTCAAGCGGAGAGGCGAGGCGGATGATTGCCGGCGGCGGAGTGCGTATTGATGGGGTACAGGTAGACGAGAGCTTCCTGACCGTGGAGGGGTCGCAGTTGGCGGGCTCGGTCCTGCAGATCGGCAAACGGAAGTTCGTGCGCATCACGCCGCTCGCCTGAGCAGCGGTTAGACCGGCAAGAACAGAGGGCATATACAAAGTCCACGAGTTAGTGGGCGTGGGGATTGCACGCTGGACGTCGAGGTGGTAGCCTTGGCGAGCCGCACTCTTCGGTAAGGTTCCGATACGAGACGCAGGTTGATAATGACTGACTGCCAGAGGTCGTTCGCATAGCAGGGTTGCCGATCGCATATCGCGACGGAGCCCGTCGTGACGGACGCCTTCAGGGAAGCCGGAAGGCGTTTCTTATGCCCTCAAGACGGGCGTAGGATCGGGCCTGGCAAGCAGATCGAAGAAACCTTGAAGAAGTTGTTGACAGGCAGCGAGTGAATGCGTAGAGTATCTCCTCGCCGCCAAGATACGTCAGGCGGCACACGGCGGGAGAAATCCCAGGATACAAAGGGAATCTCGCCGAGCCTGAACCTTGAAAACCGGATACTGTGACAAGCCAGTAGGTTCGCAAAATGCGAATCACATGAACCCGTCATTCGAGAGGGTCATCAAAAGGCCAAACCGAAATGACTGAACGGGATCCAAACCGCAGCGGTTTCCTTACCGCATGTAGGTGGGTCCATCCGGATCGAGCAGATCCAAACCTTCGTGAACTACGGACTTCGGTCCGTGACAACTTCAACGGAGAGTTTGATCCTGGCTCAGGATGAACGCTGGCGGCGTGCTTAACACATGCAAGTCGAACGATTAAAGCCCTCTTCGGAGGGTGTATAGAGTGGCGAACGGGTGAGTAACACGTGGGGAACCTGCCCTTCTCTCTGGGACAACTCCGGGAAACCGGAGCTAATACCGGATACTCCGAGCGGATCGCATGGTCTGATCGGGAAAGCTCCGGCGGAGAAGGATGGCCCCGCGCCCCATTAGCTTGTTGGTGAGGTAACGGCTCACCAAGGCAACGATGGGTAGCCGAGCTGAGAGGCTGATCGGCCACACTGGGACTGAGACACGGCCCAGACTCCTACGGGAGGCAGCAGTGGG
>CAYGKH010000183.1:0-3853 GCA_964350345.1 uncultured Coriobacteriaceae bacterium
TCGATGGCGCGAACGTGCTCGCATAGGGTCAAGTTGCGTATTCCGCTGAAGCCGATCACCCATTCCACGCCCGCTTCACGGCGATCATAGTCCTGGAGGTGACCGATTACCATGGCAACTGAGTACCGGTACGACCCTCGCGCTGACTCCCCGATGGCTCCTGGCGAGCTGATTCGAGAGACCCTGGAGGAGCGCGGCATCACCCAGGTTGATTTCGCGCTGCGCCTCGGGAAGAGCGAGAAGTTCGTCAGCCAGCTCGTCAACGGCAAAGCTTCGTTGTCGTACGACACCGCCATCGAACTTGAGCGCGTTCTTGGTGTGCCATCCAGCACGTGGAACAACTGGGAGTCGATCTACCGGGACGCACTCGTTCGGATCCGAGGAGAAGCAGAGGCGGTCGAGCAGGCCGAGGAGCTCTACTCGTACTTTGGCGTGTCCTCGATCGAAGCGTACCAGGAGTACTGGAGCTCCGAGAAGCGGCTTGCAGCCCGCATGAGCACCGCATACACGGCCGAGACACCCGCAATCACCGCGTGGCTGCGCGAAGGAGAACGCGCGGCGGAGGCGATTCCCACCGCGCCGTACAAGGAGCCGGTGTTCCGCGAGGTGCTCACCGAGTTGCGATCGGCGACCCGTCTCGCACCCAACGAATGGCAGCCGCTCATCGTTGACCGCTGTGCGACTGCCGGCGTGGTGGTCGTGTTCGTCCCCGACCTGCCCAAGACCCGCTGCCACGCGGTCAGCTGGTGGGCGACACGTACGCGCGCCGTCATCCAGCTCGGGCTGCGCTACAAGACCGACGACCAGGTGTGGTTCAGCCTCTTCCACGAAGCCGGACACATTCTGCTCGACGACCGCACGCGCACACGCATCATCGATCTCAACGGCGACGAGGCGATCGAGGCACGCGCGAACGAGTTCGCCGCCGACTTCCTCATCCCCGCCGAAGAGTACCGCGCGCTTGTGGCTCGCGGACGGCCGAGCAAGGCTGCGGTGGTAGCGTTCGCGAATCGCCTCGGAATCGCACCGAGCATCGTCGTCGGCCGGCTGCAACGAGACGAGGTCATCCCCCGCGACTGGCTGAACGGGCTGAAGACGCGGGTGGACTGGGCGCAAGCCGCCGAGTGACCGCTGCGTCGCCACGACCCGCCGCTGGGGGCCGAATCGATCAGCAGGTGCCCCATGGCAGATCCGGGACATCGTCTACAGCCACCCACTGTTCGAGCTGCATGACGGCCTTGCGAGTGTGCCGATACCGCGCCTGCCCCTCGTCTTCGGCCCACAGGGCAAACGCCGAGAAGGTCGCGGCCAGCAGGGAAGTTTTTATCTCGCGATCACGGCTCTTCTTGCGTCTGACCACAACGCCGACAGCTTGGGGCATGAGGGTGACGGCATGTTCGACCGGGGTGTGATCCCCGTCGAGACAATGAGCGAACTGCGCCGCGAGCTCCAGTATGGCGAGCATGTCGCCAAGCGCGTCCGCCGTCCCCGTATCGGCACCGCCACCAGCCGTAAGGATAAACGCGTCGATAGCCTCGGAGAGCCCCATGACGTGTGTGGGCGGGAACGGCTGCTCGACAGGCACGGGCGCATCCACGGCGCTCAGCGACACACGTGTGCCGTCGACACGAATCGCGATAAAACGGTCGAACAGAGGCGTCAGCTCCCAGCGCCTGTTCGCGTCCCGGTTGAACCACGCGACGTACTCCTCCCTGGTCGCGTCACGGCCCGGCCACGTGCTGCCGTCCATCGGGTCGTCGGAGGTTAGCAATCCGAACTCGGCGAGCGGTTCGAGCACCCTGATGGTGAACGCGGTCGCCAGCTCACGCACCGGATCTATGCCCTCGAAATTGACGGGCTGCGACACCACCCACAGGTCGTCATCGTGGGGCAGCCTCTCCGCAAACGCCGTGAGAGCCAGCGGCTTGCGCAGGAGTGTCCCCAGCCTGAAGAGCACGAACGGCATGTGTCCAAGCATCTCGTCGTCCTGTGGGTAGCTGTCGAACGCCGCCATATTGACCTCGCGGGCCACCGACAGATACAGCTCCAGGTGCATCTCACCAGCGCGCTCCTCGGCCAGCAGTTCTCGTCCACGCTCGGTGGCGTGGACGCGCCCGGAGCGCACCTCGGTGAACTCCGCGAATTCCAGCGCGAGCCGTAACCACATCATCGGGCGGACGCCGTCTTCGTCGAGCACCCTGGAGTAGCTGCGGTCTCGTCGCAGACCCTCGGGCAGCTCAAGTTCATCGAACATACGTGTAACGAACTTGCGGTTGAGGAGACCGAGCTTCTCGGTCAGGCGCTGGGGCTCCTCGGCGATGGCCGCGAGCATGATGCGAGCGTTGCGCACCACTCGCGTCGAAAGCGCGTCGCGTGCGCCAAGGGGGGTGAGCAGTATCGGGCTGCCTTTCGCAGTCAGGTCGAACTCAAGCAGCGCGCGCATGAGCGCAGGCGTGACCTCGAAGCGCGCCTTGCGATTCTTCATCGTTCTCCTCCGGTTCGAGAGACCGTACCCTGTGTCGCCCACGCTTTCAAGTCGGCTGACCCGCCCCGCTCCCTTACAGCGGCTCGCCGCCCTCGTTCAATACCGCAAGGTAGCGCTCGTAGACGTACAGTCGATTGCGCTTGTGCCCGGTGATCTCACGCACTACACCGAACTCCTCGAGCGTATCGATACTGCGCGCGACAGTCGCGTAGTGCAGTCCCGTGCGATCGCGAAGGGTCGGGATGCTCGTGAGCGGAGACCTGCGCAGCTCCTCGAGTACTCGAAGCGTCGTTGCCGCTCCCCGGCCGGAGCCAGCGATCCGGTCGGTATCCTCGGCAAAGAGCGCGACTAACCGATGTGCTGTGTCCACCGCACCCTGAGCGGTCGACTGCACGCCCTCGAGAAAGAAGTCGACCCAACTCTCCCAGTCGTCCGCAACACGAACCTGGTCGAGCAACCGGTAGTACTCATCCCGATGTTGCTTGAAGTAGAGACTCAAGTAGAGCAGCGGCTGGTGAAGAATGTGTTCGCTCGCGAGCATGAGCACGATGAGCAGCCTGCCTACGCGGCCATTGCCGTCGAGGAACGGGTGCAACGTCTCGAACTGCACGTGCGCCAGCGCCGCTTTTACCAGCACGGGAAGGCCAACGGACTCATCGTGGATGAATCGCTCGAGGGCGGCCATTCCCTCTTCGAGCCGATCAGGCGGCGTCGGGACAAATCGCGCGTTTCCTGGTCGGGTGCCGCCGATCCAGTTCTGTGATGCCCGAAACTCGCCGGGCAGCTTGTCGGCGCCTCGACCACGTGAAAGCAGGCACGCGTGCACCTCGCGGATGAGGCGATTAGACAGCGGAAAGCCGTCGTGAAGGCGCCTGAGCGCATGCTCCAGCGCAGCCACGTAGTTAGAGACCTCAACGACGTCATCGAAGGGCACGCCGGGCGCTGCCTCGACCTCGAAGAGCAGAAGGTCAGAAAGGGAGGACTGGATCCCCTCGATCTGTGAGGAGAGCACGGCCTCGCGGCGGACGTATGCGTAGAGGAAGACGTCGGGTTCGGGCAGGAGCGACGTGATCGCGTCCAATCTGCCGCATGCAAGGAGCGCCTGCTCCAAGAGACGCTGACGCGATCCGGTCAGGTCGAGCGGAGGGTCAGGTGGAAGCGGATGGGGCACAAACGCTCTGACGGTCTCGCCCGCCGTGACGCTCACTGCATACTCGCCGGTCGACCCGCGCCTCACCCTTCCACCCCCCCTATTCGCATTTGTGCGAATATGGATTCACCTTATTATCGCAAAGAATATCAACCAATAGTAAGACATTCCGACCGCGTCGCCAAACCCGAGCTCCTCGCGATCGCACCCGTCGAGCA
>CAYGKH010000184.1:0-3799 GCA_964350345.1 uncultured Coriobacteriaceae bacterium
GCGCGAGTGTGGTCACGGCAAGCCCGCGACCTATGAACCGTCTGGACCACATCCATTTATTATCTGCCGGAATGCCGCAGTCTGGGAAGCGCTTTCCTAAGGACTGTCGCAGACAAGTCAAAGTGTCACCCCTGCGGGCAAGTAGAAATGTCACCTCGCCGCTGTGACAGCTTCGTGTTCGGTGGCCACCTCCCTGGTACGTGACGGCAAGATCAACACCGGCAGGTGCCCGGCCTCGGTCAGACCTTTGCGACCGCGAGTCTTGAGCCGGTCGAAGCCCTCCGGTGCGTTCTGGCCCCCGACGATACGACCGTCGTGGACCAGGCGTATCCGTCCGTCCCGCAACTCATGGACCTCGACACGTGCTTTGGCGAACGTCGACCGGTATGTGGCCGACCCTATGTCGAAAACGCGATCGCCGAACCTGACCGTGTTGTCGTTTCCCACGGTCCTGCGGTACTTAGCGCACAGGAACCAGTCGAGGTCTTTGGGCGCCGGCAGCCAGTCGCTCGACTCGTCGGCCGCATCGATGGCGAACCGGGCGTTGAATCTGGGCAGGAACGTTTCGATGAAGAGGTTGGCGTCTTCGATGTTGCCGATCCCTTCGAGCCTCAGTTCCGCGACGAGACGGTCCTGCATCGTGCCCCACAGCCGCTCGACTCTCCCTCGGGCCTGTGGTGAGAGCGAGTAGATCCGAGCGATGCCGACCTCGTCGAGCGCTCGTCCCAGCTGGGAGAGAGGCTCGGCGCCCTCGAGCTGCTCTTCGATACTGGGCTCGGGCCGGTTGACGTAGAAGACGCCGTGGCGGTCGGTATAGGTCGACGCGGGCACACCGTGAGTGGTGAACACGGAGTGAAACAGCTCCAGGTAGCCCGCCAGGTCCTCCGTGGGTTCGAAGCGAAGTGCCACGACCTCGCCCGTGGCGTCGTCGATGGAGCCCAGGAGCGTGCACCCCGGTCCACGTTCCCCGAACCACTCATGTGTCGATCCGTCCAGCAGTAGCATCGCTCCACTGCGGCCCCGGCGCTCACGCCGCGAGCGGTGCTTCGGCGCCCGCCGTCTTCGCTTCGCCGCGTGTCCGGCCTCGATCCTCAGGCTGCGAATCGATTGGCGGCTGCACGTCACCCCGTGCCGTTCCACGAGCAACTCGTGGGCGTGGGTGTCGTTGAACCCGTCGAACGGACCGTCGAGCAGCTCCTTGATCCGTTCCCGCTCCTGTTCACACATCCTGCGGTTCGATCTCTTGCCCCTGCCCTTGTGGATCACGCCCGATGGCCCTTCCTCAGCCACCCTGCCGCGCAGCCTGATGAACTGGCGTTCACTCAGTGAAAGCTGCTGGGCTCCCTCCGAATTGGTGATCCGTCCGGCCAGTGCCGATTCGATCGATCGCAGTCTGCGCATATCCCTTCCGGTCAACGTGATCGTCTCCTCGTCCATGAGGTGACATTTCCACGTTGCAGCAGTGAGGTGACATTTCTACTTGCCTACCACAGCGCTTTCCTAAGGACTGTCACCGCATCGTCATGAGGGTGGCGTTCCCGCGCACCGCACACCCTGTTACACTTTCGCAGATATGACCCAGGCCACACACATCCGGAACTTCTCGATAATCGCGCACATCGACCACGGTAAGTCTACGCTCGCGGACCGCGTCTTAGAGCTGACACATACCGTGGCCGACCGCGACATGGTCGAACAGGTCCTCGACTCGATGGATATCGAGCGCGAGCGCGGCATCACGATCAAGGCGCAGGCCGTGCGCGTGCTCTACACTGCCGATGACGGGGAGACCTACCAGTTCAACCTGATCGACACGCCCGGACACGTCGACTTCACCTATGAGGTCTCCCGTTCGCTGCAGGCATGCGAGGGGGCGATCCTGGTCGTCGACGCTGCCCAGGGTGTCGAGGCACAGACCGTCGCTAACGCCATGATGGCGATGAACGCCGAACTCGAGATCATCCCGCTCATCAACAAGATCGACCTGCCCGCGGCCGACCCGGAGCGTGTCCGGCACGAGATCGAGGAGGGTCTTGCGATCCCTGCCGATGAGGCCGTGCTGGCAAGCGGCAAGACAGGTGAGGGCGTGCGCGAGGCTCTCGAATCGGTCATCCGCAGGGTCCCGCCTCCCGAGGGAGACCCCGATGCGCCGCTCAAGGCGCTCATCTTCGACTCGTACTTCGACACGTACCGGGGCGTGGTCGCGCTCGTCCGCATCATCGACGGATCGATCTCGAAGGGTGAGAAGATCCGGATGATGGCGAGCAAGACGGTCGCCGACGTGGAGGAGGTCGGCGTGCGCAGGCCTGCCAACCTTCCTGTGGACCGTCTCAGCTTCGGCGAGGTCGGCTACCTCATCACCGGCCTGAAGGACCCCGCACTCGTCAAGGTCGGTGACACAATCACGCTCGCCAGGAACGGCGCGACCGAGATGCTTCCCGGCTACCGCGAGGTCAAGCCGATGGTGTTCACCGGCCTCTTTCCGATCGACGGCGACCAGTACCCGGAGTTGCGTGATGCCCTCGATCGGCTTCGCCTCAACGACCCGGCACTGATCTACGAGCCCGAGTCGAGCCACGCGCTTGGATTCGGGTTTCGCGTCGGGTTCCTCGGCCTGCTTCATATGGAGGTCATCAAGGAGAGGCTTGAGCGCGAGTTCGATCTCGCTCTGCTCGCAACGGCGCCGAGTGTGGAGTATCACGTCTACACGACCAAAGGCGAGAAGCTGATCGTGCACTCCCCGCAGGACATGCCCGAGCCCAGCGCCATCGAGCGCATCGAGGAGCCGTACCTCAAGGCCACCGTGCTCGTGCCGCCGGACTACGTCGGCGCGGTGATGGAGCTCTCCGAGAGCCGCCGGGCGACCTTCAAGGATATGCAGTACCTCTCGGCCACCACCGTCGAGATGCACTACGAGATCCCGCTCTCCGAGCTCATCATGGACTTCTTCGACCAGCTCAAGAGCCGGACCCGTGGGTATGCGAGTCTTGATTACGAGTTCATCGGCTACCTGCCGGGCAGGCTCGTCAAGCTCGACATCCTGCTGGCGGGCAAGCCGGTCGACGCGCTCAGCTTCATCGTGCACCGCGACAAGGCCTACCAGCGTGGTCGTGTGCTCACCGAGAAGTTGCGCGAGATCATCCCGAGGCAGATGTTCGAGGTGCCGATCCAGGCGGCCATCGGCGGGAAGATCCTTGCGCGCGAAACGGTGCGTGCCAAGCGCAAAGACGTGCTTGCCAAGTGCTACGGTGGGGATATCAGCCGAAAGCGCAAACTGCTCGAGAAGCAGAAGAAGGGCAAGAAACGCATGAAGAACGTGGGTAACGTCGAGGTTCCCCAGGACGCTTTCATGGCGATCCTCAAGGTCGATGAGTGAGCGGGCCGACACCGGCGCGATGAAACCGGGGCAGGTGCCCGTCTCGCTCTACGTCCATGTTCCGTTCTGCGTACTGAAGTGCGCGTACTGTGACTTCCACTCGGCACCTATGCCCGCCGAACCCGGCATCTCCGAGCATTTCGCCTGGGCGGTGACCGAGGGAGCGGCGCACTGGGCGGCGCTCGGAGCGCTCGACGACGTGGTGAGCATCTACGTCGGCGGAGGGACGCCGACCACGCTTGGCCAGTCGCTCGTCACCATCCTCGACGGCGTTCGTGACTGCGCGCGGGTCAGGCCGGGAGCAGAGGTCACGGTCGAGAGCAATCCGGATACCACCGATCCCGTCACCGCCATGCACCTGGCCGCGACCGGCGTCACGCGCTTCTCGCTCGGCGTGCAGTCCTTCGATGACGATGTGCTGCT
>CAYGKH010000185.1:0-3756 GCA_964350345.1 uncultured Coriobacteriaceae bacterium
GCGGGCGGGTCGGTGTGTCCAGCGATTGTAGCGGAGTCACGGCACCTACGGCACGGGCACCCGCTCGGCGTCTTCTGCCGTCGCCACTGCGGCGACACCGGCAGTGGCACACCCCGCCTTTCCGTAGAACATCTCGAGTTCCTCGGCGGGCAAAGCTTCACGCGCCTGGTCGCGCAGATTGTTCACGCCGACGAAGAACTGCCGCATCATCGCCACCAGCAGATAGCGCCCTTTGAGTGTGAGCGTGAGCCGCTCGGTGTCAGCGATGTCGAAAGCCCCTGCCATCCGCATGAACGCCATCTCGGTCGGCAGGCCCCGATCGATGCTGACGCCGAAGTCCCGCCTAAACGCCGCCGTGTCGAGGGACATCCCGAACAACGACATCAAGAACCGGTAGCGCATCCGGTTCTTGATGTCGAACGAGCGATGCGCCGTCACTCCGGTGAGCCCGTCGTCCACCCGCTGCGCATATTCGCCGAGGGAGAAGGTGTTGACGTAGAGCGCTCCATCGAGGAAAGAGAAGGCACCTGACCCGATACCGACGTAGTCCTCGTAGTCGACGATGTACTCGTCGATCATCCCGCCTCCCGTCCGCGAGAACGTCCACGAGCTCGCGGGCTCGAAGGTGTCAGCGAGGGCTTGGGCGAGCAGCATGTAGTAGCGGTGCTCCCGCGAGTGGGAGACCTTGCCGACGGTGCGCGCCAGCGACTCCTCAACGACGGGCGATGCCATAAGCGGATAGAAGGTCGTCTGGTTCGTGCGGCTTGCCTTGAGCATCTCGACGTCACGAAGGAGCATCTCCTCGGTCTGCGAGGGGAAGTTGAAGATCATGTCCACATTGAGTGAGTGGAACCGGCCCTCGATCGACTGGATGCGCTCTAGTATCTCTTCGCCAGAACCATACTTGTCGTATCGCTCCATCTGCCGGAGCAACGTGTTATCGAAGGACTGGACGCCGACACTCAGCCGGTCGACACGCTCCTCGAGCGGCTCAAGGACACGGTCGATAAGGTGATCCGGGTTCGTCTCGCTCGACACCTCTCGGATCGAGAAGAGTTCGCGGGCGAGATCGATCGTCTCGCACAACTCCTCGACTATGACGGTCGGCGTTCCTCCGCCCACATACATCGAGGTACAGTCGAGGCCCTGGTCCGCGACGTAGCGCATCTCCTCACGCAGCCGCTTGAAGTACGCGACGGTGCGCTCTTCCTCGAAGGGGAAGCGGTTGAACGAACAGTAAGGGCACAGCCGCGTACAGAACGGCACATGTACGTAGAGGAGGTACTCGCGTCCTGGCACCGGCGCGGGGAGGCGCGGGGCAGTATAGGACTGCAACTTGAGGAACTGGTCGCCTGCACGACGCATCACCGAGGAGAGCACGCGCTCGGCAAGCACACTACACCTGCCAGGCTGCGCGGCCACGCTGGGCCTTGGCGCCGATATCGGAGCGGTAGAACATCCCGTCGAAGGAGATCCGCGCGACAGCCTCGTACGCCTGTTCCCTCGCCGAGGCGAAGTCGGGGCCCAGTGCGGTCACGTTGAGAACGCGCCCGCCCGCCGTGAGCAGGGTGCCGTCGGCGGTGCGACGGGTGCCCGCATGATAGACGGTCACGCCGGGCAGTTCCTCGGCCGAGGCGACCCCGTCTATGGGCATGTCGACGTCGTAGCCACCCGGGTACCCGCCGCTCGCAAGCACGACCGAGACCGCCCACTCATCGCTCCACTCGAGCTCGACGTCGGACAGTCGGCCCTCCGCGGTCGCCAGCAGGACCTCGGCGAGGTCGGTCTTGAGTCGGGGCAGGATGACCTGCGTCTCGGGATCGCCGAAGCGCGCGTTGAACTCGAGCACCTTGGGGCCATCCGCGGTCAGGATGAAGCCGCCGTAGAGGACGCCGCGGTACTCGATGCCCTCCTCGGCCATGCCCTCGACGGCGGTTCGCATCATGGCGACCATCGCCTCGTGCTCGGCAGCCGTCACGATAGGCACCGGCGAGTAGACGCCCATACCGCCGGTGTTGGGACCCTGGTCGTCCTCGAAGGCGCGCTTGTGGTCCTGTGCCGGAGCCATGGGGAGCACCGTGTGGCCGTCGGTGAAGACGAGCAGCGAGCACTCGGGGCCTGACAGGTACTCCTCGATGAGCACTGTCTGGCCCGCCTCGCCGAAGCGGCCCGCGAAGCACTCGCGTACCGCTTCGCGTGCGGGAGCAAGATCCATCGCGACGGTCACGCCCTTGCCCGCCGCAAGCCCATCGGCCTTGACGACCACCGGCGCACCGGCCTCCTCGAGGTATGCGAGGGCCGGCTCGAGGGCTGCGAACGAGCGCGACTCACCGGCCGGGATGCCGTGACGGCGCATCAGCGCCTTCGCGAACTCCTTCGAGCCCTCGACGATCGCTCCGTCGGCGCCCGGCCCGAACGCGGCGATCCCCGCCTCGCGAACCGCGTCGGCCACGCCCGCGACCAGCGGGGCCTCAGGACCGATCACTACGAGGTCGACGGCGTGTGTGCGCGCGAACGCGGCGACAGCAGCACCATCCTCGGCGGGGAGGGAGACGTTCTCGGCGATCGCGGCAGTGCCGCCGTTGCCGGGAGCGGCGAAGACGTGCGTGACGTTCGGGGAGGCGGCAAGCGATACGACGATCGCGTGCTCGCGTCCACCAACCCCGATGACAAGGATGCGCATACGGGCTTCAGCTCCTTCACTACTCCGCGCGCCGGACACACCCGTCGCGCCTGCTCGATTGTAGCGGAGCACACCCGTCGATGCAGTTCGTGCGGGGCATACGATATCAAGCTGCAGCACACGCGTGATTTGCGGCGCTGAACGGGAATCACTGTGAGTACGGAACCCGACTTCGAACGGAGGGCATGAGTGGACGCTGCGGACAAGATCCTCGAGGCAATGCGTGACGCCGGTGAGCCGCTGAACGCCGGCAAGGTCGCCGAACTGTCCGGTCTCGATCGCAAAGAGGTCGACAAGGCGATGGCCGAACTGAAGAAGACGGAACGCATCGTCTCCCCGAAGCGCTGCTACTGGGAGCCCAAGGCGTAGACGCGAACGTCTACGACAGCGTGGCTCAGGGGCCGGAGGCTGCTGCCGTTCGGCGCCCGCCCGACCTGTTCTCCGACCAAGGCAGCGGCCAGCGCTGGATCGAACGGGACCTCGGCCAGGAGGGGTAGCCCCTTGTGGCGACCGGACCGGGCCGGCACTCCTGTCCCCTCGCTGACCACGTCATACCAGTGCACTCAGTCCCCGGACAAACCGGTGTCAAACCGCCACCCACTGCTGCGCATCATGATCCCGCACGGGTACTCGACGCCGAGCTCGCCGAGGGGCTCAAAGCCGAGCCTACGACAGAGTGCGTTGGAGGCATCATTGCCGATTGCAGGGAACGCGTACACGTAGCGGTGCATCCAGTGCACTCGCGCACGCTCGAGCATCAGTGCGGTAGCGGCGGTTGCCACTCCCCGGCCCTGATGCTCCGGGAGCACGTGCCAGCCGCACTCCCACACCGCCTTGCCCTCCCACTCCGACTCCCAGTACCCAACCCACTCCACCGGGCTCTCTTCGGCACCCATGACGATCGCGAACAGGCCGCCCTGCGACGCGTCGAAGCCAAGATAGCGCTCGTGCCGCGCACGTATCGCTTCGGCTGTCTCCGGGCCCCCGATGTGTGCAGTCATCGCCGGGTCACCCAAGAGCCGCTCGAGCAACCACAGATCTTCGGCATTCCAGGGCCGAAGGATCACGTCCGG
>CAYGKH010000186.1:0-3733 GCA_964350345.1 uncultured Coriobacteriaceae bacterium
GACAGGAGACGGACGTGAAGAAGACGAGGGTCCCCCTGCTAGTTGTCGCGCTCATCTCCGTGGCCGCTACGTCGAGGTCACGGGCACTCTACTCGACGGCGCGTCGATCCGCATGGCAGGCCCGGAGATCAGGGTGGAGCGTATCGAGGTCCTCGGAGAGTCGGACGACGAGTAGCGAGACCGCATTACTCGCGCCCGGCTCACTCCGCCGAAGCCTGACCGCGCTCCCGCTGCCTCCCCCACCCGATCGAGCACGTCGGAGAAGACCACGACGTCGACCCCCCTCTCACACGTTCGCCTTCACCCGCTCGTAGTCCGCTCCAGTACCGGTCGAATGTCTCGACTCCTTTGGGGCATGCCGCAACAGACCACCCTTCGGGAATCAAGCGGCGCCCGGCGGGATCGCCGGGCGCCGCTGAGGGATCGGATGTTGCTTCTTGTCTGCCGCATCGGGCCGCTGTTCGGCTTTCTGCAGCGGTGGACTAGCTGCCGTGGGCGAGAGCCAAGAACTCCTCTGCCTGCTCCGAGTCCGCTTTTGTCTGTTTCGTCAGCAAACTGACCATCACGGTGACCAGTACGGCCGCCGGAACACTGTAGAACGCCGGGTTGACCAGTACCGGAATACCGAACAACTCGGTCACCTTGAAGAACTCGGCGAAGGTCATCACGAGTGACGTCACCAGTCCCACGCTCATCCCGGCCACGACTGCTTGCCGGGTCAGCCGTTTCCACCAGACGGTGAAGACCAGAGCCGGCGCGAAGGTGCTGGCCGCGATTCCAAAACACATGGCGACGAGTATCGCAACGTTCTGATCCCTGAGCCAGATTGCCAAGCCGATCGACGCGAGAGCCAGGAGTCCGGCGCTGCTCTTCGCGAAGAACAGGCGCTCTTTGTCAGAGCTCTTCGGCCGCAAAATGGTCGCGTACAAATCGTGGCCCAGACTGGTGATGGCCGAGATAAGCAGTCCCGCCGACGTGCTGAGCATTGCCGCCAGCGCTCCAGCAGCGATAAGGCCGAGGAATATCTGCCCGCCGATCCGGTCACCCAACATCGGGACAGTCATGTTAGTCGCTTTCCCCAACTCACCCGCTGCCAGAAGCCCGAGCAGATTGGGATACAAAGCGTACATCGCACCCAGACCAACCAGGAGGGTCAAGGCATAGAATACGGCTAGTGTCTGAATCGTCAGTTCGGCGCCTTTGCGCGCGTCCCGTGCGCTCCGCACAAGGTAGAACCGGGTCAGGATGTGCGGTAGCCCGAGTGTTCCCGCAAAGAGCGCCAACACCAGACTGGCCTGGTTCATCAGGTCTCTCAACTTCACGCCGGGAGTCAGCGCGGTGGGCGCGTCGGGCATCAGCTCTCTAGCGGCTGTGACTACGGCACCGGCATCGGCCCCGTCCATCTGGACCAGCGTCGCTGCCACTTCCTCCGTCACGACTTCTGGCGGAACCATCTCGTGGCTTCTCTCGATGATCGCCAGCGGATTTCCGTTGAAGTAAAGAACGGTGACACCGATAAAGAGAGCCAGCATTGCACCCCAGAGAGCGACGCCCTGGAAGGCCTGGTTGAAGGTCGTTCCCCGCATGCCGCCCACGATCACGTAGAACGCCATGAGTGCGCCGGTCACAAGAACGGTGGGCAGGTAGTCCCACCCGAGCAGGAGTTTGAAGAGGTGCCCGGCGCCGACCATCTGGGGGACGAGGTAGAGCGTGCATAGGGCCACGGTGCTGAGCATCGCCACAATTCTGATTCCTCGGCTGTCCCCGCCAAAACGGGCGTTCAGCGCATCACCTACAGTGAACGTGCCCGTATTCTTCAAAGGTCCGGCAATCACGAGGAGAACCACTACCCACGCCGCAAAGAAGCCAAGGGCGAGCCACCAGCCGTCAACGCCGACCATGGCCACTCCGCCCGCAACTCCCAGGAAGCTCGCCGCGCTACAGTACTCGCCCAGCCCGGCGAGACCGTTGATTTTCCACGATATCTGCGCGTCAGCAACGTAGAACGATGCGGTGGTCCTCGTGTGCCGCCGGTTGTAGTAACTGACGTAGACTGTGAACAGGATGCTCGCAGCGACGATTGAAAGTGCGATTGGGTTGTCCATGCTATTCCCCGCCTCCATGATTCGACCGTACCAGGAAGACCCTGGTGATGACCACGCCGCCGATCAGGACCGCCCAGCCCATCCAGACGGCGAGTGGCAGTCCGAGCATCTCAGTGGCGGCCACATCCTTGTACTGGGCCGAGGTCAGCAGGGCCGCTCCGAAATAAATCACGACGAACAGTACCAGGAGACCGCCGGAGAACCGCAAGTGCTTCCGGATCACCTCTGGCTTGAGCTTCAAGGCGGGATGCTCGACCTCGGGCGCGACCGGCATCTCGTCTGCGATGGACAAGAGTTCGGTGATGTCGGCCACGTCCTTCTTCATGATCAGAACGGGGCAGCGCGCATGCTCTGAAACGGCTCGCGTCACGCTTCCGAAGTAGAGCTTCTTCAAGCCCTTGCGACCGGAGTCCCCCACGATGATGAGGTCTGCTTGCACCTCCTCCGCCACCGCAAGGATGACGGCTGTGATGGGGCCATTCCTCGTGAAGGTCCTGACGGTGACCCCGTGCTTCCTGCCAAAGGCCGCGACGAGGCCCAGCGGTTCAGCTACATGCAGATGTGCATCCGCCCCCTCCAGTGCAAGCGTTTCCGCCTCTTTCTCCTCCGGTCGCAGCGGCACTTCCTCCATCACCTGCAGAGCCACCACTTCCGCACCTTCGTGAACGGCCATTTCCACAGCCTTCTTGGCAGCGCCCAAGGATGGCGCATACCCGTCTACAGCCACCAGTATTTTCTTGAACACGCTTCTACACCTCCCATAGATTCACTCAAGAGTCTTTCCGTGGACTACTTCCCGCCTCGGGCTTCCATTTCGTGCGTTCCCTCCTCTTCGTCAGGCCCGCTCCGTGCCCGAATCCGCATATCCCATAGTCACCGTACAGCGAGCGGGGAACTACTACGACCAAACATCGCCCTGTGGAGTGAATGCATCGGCAAACGGGGTATGAGGGGTGGTGAGTGACCAAGGAGCAGTATCTATTGCGTGGAGTGGGCCGCTTGCCACCGTTGAGCTACCGTTCACCGACGAATTCTGCGTTAGCCTCGATTCTCCACGAAGGCCACCGCCTCGGTCCTGAAGACCCGAATCCGACCTGTGTCCCGGAGGTCTTCTCGGATGACTTCCGCCTGTTTCCGGGCGCGACAAGACATGCTTCTTTGCAGAGGGGTGCTTCGTGCCGGGGTCGCTGACGGGCAGGCTTTAGCCCGTAGACAGCGCCCTGAGCAGTGCGAAAGCACCGGTGAGCGCCGGCCCCCGCTCCCACCCTCTCTGGAGTCTTAGCTTGAGTCGCCGGGACCCCGCGTGGATCCGTCCCGCGACGTGAGACCCTCTCCGTCGCAGGTGACTTCAACAGGGATGCGAACTATTTCAAGCAGAAATCCCGGTCGCTTCGTGGAGAATCGAGGTTAGAACGATGCGCCGGTTCGGTCAGTCCACGCCAAGCTCGTCTGAGCGAATCATCTGACTTCCGTGCCGCGCGGAGAACACATCGACTGTTGAGCCGACGCGATAGAACACGCGATACGCACCGAAGATGAGTTCGCGGACTTGGCGCTCCAGGCCAGACGTTCGCGCATGGCGTCGGACTCACTTTGAATGTTAGTCCGACGCCTTGCTCGCGTACATC
>CAYGKH010000187.1:0-3727 GCA_964350345.1 uncultured Coriobacteriaceae bacterium
CCGGTTCGAGTACCTTCTTTTATGAGGCATCGAATCGGTTTCGAGTACATTCTTTGTGAGGGGTTGTGAGGCAACGCATAGGGTTTACTCCTCGGCGGCTCTGTGCCATAGTCACGGCCACAGCCACACCGTATCGGGAGCTGCGCAAGCGGCTGAGAGGTGGTCGAAAGACCGCGACCGAACAGGACGGTTCCGATAATGCGGAACCGCATCACGGTTGAGGCATCGGATGCCAGATCTGGCTCGGTGCGTCGTACCCGTACGGTGAAGAGTCACGCCGAACGGAGGAGCACAATGGACAGACGACGTATCCGGATCAGTATCGAGATCGCCCTCACTATCGCGCTAGCGACCGTACTGAGCATGTTCACGGTGTTGAAGATGCCGTACGGTGGCAGCGTTTCGCTCGGAATGCTGCCTCTGATCGTCATCGCGCTGCGCCGGGGCCTTGGGCCGGGCCTTGCGGCGGGAGCACTCTACGGTGTCGTCGATCTGATGATCGACCCCTACATCGTCCACTGGGTCCAACCGATTCTCGACTACCCTGTCGCGTACGTCATGGTCGGACTGGCCGGTGTCGTCCGTGGGCCGCTTGCACGCGCGATGGATTCGGGAGCCGCGTTGAGTGCCGGCGTGATCATAGCCGGAGGGGTCGCGATCGCCGCCATCGGCCGCTACGCTGCACACTTCGTATCCGGCATGGTGTTCTTCGGTGAGTACGCCCCCGAGGGCCAGGCAGTGTGGCTCTACTCCGCGCTCTATAACCTCTACGTGCCCGCCTCTGCCGCAGCGAGTCTTGTGGCCGCATGGGTGTTGGTCCCCCTGCTTGCCCGGGTGGTGCCACCCGGGCCGGAACCTGACGGACGATGACCCACGCGACGATCATAGCTGGTGCGACCATCGTCGGGCAGGATGCCTACTACCTCACGCTCATCGACCGTGCGACCTATCTCATTGCAGCGGATTCGGGTGCCGTGCTGTGCCGGACTGCCGGTAGGGTACCAGACCTGCTTGTAGGGGACTTCGATTCCGTCCCGCCCGATGTCGTGGACTGGGCGCGTTCGGGTGGCGCGGACATTCTCGCAGCTCCGCGTGACAAGGATGTCACCGATCTCGACCTTGCGCTCGATGCAGCCTCCGATCGCGGCGTACGCGCGGTGACGGTGAGTGCGGCATGGTCCGGTCGTCTCGACCATACGCTGGCTTCATTCGGATCGATCGCCCGCACGTCGGGGCTGATCATCGACCTGGCCGATCCGGGACTTGCCGGATGGGTGCTGCGTCCCGACATGCGCAGTACCGTTCGTATCGGGCCTGTCGGCGCGATCTGCTCACTCTTCGCGATGGGCGGCCCGGCGATGGTCAGCACAGTCGGGATGAGGTACGAACTCTCTGAAGACACGCTCCTCCCACTCTCGGCTCATGGGCTGAGTAACGTCGTCACCAGGTCACCGGCTGAGGTGCAGGTCCTCAGCGGTGTCCTGGTTGCTCTCTCCAACCCGCTCGGCGATGGCGTGTTGGCGCATCGTACGAATGAGGGATAGCGGGTTAGTTCCCAGAATCGCTATACTGTACCATCGGAGGGGCGGGAACGAGACAAGCGTGTTACGTAGTCTAGGTACTGTAATCGGGGTGGCTGCAGTCGCTGCTTTTGCAACGGCGGCGGCCATTTCGTCGTTGCTTGTCGCCATGATCGGCCTCACGTGTGCGGCATGCGCGGTGATGCTCTTCGTGACGGCTCGCAACGAGGCCGATGCGGCGATACGTCCGCCTCAGCCTTGCGCCGAGAGCACCTCTCCGGACGAACCCGCATCTCCGGGTATCGATTCCCCGCCGCGCACTCCGGAGATGGTTGTCCCCGCATCTCTCGACGTCGCCAGTGTGGCTCAAGCGTTGTTGGCCTCGGCCCGCATCGCTGGCCCCGCCGTGAGAACCACGATATGGCGAGCGGACGGCGCCTCCAACGACCCGGTCATAGTTGCCGATGCCGGAGCCACCCCCGATGCTGGCCACCCCGGACGCGATGGTGTGGAGACCGCGATCAGGGAAGGCACGACAGTTCTTGAGACCCTTGAGCTGGGCAGCGAAGCCGACAATCCTTCCGTGCGCTTCAGGTACGTGGTTCCCATCACTTTCGCAGAGAGCGCAGGTGCTGCAACCGTGGACTTCTCGGGCGAGAGTCCCGATATGGAGGCGCTCAACCGGATCGCCGCGGCGTTCAGACTCCCGCTCGCCGCTGGTCTTGCGCTTGGTCTGGCTCGAAGCGAGTCTGAAGCTGCCGCCCTGCTGCTGGATTCAGCCCGGGGACTCGCGCGAATGCTCGACCCGGCACAGGTCGTGCAGGTGACACTGAAGCGTGCGCTCGAGCTCACCGGAGCCACCTCGGGCAGTGTGATGCTCTACGATAACGATGGAGAGACGTTGCGCATCGCCGCGGCAGTTGGAGTACCTGCTCAGGTCGTCCGTGATACAGCTGTGAGACCTGGGGACGGGATTGCCGGATGGGTCGCACTGTCCGGTCAGCCACTTGTGGTAGAGGACCTTCCGGGACGCACGAATGCGATCCGATCCAGAGGGATCAGGTCGGCCGTGTCGGTACCGCTCGTTGACCAGGACGGGGTCCTCGGCGTTCTCAACGTCGGGAGCAGGGAGTTCCCCTCGGCGTTCACTGCGACAGATCTTTCGAGCTTGGAGGTGCTAGCACTTCAGGCGACCGTTTCACTGCGCAACGCCCGCGCGATCGCATCCGCCGGGGACATCTACTTCGATACCTTAAAGGCGCTGTCACTCGCGTTGGAGACCAAGGACCCTTATGCCCTGGGCGGAACGGAGCGAGTGATGCACTACGCTGTCCGCCTTGGGTCGACGATGGGACTCGGTCCTGCCGAGGCCCGGGCACTCGAAATCGCGGCGATGCTGCATGATATCGGCATGTCTTCGGTGGGGGAGACCGCGATGGTGTCCCAGCGCCCGCTTTCGACGGTCGAGCGCGGGATGCTCAAGATGCACCCGGGCATCGCTGCAGAGATACTCGAGCAAGCGCCCGCTTTGCGCGAGGTGGCCCCGATCGTCTTCCACCATCACGAGCGCTACGACGGCACAGGCTACGCGGGAGGAATCTCGGGAGAGGCCATACCGCTGGGAGCCAGGATCCTTGCCGTAGCGGACGCCTTCGTGGCGATGACCTCGGACCGGCCCTATCGCAAGGCAATGTCTGAAGAGGAGGCGACGGAGGAGTTGTGCCAAAACGCAGGAACCCAGTTCGATCCCGCTGTCGTCGACGCATTCGTGTCGATCGTACTGGCGGAGACGAACCAGGTTCGCGAGAGCGAAGACTGAGTACAGGCTAGTGACACAAGCCTATGAGCGGGTAATCTTGCCGGCCTTCATGCACTTCGTGCAGACGTTGATCCGCTTGACCGAACCGTCGACCACGGCCTTGACCTTCTGGATATTCGGCCGGAACATCCGGTTGGTAACGCGGTGCGAGTGGCTCACATTACGACCCGCGGATGGGTGCTTGCCGCATATTGTGCAGACATGAGACATCGGTGATTCTCCGTTCGGTCGGTATGACACAGCAACCATAGTCGATCACTGTGTGAGCGGTTCAAAGGCTTCAGGATATTATCACAGGGTCAACGCACCTACAAGCACGTGGTATGCCACGGAAGGAAGCATCCCTCATCCTGGGGACTACGCCGCATTCGGCAGTGATGAGACTCTC
>CAYGKH010000188.1:0-3722 GCA_964350345.1 uncultured Coriobacteriaceae bacterium
CCGTGACACTGGTAGCAGATGTTGACCTGCCCAAGCGTGCCTGCGGTGGTGTTCGCCCGCACACCGACGTTGCCGCCCGCCCAACCAGCAGGTCGTGTCCAGGACACGAGACGGTTGAAGTCAGAGGCGTGCGGGTCATGACAGTTTTCGCAGAGGGCCTTCGTTCCCGTCGTGGTGAAGTGCGAGGAGTCTGTGAAGCGCACGCCGGGCTCCTGCTTGTTCCAGCCGAAGAAGTACGGCGATGCCGTTGCGGACATGTTGCGGAACTCGACATTGTACGGGACGAGCACATCGGCACTCACAATCTGAGATGGCACGTTGCCCCCGTGGCAGCGCAGACAGAAATCCGTGCTCGTGCCGGTGAACACGTTGCGAGTATTGGCCGGGTCGGACGCGCGGGACATCTGCCACGCTTGACCGGCAGTGCCCTTCTTGACGTAGTGCGTGTTGTGGCACGAGTAGCAGGTGAGCTGACCGGCCTCGATCAGCTTGTCGAAGGTGGCGGTGACTTCCCACGCGTCGATCCGGGGAGACCGGTACAAATCAGTGGTCGACAGGTTCGCGACTAGCCGGATCGCCGAGTAGATCGTCGTGGAGAATCCGGAGAGGTCGATGGGGGACGTTGCGCTGGAGGCGAGCGGGATCCACGTCGAGCCGGTGAAACCTTGTGCGGTCACTGTCAGCGAAGTGCCGGCAGGCACGTTGGAGGTCCAGGAGACCGCACCCCACGCCTCGGGGTTGCCCGGAGCCGAGATCGATCCGGTCGTCGCTGTGCCATTCGCGTGGTAGACCATCGTAGGTGGCGGGGGGTAGGTGCCCGCAGCGATCGAGGAGCCGGCCGGCCAGTTCGAACCCCACGTCGGGTTCGCGAGCGTCTGCCAGCTGCCCCAAGAACCGGCGTTTGTCGGGTTCGTCGGAATCGCGATTCGCGCAAAGCCGGTGCTTCCGCCACCGCGGATGGCGTACAGGTACTCGCCGCCGTCCCAGATGAGCTGGCTACCGTCGCCGAGGCTGCCGGTGCCGAACGGGTAGCGGGAGACCTGCGTCAGCGATGGTGTCCCGAACAGGTCCGAGACCACCTGCAGGTTTAGCGTCCCAGCTGAGTTCCTGCCCAGGATGAAGAGGTGCTCCGTGCCCCCGACGTTCGCGCGAGCCATACGGTTATGGCGGGTTGTGGTGTCGCTCTGCGTGACCTGGGGACCCTGCGTGAAGTCGACGTCGCCCGACTGATTGAACGGCGAGGCCCTGAAGTAGAGGCGCCCGTCGTTGGCTCCCCCGTTACGATTGATCACGAACAAGCGTCCGTCACCGGTACCGGGCACGAAGGCGATCGCCGATCCGGCTCCGAGGTTGCGCGTGGTCCCGGTGTTGTCGCGGAACCCGATCGCGGTCTGGAACGTGTTGTCGCTGTAGCGCCACTTCAAGATCTGGCGCCGGTCACCTCCGCGCGTCATATAGACGAACGAACGCGCCTCATCGAGCGCGACGTCGCCGCCCGTACTGATGGTGGCGCTCGCCGCGGTCGCGCTCGACCAGGAATCGCTGGATGGGTCGTAGACCGCTCGGTCGGTCCGCCCTCCACCGCGAGTCATGTGGAGGCGTCCGTCGACGAAGATCGACGTCGAACCGGATTCCGGTCTCCACTGGGCCATCGACGCTCTTGTCCATGAGTTGTCTGCAGGAAGGTACCGCTCGAAGTTGTCACGGTTCGAGCCGTCCTGCCCGTAGATGACGGCCAACGGTGGCGGATTGCTCTCCAGGTACTGGTCGAGCTCGATCGAGCCGCCACCGTCGGTCGTCGTTGCGCGCGTCTGGAAGAGCGCGTTCGTCGAGAACTCCGCGACAAGCGTCTGCGCGAAGATCGCTTCGGTGGTACGCACGTGCTCCGGCTCGGTTATCGAAATCGGGTGTGCCGAGCCAGTGCCGCCGGCGCGCGCGAACTCCGCCTTGACGTCGCGGTTGTTCCACGAGAATGGGGCGCTGCCCGCGCTGCGGGTCTCGGTGCTCCCTGCACTATGGCAACCGAAGCACAGTTCGGCCTGGTCGAAGTTCACGCTATCCGTGCTCTTCCCCCGGTAGTCGATCAGGCGAGCCACCGGTGACGCGTGTTCGTTGTGACACGCGGTACACGAAATTTGCGGTCCGGCCTCGCCCGGCAGACGCGTCGGGAAGACGTTCGCAGAGCCGTGAGCGACCGATGCGTCACTGTCGAACGCGGCGGAGTTGTGGTCGCCGGCGGTGTTGGCCCAGGCGCCCGTGCCGCCGACGTCAGCGATATTGCTCATCTGCGAGCCGTGGCAGCTGAAGCAGAACTCGTTGCCGAACGGAGCGGCGTCGGTGTTATAGACGAGACCCGTACCGGTCTGACGTTTGAGCAGCTTGTTGAAACTGTTGGCGGCCACGGGGTCATAGGGCTTGCGGTGCGGACTGTGACATGCGACGCACTCCGCTTGCTGGGAGACCATGAAGTCGTTGCGGTGCTGCGAACCCTCCTCGGGCAGAGGCTGTTCTGCGTAGGAGAAGAAGTCCGCTTGCGTGTTGAGCGACGAGGCATGCCCGTAGGCGGTCGCGTAGGCTGTGTTGCCGTGACAGGTGAAGCACGCCTCAGCACTGCGGGCCGCAAGGCGGCCGGCTGCCATCACTCCGGTGCCTCCAGCAGTGGAGCCATGGATGCCGTGGCACATCGTGCACGTGCTCACGTTGGCGCCGAAGACAAAGGTGCCGTGCGGGTCGGCGACACGGTTCGACGAGAGCGCCGAGGTGTTGCCGGCGGCATCGCGGGCGCGCAGGGCGTAGTAGAGCGTGTACTTCGCGTCGCGCGCGCCGGCGACCGAGACGATCTCGGATTGCGGGGTGCCAACAGGGTCGGCGGGGTTGGCCGCTATCGTCGCGACAGGCGTAAGCCCGAGCGAGTTGATGATCGTGAGCGTCATCGGCGAGGTGTGCACGTAGATGAGATACTCGGTGACACCGGTGTTGTCCCACGGAGTCGTCCACCCAATCTCGACCGCGTCGGTCCCGGCTTCTGCGGCCACGCGAGCGCCGCCGGTCCCGGGCACACGCGGTGCGGTCGTGTCGGCGATCGCGGCGGTGGTCGAGAAGGTGAGCACGACCGGCTCTTCGAGGGTGTTGCCGGCCGTGTCGGTGACCGAGTCATCGACGACCAGCGAGTACGTATCGTCTGCCAGCGGCTCTTCGGGCTGAAGCGTGATGCTCCGTGAGAGCGCCGAGTAGCGCACCGAGGCATCGACCGATTCACCGGACTTCGCAGCAACGAGAGTCACGCTCGCAGCATCGATCGTAGAGGCGTCGAGCGCCTTGGAGAAGGAGACGGACAGAACGCTTTCGGAGTCAACGGATGTCGCGCCGGGCTCCACGCTCGCCGAGGAGAACTCAGGAGCGCCGGTATCCCCGCCGGTCGAGATCTGGGCGAGGCGGAAGGGGAGCCACGCCGGGCTCATCGGGAGCAGTTGCCCGAGAGCGGAGACGCCTGCGGCCGGTCCGCCGAGGATCGCGCGCACCTGCCGTCCATCGCCGGCGTTCTCTATCCACGCGATGCTCGACGCGTCAGCCGCGAGTGCGGCAAGCGCCCCGCGTCCGGACCCGAAGGTATTGAGCGCACGAGCCGTGCCGGACGGAAGCTCACGCGTGCGGACATGTACGGGCTTGCCGGGGGCGTTCTCAATCCAGTAGGGGACACCGCCGGCGACCGTCGGGGGCGT
>CAYGKH010000189.1:0-1302 GCA_964350345.1 uncultured Coriobacteriaceae bacterium
AAAGAAGGAAGATCCGCCCGCTGATCCTCCCAAGGGGGACACTTCTTCGCCGATCGATCCTCCGAAGAAGGACGAGCCGGAGCCCGAGGCCCTCACCGCCGAGGAGACCGCGGAGCTGGCCGAGCTCGAGAAGGAGTGGCCCGACATCTTCAAGGCCGTACATCTCCGCGAGAAGAAACTCCAGGACGCGACCGTCAAGGCCGTCGTCAAGGAGATCACTCAGATCCTCGGCTCGTTCCGTGAGGGGCTAGCGCCGTTGATGGAAAAGCATGTATCATCCGAAATCGAAGCTCATAGAACGGCTATTTTCAGCGTGCACGAGGACTTCGAGGCGCTGAAGCCGGACGTGAAGAAGTGGATCTCGGAGCAGCCGTCGTACCTGAAGGCGTCGTATCAGGCAGTGTACGACGAGGGAACGACGCAGGACGTGATTGACCTGTGGTCGCGGTACAAGAAGGAGGCAGGGTTGGCGGTGAGTACGGACCCGCCGGTCAAGACTTCTTCGGCGCCGAAGGCCCCAGCGGTAGACCCCGACCGGGAAGATAAGGCTGCGGCCCTCGCCCCGGTGACGTCGAAGCGGACAACCCCCGCGCCCGACGCCAAGGGAGTAGACAACGACGACTACGACGCGGCGTTCGAAGAAGCAACCCGCGCGGTTCAACAGCGGTAAGGAGACGGCTCCATGGCAAAGAAGATTTCGGCGTACCCGATCGACCCGCCCTACAAGAAGCTCCTCGGTGACCTGGCCGATGATCTCTGGAAGGCCCGCGCCGGGATCCTCTTCGGCAGCAAGTCTCACGACTTCGCCAGCACCGTCGACGCGGCCGGCCTGACGACCACTGTCCCCGTTCCCGGGGCCGAAATCGGCGATTTCGCGTTTGTGTCCCACGCTATTGACATCGTCGGGGTTACCCTTACGGCCTACGTCTCGGGCGAGGACACGGTCTCCGTCCGGTTCCAGAACGAGTCGGGCAGCACTGTCGACCTCGGGGCCGCAGTGACCCTCCGCGTGTTCGTGGTTCCGCGCCGGAACGTCCCGTTCGTGTTCGGCCCCGACGCGCTGTTTGCGACGCTCTCGCATGACTTCGCGAGCACTCTCGACGGCGCAGGCCTGACCCAGGCCGTCACCGTCACCGGCGCAGCCCTCGGCGACTTCGCATTCGTCTCGCATGATGTGGATATCGCCGGAGTGACCCTCACGGCCTACGTCTCCGCGGCCGACACGGTCGAGGTACGGTTCCAGAACGAGTCGACCGCTACGGTGGATCTCGGCGCTGCGGCTACCCTTCGCATCGTCGTAAT
>CAYGKH010000189.1:1402-3700 GCA_964350345.1 uncultured Coriobacteriaceae bacterium
AGTCGACCGCTACGGTGGATCTCGGCGCTGCGGCTACCCTTCGCATCGTCGTAATCCCCGCCGCGTCCCTCAACGAGGCGTTTGGCGGCAACGTGCTTTCCGGCCTGGCTGTCTACGACGCGGCGAGTTTGGCTGACGCAGCGGGCGCAACTACGACTGTAACGGTCGGCGGGGCGGCTCTCGGCGACTTCTCGTTTGTTTCGCTCAGCCTCGACGCGCAGGACATTGTGGTTACGTCGTACGTTTCAGCCGCCGACACGGTGTCGGTACGCCTCCAGCAGGAGAATGCTGGGTCCGCCGTGGATCTCGCTTCGCTCACCATCAAGGCCGGCGTAGTCCCACGCGCGTTCGTCGAGTCGGTCGCAACTCAGTCTCTCGTTCGGTAATCTAGGAAAAGGACACCCACATGGCAACTCAAGTTTACGGCGATATTAGCCCCCGCACGGCGGCCCACGCGGTCGTCAAGATGCTCGTCCGCGCTGTTCCGATTCTCCTCCTGGAGCGCTTTGGTCAGGCGTACGTCATGCCGAACAAGTCGACTAAGGTCGCGAAGTTCCGCCGATACAACGCACTCGCGCTCGCCACGACCCCGCTGGTTGAAGGCGTGACCCCGTCCGGGAAGAAGGTCACCACGACCGACGTGACCGCGACGCTCGAGCAGTTCGGCGACTTCGTCGAGTTCTCCGACGTGATCGAGGACACCCACGAGGATCCGTTCCTCGCTGAGACCTCGGGCGTGCTCGGCGAGCAGGCCGGTCAGACCGTCGAGACGATCCGTTACAACGTGATCAAGGCGGGCACGAACGTGGTCTACGCGAACGGCGCGTCGCGCGCGGCGGTGAACACCCCGATCTCGCGTGAGCTCCAGCGCTCGGCCGTCCGGACGCTCCAGCGCCAGAATGCGGAATACTTCACCGAGGCAGGCGCGAGCGACACGAATTACCGCACCGAGCCCATCGAGGCCGCGTACATCGCCCTCGTGCACACCGACGTCGGCAACGACATCCGCGACATGGAAGGGTTCATCTCGACCAAGCAGTACGGCGCCGGCGTGAAGCCCTACCCGAACGAGATCGGATCCGTCGAAGACGTCCGCTACATCCGGAGCACGCTGTTCACCGCGTTCGCCGATGCGGGCGGAGCGAAAGGCACGATGATTTCCACGACCGGCACTAGCGCCGACGTGTACCCGGTCATCTACCTCGCGAAGAACGCCTTCGGTATCGTCCCCCTGAAGGGCAAGGACTCGCTCTCGATCATGGTCGTGAACCCGAAGCCCGCCCACGGCGACCCCCTGGGTCAGCGCGGAACGGCCGGCTGGAAGACCATGCAGACCGCGGTCATCCTGAACGACGCCTTCCTCGTACGTGGGGAAGTGGCGGCCACCGCGTAATAGCGGAACCCCGGGGGGTTAGCGCCCCCCGCGTCCCTTAACCCCCCAGAACAAGGAGCATCACATGGCGATTACCGGAACGAAGCGGATGGGCGATAGCGTCCCGCATTTCGCGAGCGGCGCATTTCAGGACACCGGCACGATCAAGAAGACCGCAGTTCATCTTGGTTGGACCCCCCGATACGTCCGACTGATCAACCTCACTGACCGCGACGAGTGGGAATGGTTCGCTGACGGCACCGTGAACGGCACAACGCTGAAGAGCGTCGCCGCCGGCACTCGGACTCTCGACACGGCCGACGTCGCAATCAGCGTGGGCGAGCTCGACACGAGCACCGTCGACACCTGGCAGCTCTACGACGTCACGACCTACTCGGTCGGCGTCCCGGGCACCGCCCCCGCCGAAGACACCGACTCGAGCCGCCTGAACACGGCGAACGAGAAGGTTCTGGGCTTCTACCTCCCCGTGGCCTTCCTCGAGGCAAGCAAGCAGTACGCCTGGCAGGCCTTCGCGTAACGAGCTCGCAGGACTTCCCGGGGGGAAACCTCCGGGCTTTTTGGAGGTTCTATGAGCCAGGATATTGTCCGGATCTCGATGCTTGAGAACGGCTGGGAAGTGGAGTGCTACCACAAGCCGAAAGAGCGCAAGTCTTCCGTGCCGTGTTTGTATGTCGAGCCCTGGAAGTCTTACGGGTTCGATAGCGTCGAGAAAGTCATGAAGTTTCTGAAGGACCAGCTCCCGACACTTTCCCGGAGGATGTCGGGCGACGAGGAGTACGCTTCCGGGTTCAAGGAGGCGACCACTAAGGCCGCCCCGTCAAAAAAATAGGAGACGTCTGTGAGCAATGACACTGTGAATCTTGGTGCGCCCCCGGAAGCCTCGGCTCCGCCCCAACGCAAGACTC
>CAYGKH010000190.1:0-248 GCA_964350345.1 uncultured Coriobacteriaceae bacterium
AGCAGCGGATTGAAAATCCGCGTGTCGGCGGTTCAAGTCCGTCTCTGGCCACCATGACTTTCATGAAGACCCCATCAAATGCGGTGGGGTCTTCTGACGTCATGAGCAGGGATTTCATCCCGCTGTTCAGCCTTCGGCTTCACTTCGCAACCGTGAGGGCGACGGTTGCCGATGCTCTACCAAATGAGCTGAATCTGGCCGTTTCTGGGTGATTACGGGTCGTATACGGGTCACCGGCGGGGCATCGA
>CAYGKH010000190.1:258-3698 GCA_964350345.1 uncultured Coriobacteriaceae bacterium
CGCGTGTCGGCGGTTCAAGTCCGTCTCTGGCCACCACAAGACATCTAAGAAGGTCCCACAGAACCGGTGGGGCCTTCTTACGTTTTGACCTGCTGATTTTCCTCCGCTGTTCAGCCTTTGGCTTCACTTCGCAACCACGAGATCTGTGGTTGCTGGGCTCTACCACCTGAGTCCCAGGATGTCCCATTTTGACCGATTACGTGACATATACGTGACAACGGGTTTGGGAAGAGCGATGCCCGACAGAAGGAAAGCAGCCATCCGTCTAGTTCATCCGATTGGCATCAGGGTTAGCGCGACACGAGTGCAGGCTCCACCTGTCGGACTTTCCCTACTCTCTTGCCACAAGCTGCCGTTCGTCTGAACCAATTCCATGTCACACCTCTGTAGTAGCGTCGTATCCGGAGGTGTATTCCATGGAGCGGAACAACCTAGAGAGACTTCTCAGGGAATGGGACGAACTGGCGGCATCGACTCTGAAGGCATTGGAAGTTGTTGGCGATCCCGACATCCGATGGAGTGAGTGGCCGTACGATGCTCTGTGCACCGCGTTGGTCGCTGAGATCGTGGGCGGCACCGCCGATCCAAAGCCTACACAGTTTTCTCGCGTGATCTCTCCGGATGGCAAGCTGATTCAAGTCGAGCGAGTCACGTCTGACGGGACCGGTCTGATCGCGAAGGTCTTACCTCTCTCGATGGTCCAGCGATCGTGTGACGAGGTAGCCGTTGTGGCGACCGCTGGCCTGAGACCTGTGGCCGTTCATTTCTTGGACGTGCGATTCCTAGAGCCCTTGGCACATGCGTTGGGCCTGACCCAGACCTCGCCCTATTCGGCGGGGACATCAGTGGCGTTTGGCAGGCTCATGCACCTTGCCCTTGCGGCTGACCCAGCGGTTGCCGCCGTCTGGGGAACGCGTACGATCTGGCTGAGAGATCACGTGACCGAAGCGACATCCGGTCTCGATCTCGCACCGCGACTGCGACTTGAGTACAACCGTGGGGACGACCTCAGTGAGCATGCTCAGAGAGTCGTTGATCGCGTAATCTGCCTCGAGCATGACGGTGAATTTAAGTGGATGGAACTGAAGGCGCCGTACAACAATATGGCAGCAACCCTTACAGATGCTGTTCTGGCGTTTCGAGACCACCCATACGAGCCGTTCACTTCAACGCGGGTGGCAACCGTGCTGAGGGAGTACCCAGACCTTGCCACGACAAGTGATCTCCTCGCTGTGCTTGAAGAGGGCGATCGATTCTGGAGTCTCACCCGGTGGCCCGCCCAGGAGAGGGCATACCTGATGCGAGAAGTCGCGATGCGCTTCCAAGCTCTCGGCCTTGAGACTGAAGAAGACCTCCTGACTCTTCGAGGCAGTCGAGCGGTCGCTGAACTTGAGATGCTAAGTCCTCGAGAGCGCAGCTACCTTTTGCTGGTGTCAGGATCCAAAGAACGATCGTCTGCGAGTAATCCCATTCGTGAGTTTCTTGAGAACAGCGGTGTAGAGTTAGCCATGATGCTCGACGATTTCGAGGTCGAGGCCACAATGATTGAAGCTGCGTCGGCACTGGGTAGGCCGACAAGCACGCTGGATCACAGCGTGTGGAGGTCGAGCCTTTCCCACGTCGAACAGTGCTGAGCGATATACTCTTGACATGCACGCTCTACGCGCCGAGGCAGAGGGGGAATTGGTGTGAGCGAAGAGTGCACTCATTCGAACGCCGTAGCCGATGAGGATGTAGCGGCAGTTGTCGCTGCGCTGAGGGAGATTGGCATCGAGAAGGAGGTCATTCAGGCTCCAGAGTACGGTTACGAAAACCTCGTACTCTGTATCATCGACATGGTCTTCTCTCTACGACAGCACTACAAACTAGTTCGCCGCACAGTCGGCAACTTTATTAACTACTGGGATGGCGCTGGATTCTCCCCGGAGGCGCGAAGCAAGGACCTGTCGCTGAGCAAGTTCCTGGTCCATACCGGGCCGATGACGGCAGACTTCATGGCAGAAGAGGTCTTCGATGATCGTCACAAGGCGCCTGGATGCGGCGACTTGCTCAAGGCGGCAGTCATTGTCGATGTCGCGAAGAGACTCGTCGCTGTTGGCGTGGAGACGACGGATGACTTCCGCCGGTCAGAAGACAGCGAGGCGGTTCGTGATGCTGTCCTCGGCACTAGAGGAGTGGGAAATGTCGGATTCCGATATCTGCTCATGCTTGCGGGGGACGAGAATGAAGCTAAGCCCGACAGTTGGCTGTTGGAGTTCCTGCAAGATGACGTGCTCAATCGGAAGGTCACTGAAACGGAGGCTGTGGCACTGATTCAGGCCGCAAGCTCCGCTCTCATCTCCGAAAAGCCGAGCTTGACCACACGTGCGCTGGACCACATCGTTTGGGTGCACAAATCTAGCGGCGGGAATGGCGGGGGCGAATAGCGGAGGTCTCGCGGCTCCGAGAGAACACGCCGGGCCGCTGCCTTGGTCGGCTTAAGGAGGAGAGATGTCGGCGCACGACTACTGTGCATACAACGATACAGGAAGGTGCCGTAGGCCATTCATCGCTGAGCCCGGCAAGGCGCCCGAACGTGAAGACTACGCTCCCAGAGGTGTGTTGAAAGAGGCGCCGGCAGGCGTTCATCCGACACCGAGTCCTTCAGGAAGTTGGGATTACTACTACACGGATCGGGGAAAGTGTCCCTACTTCTTCTCGTGGCGTCAGGCGAACTGCACGATGAGCAAGGCGCGTTAGGGGTCCATTCAAGATTGCTCGGCTGCTTAGATGCCATCGAGCCGGGGTGCCCGAACGGACAAAGGAGGCCAGATGAGCGAGACGAAAATCGTAGACGGTATGAGAACCGTAGGTCGGGTCAGTGGCGATAAGGTCTACCGCAGCGAGTATGGCTACGATGTCATAGCACGAATCCTGGATGGCAAGACTTATCGTGGGGATCATGGATACGAAGTAGTGGCTCGATATAGTGACGGCAAGATCTATAGGGGCGATCACGGCTTTGATACTATCGCTCGCATTGACGCGGGAACCGTTTATCGTGGCGATCACGGGTTCGATCGCGTTGAATTCCCGTATGAGTTCAAGGGTGGCGATCGTGTAACTGACGAGTTGTTCTATGGGTGCCTGGCCCTCTGGATCGAAGGCCACTTGGAGTAGAACCGTGTGCGGCGGCAATGTCCTAGAGGTGATAGGGCGAATGCACCTTATTGACCTCTGATGCGAGGCGACGGTCGTGGGCAGTGACTCGGATTATCGGTGTCGTGACCGCTGAGACAGGTCTCATGGCCTGGGATGCGGAATCGCGAACGAGCATCTGCACGATCTCCGGTATGATATCGATAGAGGCCAGCGTGGAGACGAGCTGATCGAGCAGGAGTTTTTCGGGATCTTGTGACACATGTGTGGGTCACGCCGGACCCCTTCCGGGCAGCGGGGGA
>CAYGKH010000191.1:0-3655 GCA_964350345.1 uncultured Coriobacteriaceae bacterium
TTCCGGTTAACGCCCGTCATCTCCTCGCGTGAAAAGAGGCTTTCACCAGGGATTCTTTGCAATAACTCTGGCAAGAACGAACGCCGTCATCGTTTTGCACTAACTTTGTCAATCAACCCCCATTTCATCAACGATGCCCGGGGCCTGACCCGCTCGACGCCAACCGGCACGATTGCACCTGCGACCCGGCAGCAGTCCGCTCCTTCTTCAAGGTGGTGACCGGTGTCACGAACGTCTTTGATGAGTGGCAGACCGGGTTCTTTGGCAGGTTGAACCTGCAGTTCTGGTGGGGCGCGTTCAATCTGTCAGCCGCTCGATTCACCGGTGCGTGCGCCACGCTGCCGTCCGGATGTGCCAGAATCTGGGTATCTAGGACTGTCATACCATCCGACCGAAAGGGCGTGTCGGCCATGGCGCCTTCCAGCAAGGATCGGCAACAGTACGCGCTTCAGACGATCTTCTCGTTCTTCCTCGGCCTGATGGTCCTTGCGTTCATCGGGATCGGGGTCAACACCTTCTACCCTGAGACCGCATACTTCGACGACCCTGCGCTGCGGGAACTCTATAGCGAACAGGACCGGATCTATCAGAAGGACCGCGGTGACGCAGGACTGACGCCCGCCGAGCAGACCCGTCTCGACGAGATCCAGACGGAGATCGAGGAACTCACCGCCACCAACGAGAGCGCGCGGAAAGACTGGGCGCGCAACACGAGTATCATCCTCATCCTCTTCGCCACGCTCGTGATGGGAGTGTCACTGGTTCGCAGCGATCAGCTGCGGGTGATCTCAAATGGCCTGCTCCTCGGCGGACTGTTCACCATGATCTACGGAGTGGGCTGGATCATCTTCAGTGGCGAGTCCATCGCGCGCTTCATCGTCATCGTGTTCGCACTGCTCGTCACGCTTGCGCTGGGATATCTGCGGTTCGTCCGCGGGCGCGAGGCTGAGGGGTCGACTGTGGTCGTCGCCGGTCCGGCGATGGCGGCGGGGGCCGAGCCGACGAGTGACCTCGTGGCGCGCATCGAAGCGCTGGAGAGGCGCACCTCTGCGGCCGCAGCGGCTCTCGGGTCCCGCGAGCGAGACGAGTAGGCACAAAGCAACAGGCCGGGGAGCTGATGGGCTCCTCGGCCTGTGTCTGTTCGTGTGGCGGGAGTGACGGGGCTCGAACCCGCGACCTCTGGCTTGACAGGCCAGCGCTCTAACCAACTGAGCTACACCCCCATGTGGGACAAGCGAACGCGATTCTACCGTGCGCCTGCACGGATGTCCACACTTTGGGGTAGCATCTGTTGCATGGAAGGCGAACACTCCACTCCCGAGATGAGCCGGTCACCGGAAAAGGTGGCCGACGTCATCCGCAGGGGACTCGACTCGTCTCTCAAAGACCGCGACCGCGCAGCTGCGCTGCGTATCGCACTCGGTGCCGTCTCGGACGGCGCAATCTGTGTCCCGGACCTCTACACGCTCGTACTCGGTCCGCTGATGGCCGACACCGGCGCTGCATGGCAGCGCGGCACAACCCGCGTCTGGGAGGAGCACTTCGCCACCGCCACCGTGCGCACGATCGTCGAAGCGCTCGCGCCGCACGTACTCGAGGCACTCGCACGAGTGACCGCCCGTGGCGAGACCGTACTGCTCGCCTGCCCTCCCGAGGAGTATCACGACCTCGGCCTCAGGATGATGCTCGACCGGTTCCTGCTCGCAGGCTACACCGCGCACTTCCTCGGAGCAGACATGCCGGTGAGCGAGATATGCGAGGCGGCCGAGCGACTCGGCGCGGACCTCGTCGTGCTCTCCGCCTCCACTCACTACCACCGGGTGCGTCTCCGGGAGACCATAGAGCGCCTCCAGGCCGGGGTGCCCGCCGGCACCAGGATCGTCGTGGGCGGGCCCGCATTCGCACACGATCCCGAGACGTTCGGCGACCTCGTGGTCGACCCGAAGGCCCTCGGCCTTCCCGGGCTTGCGCCGCGAGAGGACGGCTGACGTGCTCTCACTGCGGATCGCGGCCCGGTTCCTGCGCTCGAGTCCGGCACAGTCGGCGCTCATCATGGCCGGCATCGCCGTCGGCATCGCCACGCAGGTCTTCGTCGGGTCGCTCATCGTGAGCCTGCAGGCCGGACTCGTCGACCAGACGATCGGCTCGGCTCCCCAGGTCAGCATCACAGCGGCCGAGGAGGGCGGCCCGGTCGCCTACACCGACGAGGTCCGCGACCTGTTCGAGACCGACTCGCGGGTCGAGCCCGGTGCCGTCGTGCCCGTCCGGGAGTCCTCGGCGCTCTACACAGCGGGCGACGTGAGCGCTCCACTCGCGCTGAAGGGCGGCGAGCTCACCGGTCTCGATGCCATCTACGACCTCACCGGCCGTGCGACCGCAGGGTCCGTCCGTCTCGGAGATGGCGACATCGTGCTCGGCGTGGATTTCGCCGAGAAGTACTCCCTCGCACCGGGCGACGAGGTCTCGCTCACGTTCCCGGGCGACCGCACCGAGAGCCTCGCCCTGGTGGCGGTCGTCGACCTCGGCGCGGCGGCGGCCAACGAACGGCAGGCCTTCGTCGGCGCGGAGTTCCTTCGCTCGCTTTCCGGCTGGGCCGCCGATGAGTTCTCCGCGATCGAGACGCAACTGCAAGATCCCTTCTCCTCGGCGGACGTGGCCGAAGAGTGGCAAGCCGCGATTCCCGGTGTGACGGTCACCGAGTGGCAAGCGGCCAACGCCGACCTCCTGACCGCGCTGCAGAGCCAGTCGGCATCCTCCTACATGATCCAGGCGTTCGTTCTCGTCGCGGTCGCGCTCGGGATCGCTTCGACGCTCGCGATCAGCGCAGTGCAAAAGACGCGGCAGATCGGCATTCTTAAGGCGATGGGACTCTCGGATCGCCGCGCGGGGCGCATCTTCCTGTGGCAGGCACTGTTGATGGGCAGCGGAGGGACCATCGGGGGGATCGGGCTCGGTTTCGCGCTCATCTGGGCCTTCTCGTTCGTCCCTCTCGACTTCGCGATCACGCCCGAGCCGGGCTTCGTCGCGCTCTCGGCAGCCGTAGGCATCAGCGTGGCCCTCGCATCGAGCATCATCCCCACGCGCTCAAAGACGTCTCTTTCGAGTTCGCCGAGGGAGAGTTCGCGAGCATTATCGGCCAGTCCGGTTCCGGCAAGTCCACGCTACTGAACCTCCTCGGCCTGCTCGATACACCGAGCGACGGCCACGTGCGCTACCGGGGCAGCGACACGGGATCCCTCGGCAAGCCGAAGCGCGCTGCGCTGCGCAACTCGCTCATCGGGTTCGTCTTCCAGTTCCACTACCTGCTGCCCGAGTTCAGCGTCTATGAGAACGTCGCGATGCCCGCGCTCATCTCCGGTGAGATGCCCGCCGACGAGATCCGCGAAAGAGCGATCGAGACGCTCGGGCTGCTAGGACTCGAAGGGCTTGATGGCAAGAACGCCAACCAACTCTCCGGCGGCCAGAAGCAACGGGTGGCGATCGCGCGGGCGCTGATGAACCGCCCGGCGCTGCTGCTCGCCGACGAACCGACCGGCAACCTCGACACCACCAACACCGACCTCGTCTACGACCTGTTCCGCGACGTGAACAAACAAACGGGAACCGCGTTTCTGATCGTCACCCACGACCGCAAAGTCGCGCAGCGCACCGACCG
>CAYGKH010000192.1:0-3648 GCA_964350345.1 uncultured Coriobacteriaceae bacterium
TTCGGTTGGTTCAGTGACTTCACTGAAGAGGGAGTCCACCTATTTAGTCAATGTCTTAGTTTGGGATGCTTCCTCTCTGCAGCGAGGGGTTGCGCACGCCACCTCGCACATGCATAATGCAGTGCGCATGTGACAATCACACAGTGCAAGAAGATCGCTGCCGAAGACAGCAGGTGCCCGGGCTCCGGGCTTGAAGGGCCGAAGAGATGCAGGCTCGCCCGCCGAGGTGGAAGCCGGATGTGCAGGTACTCTGCGATCCGAATCGAGCATCTGCTCGTGGCCTCCGCTGAGACTCGGCGGAGGCCACGTTCATTTCTCCGGGGACGCTCGTGTCCCGGATACGTGGCCCACGCGGCGGGAGGGGACTCCCGTATCGCGATCAGGGCGCACTGAAGGGAAGGAGGGAAGCGAATGCCGACGAACGCAAAGACCGATAAGGTCGCCGAGATCAAAGACCGGCTCACCGGGAGCACGGGAGTGATCATGGCCGACTATCGCGGACTTACCGTCAAAGAGATGCAGGAACTGCGCTCGAAGGTTCGTGAGGCCGGTGGCGAGATCAAGATCTACAAGAACACGCTTACCGAGATTGCTGTCCGCGAGCTCGCCATGCCGAGCATGGATGAGTTCCTGAGCGGGCCGACCGCTTTCGTTTTTGCCGGTGAGGATCCCGTGGCGCCCACCAAGGCGCTCGTGGGATTTGCCAAGAAGCACGAGGCGCTCCAGGTTAAGGGCGGGTTCGTCCAAAACGCCGTCGTGGATGCTTCGGCAGTCAAAGCCATCGCCGCACTGCCGTCGCGCGAGGAACTCATTGCGAAGCTCCTCGGCACCATGCTCAATCCGCTCACCAACACCGTTCGGATACTCAACGCGCCGGTGGGTGCGTTTGCACGCGCGATCAACGCAGTCGCACAGCAGAAAGAGGCAGCTGCCGCTTAAGGGCACGCACGCCTGACGGGATACAACGGCGCCCGGGTAGGTTCCCGGACGCTCTAAGACGAGAAGGAGATCACAGACATGGCTGTCAGCAAAGATGAGGTTCTGGAGTATATCAAGCAGGCGCCAGCGCTCGAGCTGGCCGAGCTCGTCAAGGAGCTCGAGGAGGTCTTCGGTGTGTCCGCTGCCGCTCCGGCAGCCGTCGCCGCCCCCGTCGCCGGTGAGGCCGCCGTTGAGGAGGTAAAGGACTCCTTCGACGTGGTGCTCACGGGTGCTGGTGACAAGAAGATCCAGGTCATCAAGGTCGTGCGTGAGCTGACCTCGCTCGGTCTCAAAGAGGCCAAGGATCTGGTTGATGGCGCACCCAAGCCCGTTCTCGAGGCTGTGAATCAGGAGAAGGCCGACGAGGCCAAGGCCAAGCTCGAAGAGGTCGGCGCTGCGGTCGAGCTCAAGTAGCTACTATTCAACACCGTACTGAAGCGACCGCGTGCGGTCGTGACGATACGTGCTGGATGGCCGGGACCGCACGATGCGGCCCGGCCATCCGTGCCACGTCGCAAAGGTTTTTCAAGGATTGACCTTCTGAGTCAGTTTGGGTATCCTGTTTCTTTGCGACTATACTACGCCGCATCTACGCCTGAAGGAGGAATCGCCTGGTGCCCCGCGGAGAAGGTTCCCCCGTTGTAAGCGCAGGTATTCGCCAGCGCCGTACGTTCGCGAAGATCCCCGAGATTCTCGAAGTGCCCAATCTGATCGCAATCCAGAGGGATAGCTTCAAGTGGTTCCTCGAAGAGGGGCTGCGTGAGACGTTTTCTGACATCTCTCCCATCGAAGACTTCACCGGAAACCTTGCGGTCGAGTTCGGCGACCACGAGTTCGGCGACCCCAAGTACTCCGTCGAGGAGTGCAAGGACAAGGATTTGTCCTATCAGGCGCCGCTCTTCGTCGAAGTCCGCTTCATCAACAAAGAGACCGGTGAGATCAAAGAGCAGCAGGTCTTCATGGGCGACTTCCCGCTCATGACCGATCGTGGCACTTTCGTGATCAACGGTACTGAGCGTGTCGTCGTGTCCCAGCTCGTCCGGTCCCCCGGTGTCTACTTCGCCGAGGAGATCGACAAGACGACCGACAAAGCGATCTACACCACCAAGGTCATCCCCGCGCGCGGCGCATGGCTCGAGCTCGAGACCGACCGCCGCGATATCGTCAGCGTGCGCGTGGACCGCAAGCGCAAGCAGCCGGTCACCGTGCTGCTCAAGGCGCTCGGCATCGCAGAGACCCGTGATGAGATCGTGGAGCTCTTCGGTAACTCCGAGTGCATCGAGCGTACGCTCGAGCGCGACTTCACCGAGACGCGCGAGGAAGCACTCGTCGAGATATACAAGCGTCTTCGTCCGGGTGAGCCTCCCACGGTCGATTCGGCTCGCTCGCTCATAGAGGGCCTCTTCTTCAACCCGCAGCGGTACGACCTAGCCAAGGTCGGGCGCTACAAGGTGAACAAGAAGCTCGGGCTCGACCTTGCCGACGCGCAGTCGACGCTGACCAACGAGGACATTCTCGCGTCGGTGAAGTATCTCGTGAAGCTGTGGGAAGGTGCGGACGGCTACGAGATCGATGACATCGATCACTTCGGCAACCGCCGTATCCGTAGCGTCGGTGAACTGATCCAGAACCAGTTCCGGATCGGTCTTGCCCGCATGGAGCGAGTCGTGCGCGAGCGCATGACGACTCAGGACGTCGAAGAGATCACTCCCCAGTCGCTTATCAACATCAGGCCGATCGTCGCCTCGATCAAGGAGTTCTTCGGCTCTTCGCAGCTAAGCCAGTTCATGGACCAGACGAACCCGATCGCCGGGCTTACCCACAAGAGGCGCCTCTCGGCACTTGGCCCTGGTGGCCTTTCGCGTGAGCGCGCCGGGTTCGAGGTCCGCGACGTGCATCCGTCGCACTACGGGCGTATGTGCCCCATCGAGACGCCCGAGGGTCCGAACATCGGACTCATCGGTTCGCTTGCGACCTTTGCGCGTATCAACCGGTACGGCTTCATCGAGACGCCGTACCGCAAGGTCGTCAAGGGCAAGGTCACCGATGACATCGAGTTCCTCACCGCTGACGTTGACGAGCGTTACATCATCGCCCAGGCGACCGAGTTGTTCGATCCCAAGACGCGCAAGTTCGTAAACGAGCGAGTCGGTTGCATCAAGAAGGGCGGCGTTCCGCTCGACGTCGAGCCTAAGGACGTCGATTATATGGACGTGTCCCCCCGGCAGATCGTGTCGGTCGCGACCGCACTTATCCCGTTCCTCGAGCACGACGACGCGAACCGTGCCCTGATGGGTTCGAACATGCAGCGTCAGGCTGTGCCGCTCCTCCGTCCTGCCGCACCGCTCGTCGGTACGGGGATGGAGCATCGCGCTGCGGTGGACACCGGGGAGATACTTCTTGCGAGGCGCCCCGGCGTGGTCGAGTACGTTGACAGCACCAAGGTCATCGCGCGTGCCGAAGACGGCAGTATCGACGAGTACCGCCTGCCCAAGTTCATGCGTTCCAACCAGGGGACGTGCATCAGTCATCGGCCTGTCGTCGCCGAGGGCGACGTCCTCAAGAACGGAGATGTGCTTGCGGACGGCCCATCCACCGAGATGGGTGAGATTGGCCTCGGCCAGAACCTCCTCGTGGCCTTCATGCCGTGGGAGGGCTACAACTACGAAG
>CAYGKH010000193.1:0-3601 GCA_964350345.1 uncultured Coriobacteriaceae bacterium
GCTGAGGCCTTCGCGGCTCTCCTCGGCGAAGGGCGCGTGGCGGCCGGGGACGTGAAGGGGTTGCTGCACGAGCTCTGCCCGCCGGTTTCGACCGGCCGGTGCGACCGTTCGTTCGACGCAGCGGATCCGGTGCGCCTCTTCGACTGCGCGGTCGCGGCCTACCTGCTCGAGTCGAACCGCTCCGCCTACACCCTTGACGCGCTGGCCGCCGACTACCTCGGACGCCCGCTTCCCGCGCCCACCGACGAGCGCGGCCGTGCTGCGATCGAGGCGCGTGCCGCAGCCGAACTCGCGCCGGTGCTCGCCGGGCAGCTGACCGATGACGGCTCCGTCGAGTGCTTCGAACGTATCGAGATGCCGCTCGTTCCTGTGCTCGCGCGCATGGAGCGCGAGGGCGTCGGCGTCGATACGTCCGTACTCACCGCACTCGCCGAGGAGACCCGCGGACGTATCGAGACGTTGCGCGCCTCGATCGTCGAGGAGGCCGGTGTCGATTTCGAGTTCAACCCGGACTCTCCCAAGCAGCTCGGCGAGGTGCTCTTCGACAAGATGGGGCTGCCCGCCTCCAAGCGCACCAAGACCGGCTACTCGACCGACGCCTCGGTGCTTAAGGGGCTGGCCGCGAGCTATCCGATCGCACAGATGATCATGGACTACCGCGAACTCACCAAGCTGACGTCGACCTATCTCGACGCGCTGCCCCGCCTGCTCGGCGATGACGGGCGCCTGCACACGACCTTTAACCAGACGGTCGCAGCGACCGGACGGCTGTCGAGCAGTAACCCCAACCTGCAAAACATCCCGGTGCGCACTGAGCTCGGCCGTCGAATCCGGGCCGCGTTCGTGCCCGCCGATCTCGGCCACCTCATGGTCGCGGCGGACTACTCGCAGATCGAGCTGCGTATCCTCGCGCATCTCTCGGGCGATGAGGGCCTGATCGGCGCGTTCACGAGCGGCGAGGACTTTCACGCAGCGACTGCCGCGCGGGTGTTCGGCGTGCCGGTCGCCGAGATCACCTCTGGATATCGCAGCCGCGCCAAGGCCGTGAACTTCGGGATCGTCTACGGGCAGAGCGCCCACGGGCTTGCTGACTCGCTCAAGATAGGCCGCGCCGAGGCCCAGGAGATGATCGATCGCTACTACGCGGCTTATCCGCGTGTCCGCTCCTACCTCGATGAGCAGGTGGCGGAGGCCCACCGCACCGGAGTCGCTGTCACGCTGTTCGGCCGCAAGCGCCGGATCCCCGAGCTGGCGAGCCGAAACTACAACCTGCGCTCTTTTGGCGAGCGGACCGCGATGAACCATCCGATGCAGGGTACCGCCGCCGACATCATGAAGCTCGCGATGATCGAGGTGGACCGGAGGCTGCGCGCCGAAGGCTTTGCGTCGCGCATGGTGCTCCAGGTGCACGACGAACTCGTGTTCGAGTCGCCCGCCGAGGAGGTCGAACGGCTTGGCGCGATGGTGCGTGAGGCGATGGCCGGCGTGGCGGAGCTCGCTGTGCCGCTCGAGGTCGGTGTGGCGAGCGGCCCGGACTGGGCGAGTTCGAAGTAGGGAGTCGGGGATTACGCCCGGCCCCGGCCCCCCGCAACGTTTGGGTGCGAGCCCCGCTGGCAGATAGTGGCTGGGGGAGATTCCGCGCGAGTCAGAGGTGCCTTTCATGAGCGTCAAGCCCTGAGCACGAATCTTTCAGGCACATCTAATCAAGGTTAGATACTCATTAAGTGTGGTTGGGCGCCGGGCACGGGACATCGGGTGCCCGGTGTCGGGCACCGGTCGCCAGGGCGTTGATGGTCTGGAAGGCTCGGCCGATTGAATCGGAGTTTACTCACTGTTGGCCGCGCGACCCGTGCGAGGACGACACCAGCTGCCTCTCCAACCCCTGATGGCCGTGCCAGCGTTTGACATTCCTCGCTCTCACCTGTCGCCCGACCCCGCCGCCGCGCACCGCTTGACGGCCGTCGAATTCTGACTAGATGCCCATCGAACTCTTGTGCTCGCTGTTAGACACCCATGAACGGGTTCACCGAGACGAGCCGGATTTCCTTCGGCAAGAATCTTCCAGCATCACTCGGGATCGCTTGTTCCGGCAGTGCTGCGAGCTCGTCCGCCGTCAAGCACCTCTGGTACTTGCGGCCTTCCTCGGGTAAGATAAACTGTTGCCACGGGTCGAGAAGAAGACCTGTGGTGTACGGTAATGTTGGCCCCCGACATGTGAGACACCTGTAGGCGACGGATTGATTGTTCTGTTCTGTAACCGACGATCAGCGGACCTGTAGGCGACGGACATGACCGGTGGGCCCCGTTCAGCGAAAGGGGCCACCCCAGTGAGTGAGCAAGACAACGGCACGGTCATCGAGCACGAGGAGTACACCGACGAGGAATTGCATGCCCTCATCGACGGCACCATGACCGACTTCGATGAAGGTGATCTCGTCAGTGGCACGATCGTCAAGGTAGAGCGCGACGAAGTGCTTCTCGACATCGGCTACAAGTCCGAAGGTGTCATTCCGGCGCGCGAACTCTCCATCCGCCGCGACGCCAATCCCGCAGATGTGGTCTCCCTCGGCGACGAGGTCGAGGCACTCGTTCTCCAGAAGGAGGACAAGGACGGTCGTCTGATCCTCTCCAAGAAGCGCGCCGAGTACGAGCGCTCCTGGACCGACATCGAGACCAAGTTCAACGCCGCCGAGGTCGTCGAAGGTGAGGTCATCGAGGTCGTCAAGGGTGGCCTGATTCTCGACATCGGCCTGCGCGGCTTCCTTCCCGCCTCGCTTGTCGACCTTCGCCGCGTGAAGGACCTCGCGTCGTTCATGGGTGATCGTCTCGAGGCGCGTGTCATCGAGATGGACCGCAACCGCAACAACGTTGTCCTTTCCCGCCGTGTGGTGCTGGAGGAGGGCCGCAAGCACGAGCGGGCCGAGATCCTCGAGAAGCTGCAGAAGGGCCAGATCCTTCCCGGTGCAGTCTCGAGCATCGTCGACTTCGGCGCGTTCGTGGACCTCGGCGGGATCGATGGTCTCGTGCACATCTCCGAGCTCTCCTGGAGCCACGTCAACCACCCGTCCGAGGTCGTCAAGGTCGGCGACGAGGTCGAGGTCAAGGTACTCGACGTCGATATGAGTCGTGAGCGCATCTCGCTCGGCCTCAAGCAGACCCAGCCCGATCCGTGGCAGGAACTCGTCAAGAAGTTCCCCGTCGGGTCGATCATCGAGGGTAACGTCACCAAGCTCGTCCCGTTCGGAGCGTTCGTCGGGCTAGGCGATGGCGTCGAGGGCCTTGTGCACATCTCCGAGATGGCCAAGACCCACGTCGAGACGCCCGAGCAGGTCACCTCTGTCGGCTCCGAGGTCATGGTCAAGGTCAAGGAAGTCGACCTGGACCGCCGCCGCATCTCGCTCTCCATGCGTGATGCTGCCGACGCACTCGGTCAGGTCATCGAGGTCACGCCGCTTGAGGTTCCCGAGGTTGACGAGTCCGAGGAGGCCGACGAGGCTGTTGAAGCCGTCGAGGGCGAAGTCACCGAAGGCAACGAAGCCGTCGAGGCCCCCGAGGGCGAAGAGGCCGTGAATACCCGCCGGGTGAAAACGGAGATCATCAA
>CAYGKH010000194.1:0-3536 GCA_964350345.1 uncultured Coriobacteriaceae bacterium
CCCTCCCTGGCTGAACGAACGAGGAGGGCCTGGCCGACGTGACCAAGACCCTCCCCGTGACCTACAGCTCAGACGGACGGAAACCGCCCGCGTGAGAATCCCTACTCGACGAGCTCCAGGATGACCATCGGCGCAGAGTCACCCTTGCGCGGGCCGAGTTTCAGGATGCGGGTGTACCCGCCATCGCGACCTTCGAAACGAGGCGCGATGTCCGCGAACACCTTGTGGACGACCTCCTGGTCCCCGAGAGCGGAGATAGCGAGTCGGCGTGAGTGGACGTCGCCGCGCTTGCCCCAGGTGATCACCTTGTCAACGAGGCCGCGAACTTCCTTGGCCCTCGTCTCGGTGGTCTTGATGCGCTCGTTGGCGAGCACGGCGACTGCCAGCGAGCGCAGCATCGCCTTGGTGTGACTCGCATCGGTGCCGAGTTTACGGCCCTTCTTGAGGTGTCTCATGGTCTGCGATCTCCTACTACTGCTTGAGGCCCAAACCCATCGCCTGAAGCTTGTCCTTCACTTCTTCGATGGATTTGGCGCCGAAGTTACGGATATTGAGCAGGTCGGCCTCGGAGCACTCTGCGAGCGCACCGATGGTGTTGACCCCTTGACGCTTGAGGCAGTTGTAGGAACGCACCGTCAGGTCGAGTTCCTCGATGGGAGTGTCGAGTACGCTCTCACCCTCCTCCGGTTCGGGACCGAAGATATCTCCGTCACCGAGAGGGCCGGTCGCCTGCTCAGCGAAGAGCATCATGTGCTCATCGATGATGCGGCCAGCACGCGCAACGGCGTCGCCCGGCCCGAGGGATCCGTTAGTCTCGACCTCAAGCATGAGTTTGTCATAGTCGGTCCGCTGACCGACACGCGTGTTCTCCACAACGTAGGTACATCGGTTGACCGGGCTGAAGAGGGAATCGATCGTGATCACACCGATCGGATCTTCCGCACGCTTGTTGCGGTCAGCCGAGACGTATCCCCGTCCAACCCCGACGCGTATGCCCATCTCAAGCTTCGCCCCCTTGTTCAGGGTCGCGATCACGTGATCAGGATTGACGATCTCGAACTCCGCGGGAACCTTCAGGTCCGCACCTGTCACCACGCCCTGGCCGCTGGCGGTCAGGGTGGCGACCGCATCGGCCGCGCCAACGCCGGTCTCACGGAACACGAGGCCCTTCACATTGAGCACGATGTCCGTGACGTCCTCACGGACGCCCTCGATGGACGTGAACTCGTGGTGTACGCCTTCCACGCGAATAGATATAGCTGCCGCACCCTCGAGTGAGGAGAGCAGAACACGACGCATACAGTTACCGAGCGTGTAACCAAAACCACGCTCGAGCGGCTCCACTGTGTAGCGCGCGACACGGTCGTCGAGCGGCTCCACGGTCACCTGTGGTCTCATGAACTCTGTCATCTAAGAAGCCTCCTTGGCTCGTCCGGTGCCGTGCTGCTACTTCGAGTACAGCTCGACGATGAGCTGCTCGCGAACGGGCGCGTCAATCTGGTCGCGCTCGGGCAGGGACAGCACTTTGCCGGACAACTTCTCGATGTCGACCTCGAGCCACCCGGGCACTTCGATCTTCTCCGAGGAGATGAGCGCGGTCTTGATCACGAGCATATCTCTCGCCTTGTCGCCGACCGCGACCGTGTCACCCGAACGTACCCTGTACGAGGGAATGTTGACCTTGCGTCCGTTCACGGTGATGTGACCGTGGCGGACGACCTGGCGAGCTTCGTCGCGGGACTTGGCGAAGCCGAGTCGGTATACCACGTTGTCGAGCCGACTCTCGAGCAAGCGTAACAGGTTCTCACCTGTGATGCCCTGCTGGCGGTTCGCAAGTTCGTAGTACCCACGGAACTGCTTCTCGAGCAGACCGTAGATTCTCTTGGTCCTCTGCTTCTCGCGCAACTGAAGACGGTACTCGCTGTCACGAGGACGACGCTTGCCCGCCATACCCGGCGGGTAGGGGCGACGCTCCACGCCACACTTATCGCTGTAACAGCGATCGCCCTTCAAGAAGAGCTTGATTCCTTCGCGGCGGCACTGACGGCAGTCCGCCCCGGTATAACGTGCCATATCGGTAATCCTCCCGGATGCTACACTCGGCGGCGCTTGCGCGGCCGGCAGCCGTTGTGCGGAACAGGTGTGCGGTCCTGGATGCTCGCGATCTCGAGACCAGCAGCCTGCAGCGAACGTATGGCTGTCTCTCGGCCGGAGCCCGGACCCTTGACGAAGACGGAGACCTTGCGGACCCCGTGCTCCTGAGCGATCTTGGCGCACGCCTCTGCCGCCATCTGCGCGGCGAACGGCGTGGACTTGCGCGAACCCTTAAAGCCCACCGTACCGGCGGACTGCCACGTGATCACGTTGCCCTGCGGATCGGTGATCGTGATGATCGTATTGTTGAACGTGCTCTTGATGTGAGCTTGCCCGACCGCGATATTCTTGCGCTCGCTGCGGCGCAGGCGGGTCTTGGCGGTCTTCTTCTTGGCTGCCATACCTTACTTGCCCTTCTTCTTCGCGCCGATCTGGCGGCGGGGACCCTTCCGGGTCCGCGCGTTCGTATGGGTGCGCTGACCGCGAACGGGCAGCCCCCTCCTATGACGAAGACCGCGATAGCAGCCGATCTCCATCAGGCGCTTGATGTTCTGGCCTACCTCACGACGCAAGTCACCCTCGACCTTGAGGTTGCGATCGATCGACTCGCGGAGCCGGACGACCTCTTCCTCGGTCAGGTCACGTACACGAGTCTCCGGATCGATCCCGGTCTCGTTCAGGATGGTCTTAGCGGTGGTGAGGCCGATGCCGTAGATGTAGGTCAAGCCGATCTCCACACGCTTCTCGCGCGGAAGATCGACGCCTGATATACGGGCCACAGACCTGCTCCCTTCCTACCTAGCCTTGCCGCTGCTTATGGCGCGGGTTCTCGCAGATCACAAGAACACGCCCGTGGCGACGGACGATTTTACACTTGTCACACATCTTCTTGACCGAAGGTCGGACTTTCATCTTTGAAACCCTTTCGGCATGGTTCGATCTATCTGCACACCCAGCCGCAGGTGCGGTTTTTCTTTTCAGCTGACAGTCATACACGCCTCCGGGCGTGTCCAGTGCGCCGGAGCCAAAGCGGGCATCACTTGTAACGATACGTGATGCGTCCCCTCGTAAGATCATACGGCGAGAGCTCGACGACGACCTTGTCACCCGGAAGTATCCGGATATAGTGCATCCTCATCTTGCCCGAGATATGCGCGAGAACCTTGTGGCCGTTCTCGAGTTCCACACGAAACATAGCGTTAGGCAGCGGTTCTACAACCGTGCCTTCCATCTCTATCGCGTCTTCACGCTTGCTCACGTGGTGTCCGATTCCTCCTCGGGCTCTTTCTGCCGCAAGTGCGTAGTATACCCATCATGCCCCTTGCCGTCCAGGCATCATTCAAGCGTCAGAATCCGGGGGCCTTCCTCGGTCACGGCCACCGTATGCTCGAAGTGCGCCGAGAGCGATCCGTCCTCTGTCACGACGGTCCATCCGTCGTCAA
>CAYGKH010000195.1:0-3520 GCA_964350345.1 uncultured Coriobacteriaceae bacterium
GACCGGAAGGACTCCTAGCGACGCTTCCGCCGACCGTATCCACTCCCCTTTCGCGAGCCTTCCTTCAACCTGCCGAGGATCTCGTCGGCACTCGTCGCCTCAATTTCAGCCCTCAGTTTGACGACCTGATCGCGCAGGCGAGCAGCCTGCTCGAAGTCGAGCGCCTCGGCCGCGTATCCCATGTCCTCCTCAAGAGTGGAGATCAGCCGAAGCACCTCGTCCCGCGGCATCTTCGCGAGCTCCCGGGCGGCCTCGACCGCGGTAGTGAGCTGCGCGTCTCCCTCGCGCATGTACTGGACGATGTCGGCTATCGCCTTGCGGATCGTCTGCGGCTCAATGCCGTGCTCCTCGTTGTAGGCGATCTGTCGCGTGCGGCGTCGTGCGGTCTCCTCGATGGCGGCCCTCATCGAGTCTGTGACATTGTCGGCGTACATGATCACCTGCCCGGAGACGTTTCGAGCCGCGCGACCGGTCGTCTGGATCAAACTACGGAAGTTTCGCAGGAACCCTTCCTTGTCGGCGTCGAGGATCGCTACCAGCGAGACCTCGGGAAGATCGAGACCCTCACGCAGCAGGTTGATGCCGATCAGACAGTCGAACGTGCCGAGACGAAGGTCGCGCAAGATCTCGACGCGTTCGAGCGTCGGGATGTCCGAGTGAAGGTAGCGCACCTTGAGTCCCTGCTCGAAGAGGTACTCGGTCAGGTCCTCGGCCATCTTCTTGGTAAGCGTCGTGACGAGAACGCGCTCGTTGCGCTCAACGCGCGCGCGCACCTCCTCGATCAGGTCATCGACCTGGCCGCGGACGGGACGCACGACGATCTCGGGGTCGACGAGTCCTGTCGGCCGGATGATCTGCTCGACGATCCGTTGTGAAGCCTTGAGCTCGTAGTCGCCCGGTGTGGCCGACACGTAGACGAACTGCGGCACCCGCTGCTCGAACTCATCGAAGCGAAGCGGGCGGTTGTCGAGCGCACTCGGAAGTCGGAATCCGTGCTCGACCAGAGTGAGCTTGCGAGAGCGGTCGCCCTCGTACATGCCGCGGATTTGCGGGACGGTGACGTGGCTCTCATCGATGACGCACAGGAAGTCGTCCGGGAAGTAGTCGATGAGTGTGTTCGGCGGCTCACCGGGCTTGCGACCGTCGAGGTGCCGCGAGTAGTTCTCGATGCCGCTCGTGAACCCCATCGTCTCGAGCATCTCGAGGTCATAGTTGACGCGCATCTCCAAGCGCTGGGCTTCGAGCAGTTTCCCCTCGGCCTTGAGTTCGCCGAGGCGCTTCTGCAGCTCGGCGGAGATGGTATCGAGGGCCTGCTTGAGTTTGTCAGGAGCGGTCACGTAGTGGGTCGCCGGCCACACGGGAAGCCACTGGTACTCGAGCCGCACCTCGCCGGTCACCTGATCGAACTCTGCAATCGATTCGATCTCCTCCCCGAAGAACTGCACCCGGACAGGGTGGTCGGCGTACGGCGGAAAGACATCGAGCACGTCCCCGCGCACCCGGAAAGTGCCGCGGGTAAGATCGTAGTCGTTGCGGTCGTACTGTATCCCGATGAGATCGCGTATGAGCTGATCACGCCCGTGCTCATTCCCGACCTGCAGGAACGCGGCCATCCCGGCGTAATCCTCGGGCGAGCCGATACCGTAGATGCACGACACGCTGGCCACCACCACGACATCCTTGCGCGAAAGCAGCGCCGCTGTCGCCGCATGACGGAGCTTCTCGACCTCCTCGTTGATCGATGCGTCCTTCTCGATGAAGGTATCGGTCGTCGGCATGTACGCCTCGGGCTGGTAATAGTCGTAGTACGAGACGAAGTAGACGACCGCGTTGTCGGGCAGGAAGTCGCGCAGCTCCGACGCGAGTTGGGCGGCGAGGGTCTTGTTAGGCGCCATGATGAGCGTGGGCTTCTGGACCGCCTCGATGGTCTTCGCCATTGTGAACGTCTTGCCCGAGCCAGTCACACCGAGAAGGGTCTGGTAGCGCTCCCCGGCCACGATACCCTCGGTGAGCTGCTCGATAGCGACCGGCTGATCGCCGGCCGGCTCGAACTCGGCGACCACGCGCAACGGGTTGTCGCTCACTGAGCCGCCTCCTGCGATCTACTCGGGGAACGCGTCCGGATACAACTGTTCGTAGCGCTCTCTTGCCCGGACCACGCGCACCACGAAGTGACGGGTCTCAGGAAACGCGATCGCCTCGCGGATGTCGCTCCCCTGCTCAGCCCAGGTGTCAGCATGACGTAGTCCAGCATTGTAGGCAGCGAGAACCGTCTCGATCTCGTGGTAGCGATCTACCAGGTAGCGCAGGTAGGCAGTACCGTACTCGATGTTGGCCGCAGGATCGGAGAGCGTGCCGCCTCCAACGACCTCCGCAGCGACGATTCCGCGCATGCGCAGGTCCTCTGCGGTGTCGGGCATGACCTGCATCAGTCCGACCGCCCCGGCCCTCGACACGACATCGGGCCGAAAGCCCGACTCCTCGTTGATCACGGCCGCCACCAGATACGGATTGATGCGATGCCGATCCGCCGAGGCGGCGATCTCGGCTGTGTACTCTAGCGGGTAGTAGAGCCGCTGGAACCACGCCGGGCCACGCAGCGCGAAGAACGCGAGCGCACCAAGCAGGCCGACCATGACCACTATGAGCACCCGATACCAGGTGAAGAGTCTAGCGCGATCCATCTTCGACAACCTCTTGCCAGAACCGGTCGAGTGCGGAGAGGAACTCGTCGCGCGTGCCATCGTTGACGATCACATGATCCGCGATCGCCTCACGCTCCGCATCGCTCGCTTGGCATGCGACACGTGCACGCACATCCGCCTCAGGCATCCCGCGAGAGACTGCCCTCCCTATACGTTCCTCCACCGGTGCAGAGATGGCAAGCACCTCACTCACGAGTTCGGCGAAGACGGGGGCTTCGACGAGCAGGGGGATATCGAGGACGACGACCCTCGGCGGATTTTGCAGAAGTCCCATCTCGGTAAGGCCCGGACCCATCTCCCGGAGAAGCGCCGGGTGGACGATCGCGTTGAGACGTCGGGCGCACTCCGATGAGGCGAACGCTTCGCGAGCAAGCGCCGAAGCGTCGATCCGGTCCTCCTCGCCGAGGACGGACTCGCCGAACTCATCGACGATCTGTGCGTAGACCGGCGTGCCGGGCTCGAGGTGACGTTTCGCGGTCTCGTCGAACGAGATCACGACCGCACCCCTGGCACGCAGGAAGTCGACAGCGGTGGACTTGCCCGCACCGATCCCGCCGGTCACCGCCAACACATACACCCGTCATCGCCCCCCATGTGACGGGGCCGGACGCCGCGTCTCCGCGCGCCCGGCCCCGGTCGGACCGCTCGCCTAGCTGGCAGCGGTGACTATTCCTCGGTGTCTTCTGCGACAGCCTCGTCAGCAGCCGGCTCCTCGTCCTCGACCTCGGGCGCAGGCTCCTCGTCCTCGACCTCGGGCGCAGGCTCCTCGTCCTCGACCTCGGGCGCAGGCTCCTCGTCCTCGACCTCGGGCGCAG
>CAYGKH010000196.1:0-3519 GCA_964350345.1 uncultured Coriobacteriaceae bacterium
TGCTAGCACTCTCACGGCACGAGTGCCAGACAGCTTCGAATTCTAACGTGACGGGACCGAGCGTTCAACCCCTTTCATCAGGTAGTTCGCAAAGGGGTTGAGTGCACCAGACTCAAATCCAACCGCCAACTCGTGTGCTTGGCGGATCCAGGTGCTCTGGAAGGCACTCGTAGGCTGTGGTATACATCAAGTGCGCTGCTTATCTTCTAACTCGTAGCATTTCGGAGTGTGGCGGGCTTGCTAAGATAAGCGAAAGCGTAAGGCTCCGCCCCGGCGACCCACGGTCGTCGGGGCGTCCTTTTTCGTCTCGATTTGTCTATGTCAGAGGGGTAGTACACTCTGAAAGGAGCCAGCAAGCGTCGTCAAGGGGGGAGACATGGGACTGAGAGTCGGACTCGACGTCGGAATCGCTTCGGTCGGCTGGGCCGTCGTGGACGCGGATGCCGAGGAGATACTCGGCGCAGGGGTGCGCATATTCCAGGCTGCCGAGAACCCGAAGACCGGTGCATCGCTCGCTGAGCCGCGTCGACAGGCCCGTTCAATCCGGCGCCGACTACGCAGGCGACGCATCAGGATGCAGCACCTACGGGACCTGATCCGCTTGAGCGGAATGCTGACTGAAGAAGAGTTAGCTGTCGCATTCGTTCCAGCTTCAGCGGATCAAACCCCTTACGAACTCCGTGTAGAAGGCCTATCCCGCCGCCTGTCGGAACGTGAATGGGCGCGGGTCCTCAGCCAACTGTGCAAGCGTCGAGGCTACAAGTCGATGCGCCTATCCGATTGCGACGACGATGACGAGGGCGTGGTCAAGTCAGCCATCTCCGCCAACGATGAACTGATGTCAGAACGCGGCTACCGCACCGTCGGAGAGATGCTGCTACAGGACGAGAAGTTCGCCGAAAGCCAGCGCAACAAGGGCGACTACAAGGGGGTCGTCTCACGCGAGCAGTTGCTCGACGAGATACAAGACCTCTTCGTAGCACAACGGCGCCTCGGGAACCCGCATGCTGGTTCCGAACTTGAAGAGCGGTACGTCGAGATTCTGACATGGCAGGCCCCCATCACCGAGGGCGAAGCACTCCGCGCAATGGTGGGACGATGCAGTATCGACGGCACCCACCCCCGTATCCCCCTTGCATGCTTTACGTTCGAACGATTCCGAGTGCTCGACAAACTTCACAACGTGCGCTACTCGCTACCTGGCCAGCCGCGCGCGTCACTTACTCAGGATCAGCGAGCGAAAGTACTCGACAAGGTGTATGGGCGAAAGACATCCCTGACATACGCCGACATCCGGACTCTTCTCAAACTGCCGCATGAGGCCAGGTTCGCAGGGGTACGCTACAACAGTCGTGCGCCGGAAGATCTGAGTGCAGAGAAGAAGGAGCGACTTCCACACCCCAAGGCCTGGCACCAGATGCGCGAAAGGGCCTCTGCTGTCTCGGATGACACCTGGGTGACACTCTCGAGCGACACAGAGATGCTGGACCGTCTAAGCGAGGTTCTCACGTACTACAAGTATGATGAATCGATCGCACGAGAACTCGGCTTACTAGGCCTCGACCCCGATGTCGTCGCTGCGCTCCAACCACTTCGTTTCTCCGGAAACGGACACCTGTCGCGCGAGACCTTGCTCGCGATCCTTCCCCACATGGAATCAGGTCTCTCGTACTCCGATGCCTGCACGGCAGCTGGCCTGAGCCATTCGTCTCGGGCCAATGGAGAGAAGCATGCGAAGCTGCCGGCGATTCCGGCCGAGGAGATTAGAAACCCCGTGGTCCTGCGGGCTCTCTCACAAACACGCAAGGTGCTGAATGCGATCATCGCTGAGTACGGCCCCGTTGAGGCGCTCAACATCGAACTCGGCCGAGATGTTGCGCGTTCTCGCAAGGATCGTGAGGAGATAGAGAGGAGACAGCGGCGCAACAGGGACGCAAAGGAGGAAGTCCTCGAAGATCTCCGCACGGAATTCGGCATGGCCGAACCGCGGGGGATCGATCTCCTCAAGCAACGGCTCTGGAAGGAGCAGGGTGGAAGATGCGTCTACAGCGGCGTCTACATCGAGCCAAGCCGGCTGTTCTCCGGCGAGCCCGGAGTAGCCGAGATAGATCATGTGCTCCCCCAGTCGCGGTCGTTCGATAACGGCTACATGAACAAGGTGCTTGTTACGACATCGGAGAACCGGAACAAGCGAGAGCGCACGCCTTTCGAATACCTCCGGAGCGACCCGCCGCGTTGGCACGAATTCGAGGAGCGGGTCCTCTCGATGCACCTGCCGTTTCCGAAGCGAGAGCGACTCCTGCGAAAGGAGTTCGATGAACGCATCGCCGAGGAGTTCCGCGAGCGCAACTTGAATGACACCCGCTACATCGCTCGGTATCTCAAGAACTACATCGAAGACAACCTGGAGTTCACAGGTGAACTTCAGCGACCGGTGTTGACCGTGAATGGCCGTGCAACAGCGTTTCTTCGGAGCGCCTGGCAGTTCCAGAAGCTTCGGGCGGATGGCGACCTCCATCATGCTCTGGATGCGATAGTGATCGCTGCAACGACACGAAGCGTGGTGCAGCGCGTCAGCCGCTTCTTCTCGATTCGTCCGCTGCGAAACCACAAAGGCACATATTTCGACAAGGAGACCGGTGAGGTGATTGACGCGACCCACGTCCCGGAGCCGTGGGCAGGATTCCGTACCCAGGCCGCATCGATTCTGGATTCCCGATTCTCAAGCGACCCACTCGCAGACCTCGCCTCGCCCGAGATCGATCCCAAGCCGATTCTTGTCAGTCGAATGCCCGTTCGCACGGTGAGAGGTGAAGTACACAGGGAGACGATCAAGCGAATAGAAGGCAGGGACGATAAGGGACGGATCAAGAGCAGCAAGCGGGTGCGTCTCGAAGATCTCACCCCTCGCGTGCTTGAGCGAATGGTCGGCGCGGAACGGGATCGTGCCCTCTATGATGCCCTCGAACGACAGCTTGCCATCCATGGTGGCGACGGAGCCAAGGCATTCAAAGAACCGTTCTATAAGCCTAGCCGCGCCGGGAAGACTGCCCCCCGCGTGCGAAGCATCCGCGTATACGACGATCCATCGAGCGGCGGCACTCGCGTTCGCGGAGGCATCGCCGACAACGGTCTGATGGTTCGCACGGATGTGTTCGAGCGTGACGGCAAGTTCTACCTGGTGCCGGTCTATCTCAAGGATGTGGCAGCCGGCGTGCTGCCGACCAGGGCAATTGTCGCCTTCAAGGCAGAAGAGGACTGGCGTAACATCGATGATTCGTACCACTTTGTATTCAGCCTGTACATGAATGATCTCGTGCGACTGGTAAAGAAATCCCGCAATGGAGCCGATGTCTGGTTTGGATACTTCAAAGGAACCAATCGATCAACCGGCTCAGTCAAGGTCGAAGCGCATGACTCCTCCTGGAAGAAGGAGGGTCTTGGTGTGGCCCAAGGTGTCATTAGCTTCGACAAGATGGAGGTCGATGTGCTCGGGCGCCGGGTGCATCGCGTGAAGCG
>CAYGKH010000197.1:0-3511 GCA_964350345.1 uncultured Coriobacteriaceae bacterium
CTGTGGCTTTCGAGATCACGACCGGCCAGAATGGCAAGATGCAGGCGAGCAACGTTCGCAAGCTCTAGCATCTAGCGTCACCGCGGCCGGAGCGGAAGTCACGTCCGCTAAATGACGGTCGACATTACAGGGCCCTGGTTCCCCTCGGGGGGCCGGGGTCTTGTTGCGTTTCGAGGTACTTGAGGCGCAGAATTGCGTGTCCGCTCCTCCATCCTGTCTTCCCTTGAAGGGTACTTTCTCAGATGCTTGAGACACTGCAACGGCTCCCGGTGACGGGAGCACCTCACTCGCTGCCTCCTATTCTGCGTCGCCAGGTCGATCTTCCGCTCTCGAACCTATCGGTAGGTTCGTACGGTTCAGGACATCCGGTCATCATCGTGCCGGCGACCATCTCACTGATCGACGACTGGGAGTCGCTGATCCGCTTCGTCGGGCAGCGCTATGCAGTGCACTTCTTCGAACTGCCCGGCTACGGCGGGAGCACGCCGTTTGGGGCGGGATACAGCAGCGATCGTGTCGCCGAGCTCGTCGAGCAGTTGGCGGACGCCCTCGGAATGGACCGGTTCGGCATGCTCGGTTTCTCCTTTGGCGGCCTGCTTGCGCTTAAGACGCTGCAGCGATGCGGCGATCGCGTCGACCGCTTGTGCATGCTGGCACCGTACGTCGGGCGTGAGGCGATGCGCCACTCCCGTCGCGAACTTCTCGGTATGCGAGCCGCCCTGCTGGCACTGCGTCCCGAGATCTCGCGCAGAGGGATGGTCGCCGCGTTCCGCTCACCGGCGGGACTCGCTCTGACCGCATGGTTCATGCGAGTCACAGGCCGCTTCGAGACCTCCTCGGATCTGCGTGCCCGGCTGGGCGCCTTCACTCCCGAGTCACTCGAGGTCTTGCTCGCCCAGGTGAACGAGCTGCTGACGACTTCTTCAGAGGAGCTCTCGGGACCGTATTCGACCCCGTGCCTCTTCGGCATGTCAGCCTACGACTCCACCCTCGACTTCGGTGCGACGCAGCGCCTCGTGAGTACAGCGTTTCCGCTGTGTACCGAGGAGCGGTGGGAGTACCCGTACCACTCTCCTCCGGCTCCTCTCACCGTCGAGGACTACGAGCGCGACTTCCGGAGTCTCATCGAGTGGAGCCCCGGCCAGGCATTTTCCCGGCATCTGGTGAGCGCGTAGGCTCTCGGCCCGGTTTGTGCTAGGCTACTTTGCCCCGCATCACCCTTTTAGGCAGGAATCACATGCATCAGAACGACGTTCGAAACATCGCGATCATCGCCCACGTGGACCACGGCAAGACCACGCTCGTGGACCGCTTGCTCCAGTCGACCCACGTCTTCCGTGACAATCAGGAGGTCGCCGAGCGAGTACTCGACAGCAACGATCAGGAGCGCGAGCGCGGGATCACGATCCTTGCCAAGAACATCTCCATCCGCTGGCGCGATGTGAAAATCAACGTGATCGACACACCCGGGCACGCAGACTTCGGTGGCGAGGTCGAGCGGGTGCTCAAGATGGCCGACGGCGTCTTGTTGATCGTGGATGCCTTCGAGGGCCCGATGCCGCAGACTCGGTTCGTGTTGCGCCACGCCCTGCAGCACGGCCTGAAGCCGATGCTGGTCGTCAACAAGATCGATCGGCCAGGCGCTAGGCCCGCCGAGGTGGTCGACGCGGTGTTCGACCTCATGGTCGACCTTGGCGCGAACGACGCGCAGCTCGACTTCCCGATCATCTACGCCTCGGCGGTGAACGGGTACGCACGCACCGAGCCGGACGGCGATGGGGATGACATGACGCCGTTGCTCGACGCGATCCTCGAACACATCCCAGCGCCGGACGTCGATACCGCCGGCCCCGTTGCGATGCAGGTCTGCACGATTGACTACTCGAGTTTCGTCGGCCGTATCGGTATCGGGCGCATTTTCTCAGGAACGCTTCGTAACGGCGAGAAGATCCTCGTGATCAAGAACGACGGATCCCGATTCCAGGCAGCCGTCAAGGCGCTCTATACGTTCGAGTCGCTCGGTCGTGTCGAGGCCGAGGAAGCCCACGCCGGGGACATCTGCGCGGTCGTGGGTGTCGAGGATGCCGATATCGGCGATATGTTCACCGGCCGGATCGATCCGATCACGCTCGCGCCGATCCACGTCGAAGAGCCGACGATGTCGGTCGTCTTCGCCGCGAACACGAGCCCGCTGGTGGGTAAAGACGGCACGATAGTCGGGGCCCGCCAGATCAAGGAACGCCTGTTGCGCGAGGCGGAGTCGAACATCTCCATGAACATCACGGAGACCGAGGGTCGTGACGGCATGGAGGTCGCGGGACGCGGAGTGCTTCACCTGTCGGTGCTCATGGAAACCATGCGTCGCGAGGGGTATGAGTTCCAGGTCGGTCGCCCACAGGTGATCATGAAGCTCGAGGCGGGCGCACTGCTCGAGCCCATCGAGCAGGCGGTCGTCGACGTTCCGAGCGACTACGCCGGCAAGGTCATCGAGATCTTCGGTTCGGCCGGAGGCGAGATGGTCGACCTGGTGCAACGCGACGAGCACGTGCACCTGGAGTTCCGCATCCCCAGCCGCGGTGTGATGGGGCTGCGCACCCGCATCCTCAACGGTACGCGCGGAGAAGCGACGCTCTTCCACCACTTCAGCGAGTACGGACCGCACCGGGGTGACGTGGGTGGCCGAATCAGTGGCTCGCTCATCGCGATGTCTGCCGACAAGGCCGCCGCCTACGGTCTCGACGCGCTCCAGACCCGCGGCAAGCTGTTCGTTGGGCCGGGCGAGATGTGCTACGAGGGCATGATCGTGGGAGAGCATGCCAAGGACAGCGACCTGGTGGTCAATGTCGCCAAGGCCAAGCAACTCACCAACATGCGCGCGTCGGGCTCGGACAGGGGGATCCAGCTCGCACCGCCGATCATTTTCACGCTCGAAGAGGCGCTCGAGTATATCGAGGACGACGAGCTCGTCGAGGTCACGCCCAAGAGCATCCGACTGCGCAAGCGGATTCTCGACGCCAACGAGCGCAAGAAGGCCTCCAAACGAGCGATCGCCTAGAGCCACAGACCGTGCCGCAGGGCTTCAGGTGACAAGACGCACGAGTTCGGCGATGAAGCGTGCGGTGTCGGCGAGCACTGTCGCGTCGGCGAGATCGGGCGTGTCGGCCGGCGTGTGGGCGATGTGCTCCATGATCCTCCCGAACTCAGCCGAGGTGATCGCTGCCGCGGGGATCCCCCGCATCGCGAAGATCGCGCGATCGCTCGCGAACCAGGGTTCACCGGATGTGACGTGCGAGTGCGTCTCAACGAGGTTCGCGACGATCGTCTCCATCCCGGGCGCGAGTGCGTACGTCGAGACTGCACTCGGTCCGCCGACGAGCCCCGCGCCGTCGATGTTGATCACGAGCGCGATGTCATCGCCGGGAGGGTGGGCCGCGAGAAAGGCCATCTCGCCCGGGGCCGCAAAATGGTCTTCGCCGTTGAACGGGACGAACTCTAGCGCAAGGCCGGGCGG
>CAYGKH010000198.1:0-3496 GCA_964350345.1 uncultured Coriobacteriaceae bacterium
CGGGCCTCTTCCCGTCCGACACCGCGATATCCGCACTGCCACAGGGTACGACCGCAAACCCGTTTCTCGGCGGAACCGGACTTGACCTGCGTGACGATCCTCGGGCGCTGTATGCGAAGACCGCGGGTACCGCACTGGACGACACGAGCTCGTACGTGTTCAAGGTGGTGCCGGCCAACGTGTACGGATCACCATCGCTCGCGGAGGCTGTGGAGACGCAGGTGTGTCTCGATGACCGCACCATCGGTGTGAACGACGCTGTCCGGCACGCCACGACTGAGCTCGGAGAGTTCGCCGAGCACAGCGTCGAGGCGGTCTTCGACACCGAGAGCATGCGCGTGGCCGTGAACGACCTCGCGATCGCCTCGTACGGTCCTGCTGCGCGCCTGTCGCGTGTCTACGACTCGGCGGCTCCTGCAGGTGGGCTCTTCGGACCCGGGTGGCGCTTCAACTTCGAGCAGTCGATCGACCCTGCGACACTGGTCTATGTCGACGAGACCGGTGATGCCCACCGCTTCTACCTGCGACAGGGCGTCCATTACGGGCCTGACGGATTCGATGGCGAACTCACGCGAGTCTTCGTGGGCACAGAGCTTGGCTACCGCCTGACCTTCCGCGGAGGAGACTCGCTCACCTTCGACACGGCCGGGACGCTGGTGTCCGAATCAGACGTCAACGGCAACACCGTGCTCTACGATCGCATCTTGCCGGGCGCACTCTCGATCTGGGCAGCCAACGGCCAGCGCATCCTCGTCAGTTTCAGCGCGGGGCGCATCACCCGGGCTGTCTATACCACCGCTGCTGGAACGCGCGAGGCCGTCTACTCAGCGACCACGCACCCGACGTCTGCGAGTGCGCTCAACACGTGCACCTACTACCCAGGTACGGCCAATCGCCGCACTGTGAACTATCACTACGCGACCACCGGGCCCGGCACTCATTATCTTGGCGGAATATCCGTCCAGGAGATACCCGGCGCTGCGTGGAGCTTCGACGCTAAGCCCAAGCCGGTTATCTGGAGCCAAGACACGGCGCAGCTGGGCTCCATCCAGTGGGGACCCGGACGCGCTGCAACAGTCGTGCTCTATGGTGAAGTGTGCGTGGCGGATCCTAACGAGACAACGCATCAGCTATCCGCCGCCGATGAGGTACGGGAACGATTCGAGTGGAACCCCACCGGCACACTGGCCCGTCGGTCCAATCCGTACGCCGTCGAGGACCCGGTGCGCTGGCGAAGCAGTGCCTACACGCGCGACGGACGCCTCACCCGGGAGATCGACCCGGCCGGGTACCGCCGGACGTGGATGTACGATGCGCGGGGGAACGTGACCTCGGAAATCAATGAGGAGGGCGCGAGCACCACGTACGTGTATGGCACGGGCGGAGGCGCTCTCGACCGGGCGATCGAGGAGGTCTCTCCCTTAGGGTCGACGATCTACCGCACGTACGATGCTGCCGGCAACGTGCGCATCGAAGAGCGCGTGCTCAACGCGGCCGGTGAGCGCGCCCGCACCGAGTGGGCCTACGACGCGCAAGGGCGCATGACACGCGAAGAGAGGACGATCAGCAGCGCCGAGACGGTCAGGACCGATTTCAACACGAATGGTTTCGCCCCATGTGGGGAGCCGCTCAGGATATCTCGCCCCGGAGTCAGGCTCGAGGCGGGCGGTGGCGCGCCAGCCTACACACTCGTCGAAGACACCACTTACGACGCCTTCGGCAACGTCATCAATCGCAAGGACGCTGCCGGGGTCATAACCGAGCAGAACGCGTACTCCATCGCAGGTTATCTAACGACTTCGACCGACGCGGTGGGCACCGCGACCGTCAAGCAGTACGACGCGCTTGGCAGGGTCACTGAAGCGCGTCGTACGTCGGGTGCCGACGTTGTCGAGAGGGTCGGATACGCGTACGACGCTCTCGGAAACGTAACGTGCGAGGACCACTACGCCGGCAGCGCTGTAGCCTTCTCGATCACGCATGACGTCGATACGCTTGGGCGCGCTCGTATCAGCAATCACTCGATCGAAGGCATTACGACGCGGTGGCACTACGCGTCGGGAGACCTGGCAGTCGAATGGTTGCCTACCAGCACCATGCACGGCGTCTTCGCGTCAAGGGGCACACGGTACCACTACGATCCTCTGGGACGCGTCACACGCCTGAGAGCACCGAGTGATCCGCATTGGGCCGGCCGCACGAACTACTCCCCCGCCGGTCATGTGACTTATCACCGGGGGGCGGAGGCATGGACCCGATATACCTACGACATAGCAGGCAATCGGATCACCGAGACACGTCCCACGGAGGGCAGCGAGGTCACAGACACCTTCACCTACGACCTCGGTGGGCGTTTGATAGAGAGCACGAAGGCTATCGGCACCGAGGGTGAAGCGACCACTCGTTTCGCTTACGACTTGCTCGACCGGCAGATATCCGCGCAGCTCGGAGAGCCGTCAGAGAAGGAGTACAACCGACTCTCGTGGGTGCTGTCAGAGAAAGACTTCGATGGCATTGTGACCCAGCGTACCTTCGACCGGATGGGCCGGATGCTCTCAGAGAGCGTCGGCGGGAAGACCACCACGATGGTGTACGACAGTCGTGGGCGCGTCACCGAACAGATCGATCCAGTGGGACGCAAGGTGCGCTACGTCTACGACGGGTTCGGTCGAGTGACCGGCGAACGGCACTTCACCGCTAGTGGCGCACAAACCAAGCATACTGAGACGGCGTACGACTTGCTCTCGCGCCCGGAGGTGGTTGTAGAGTGGCCCTCGTCACCGGCAGAGGTGCGAACCACGTACACATACGCGACAGCGTCGAGCAAGGTCTCGACGGCGAGGATCGTACACGGCGGACTCACGACGGTAATCAACTACGACGCGAACGGACGGGAATCTTCGCGTAGCGTCACGGGCACGGGTGTCAGCCTTTCCGGCACGGTGACAGCGCGCGATGATCTGGGACGCCGCACCGGTTGGAGCGTGGGGTCGCAGGCTGCAACTGCAGGGTACGATTATGCAGGGAAGTACACATCCCTGAGTGCGCCGGGCATCACTGCCGCCTACAACTACGACGGGGGGACTCGCCGCAAGGTAAGCGAGAGCGTCACCGTCGCGGGACAGTCAGGAGTCACGTCCACCTACGCCTATAGCGACGAGGGGCGTCTATCGCGTGCTGTCATCGGCAGCACGGAGCGCACATACGCCTTCGATGAACGGGGCAACCTGACAAGCGCTGTGAATGGTGGCGTTCAGACCGCGTTCTCCTTCGACGCCAACGACAGGCTCACCTCGTCTGTCGCCGGAGGGGTGACCACCTCGTACTCCCACGATGCCGCACTCGGACGCCGCACGTCCCAGACCACCTCGGGTGTGACCACCGCCTACACGTACGATGACGCGAGCAGGCTCACCGGCTGGTCGCGCGGAGCCGACAACGCCGCCTACACCTACGACCCCCTCGGCCAGCGAACGCGCGCTGTCGTCACGCAAGC
>CAYGKH010000199.1:0-3163 GCA_964350345.1 uncultured Coriobacteriaceae bacterium
GTTTTCTCACGTAGCCTCCAGTCGTCGGCCATATACCCGGTTGAATACCGTCAGTTCGTACGCGGCCACGTAGGACTCGATACCGTCCTGGCTCCGCGCGATCAAGATCCGGCCGTCCTCGGCAAGCCGCTTCTGCTCGGCCGACACCTTCGTTGTCGTGCCCTTCACCTCGATCCCGAGCCACAGCGGCGCCGGCCAGGCCGGGTGCGAGACCAGAAGATCCGGACACCCGGGCGTCACACCGTCGCCGCCGGATGCGAACGCATATCGACCGCATATCGAACAGCGCTGCGCCTTGCGAACGCGGGAGGTGCTGATCACCGTGTAACCGGCCATCGTCAACCGCTGAATGATCGCGGCCTGGACCTGAGCCTCGACCTCCGGAATGCGTTGGCCGCGCGGCCTGCTGGCGCGTTTGCGTTTCAGCGCCGCCGGAACCAGTTCGAGTTGGCGAAGGCTCATAGCGGCATCTCGTCCCACGTGCGCCCGTCCAGTAGGCGTCCGGCGCGTTTTTTGTTCACGCCGCCCCACTGCTTGAAAAAGAACGGAACATTGGCGTCCAGGCATTGGTTGCGGATATCGCGTACCCAAGTCACAGCCATCGGCCTGGCGCCCGGCCCGGATTCTCCGCCAACGATGACCCAATGGATACCAGTCAGATCGAGATACGGGAGCGGTCCGAGCAGGGGTTCCAGTGAGAGGAACTTGACAGCGGCTCCACAGGCTCGAAGATCATCAATCCGGTGGACGTAATCTGCGTTTTCTACAGACACGCCTGCCCAGATGTTCCGTGTCCAAGGCAGGGAGCTCATACTGCGTAAACGATCCGAGCGTTTCGTCAGAACTTGAAACGCGTGCCAGTCCGCGCGTCGCATTGTTTGGAAGACCTCGTAAATGAAGTAAGCGGACACGTCTTCGTGAAACAGGTCGGACATCGAATTCACGAATATCCGGCGCGGCTTCTTCCAATGCAACGGCAAAACAAGCATTTTCGGGTGCAATGTGAGATTGAACCCGTTGGCGTAATTCGCTTGCCCCATCGCCTGTAGCCGAAGCGCCATGCGTTCCGCGTAGCAGTGTTTGCACCCTGGCGAGACCTTCGTGCAGCCGGTTACGGGATTCCAAGTTTCATCCGTCCATTCAATTTTGCTCATCAGTCGTGTTTCCTTGACGACATATTTTCAAGTTCTATTCTCACGAGTTCCGCGGTCTCCCGCATGGATCGCGCTTTCTCTTCCTCGGATCGCGGGTCTACCCACGGTTCCCGCTGTGTACCATCCCGCATCGGCTTGCCAACGTTGCCGAGAACGACGCCGCGCTCAGCAAACTGCTGCTTCACCCTCCGGAACGCGGCCAGGCTTTCCTCGCGCGTTGGCTCAGGCTCAGGCGGAGGCGGCACTGGTAGTGCCAACATCTGAGTCTCTCGCTGTTCCCGCAGATTGCGGTCCCTCTGGTCATTCACGAGCTCGATCAGGTGGCTCGGTGTCGGGTAGTACCGACAACCGGCCAGGTGGCGCTTGGCCGCCTGGACCAGCTCACCTATGGACACATCTGGGATTGCTTCAGCGATCACGGCAAACGCGAACTCGCATGTCAAGTCGTCCGGCACCGGCCGGCTGAGTACTCCGCAGACGCGCGTCAGTAGCGCATCGAATGCAGGTCGTTCGTCTTGCGTCATCAGCGTCCCTCCGCGAGCGCTTGTTTGAGTGGGTCCGGTCGCTCGAATCCAGGCCCGAGTGGGTCTTTGTCTTTGCCTTTGTTGAGATACGTGGCCGGAAGTGGGACGAAGCGCAGGTTATCGCGACTCCAGTCGGGATCGTACAACACGTGGCGCCGGAGCGATTCGATCATCACCTCGAGTGGTGGGAGGTCTTTCGCTTTGCGTCGCTTTTCCCAGGCGCGGGCGGCGTCATCGATGGCTTTGCGTCGCTCGATCGGGTACGATCGATACCACATTTCGAAGTCCGCCGGGTAGCGGGCTCCCAGGACATGGTACTTCTCCAAATCCTATGCGTCCCGTGTCGCCAGGCTCGTCGTTTTATGCTCATCGGCGTTTTTCGCGTCCAAAATCGCACAAGTTACCGAATCCCTACAACCTTTCGATGCATGCGCCTGCGGCGGGTCTGGGTCTGGGTCCTGGTCTTTGTCTGGGTCATGGTCATGGTCTGGGTCCCGCATGCGCGCGAGGCGATGGTCCTTCGATGGGGCATCTGATGGGGGATAGTATGGGGTATCCGATGCCCCTTTTCTGAGCGCGATTGTCGTTTCAGTAAGCCCCATTTCCTCTGTGATCGTCGCCAGTTGAAGCAGAAACGGGACTCTGTCGGCCTCTTCCGCGATTCCAGCCGCGCATGCATCGGACTTCGGACCGGCAATCGCGTTATACCGCAGGAATCGGCAGATCCAGACCAGCTCGCCGTCTCGCTTGATCAACCCAGCCTTCTCGATCGCCACCATCGCGTCCTCGAGTTGCTCGATCGCGTATCCCGTATCTGCGGCCGCATACAGCACCGGGAGACGGAACAAGCCAAGCATGTTGCCGTGCGGACACGTCAGCAGGTACATCCACACCAGGCGCTCATGCTCCGTCAGTTGCCGGAACCCCGCGTCACTCCACACCCTCGAATCAATCCGTGTCCATCGGTTCACTTGCTCACCTCAAAACTCTTGTATTCGGAGACCACCGACAATCGCGATACACCCGATCGGCCGGCACACGCTGAACACCGCCAATTCACCACACGGGCATATTGCGGAACGTAGTAGACGGGTTTGTCGCATTCACAGCAACGGATCCCGCTGGTAGTTGGTTCGGATTCACGCCGGTATATATCCCGCACGGGAGGCCGCGAAAACATCAGGTAATAATCTGACTCCAGGTCAACCAATCTCACATTCGAGAGGTCCATAATTCGTCTCAATTCAGAGAGCGGGGCCGGAGTGAAAGGAAGTGAAAGACTCCGGCCTCGCCCTGCGCCGCCTATCCTGCTAGGCGACAGGTTTGTATTCCAGACAGTTGCACGGCTTACCGAGCGTGCCGCCGTCGCACCAGTTTTCGCTTGCGTATTTCTTTGAGCGGTGTCGCGTTGCGTCGTGTCCACATTCAGGATTCGCGCAGACCTCATCCGTGGTGACGGCGGGGGCTTCTTCTATCGCGCATTCT
>CAYGKH010000199.1:3173-3460 GCA_964350345.1 uncultured Coriobacteriaceae bacterium
TCCCGGTATGTGCGATGTATAGTTTCCGCATTTGCAAAGCCATACCGGTCCAGCGGTCTGCTCTGGTTTCACGGTAACGGCGGGGGCTTCCATGTGCTTCTTCTCGTTCAAAGCCCGCATTTCGGCTGTTTGTTTTCGGAATCCCGAACAAGCACATAGGTTGCCGTTCCTTTCCGTGTTATTGCACCCGTGCCAATCCAGACCATCCGTGTAGTGGTCGCTGAATGGGTCACCGCAAACCATGCATTCACAGTCAGGACACGCCGCTTGTGCCGCCGCGTCGAACG
>CAYGKH010000200.1:0-3442 GCA_964350345.1 uncultured Coriobacteriaceae bacterium
GGTTACGCACTTCATGGACGTCCAGGTGCTGCGAGACCAGCGCTTCCCGTAGTCGTCCCTCTCGCAGCGGCCGCACCCGCATCGGCAGCGAAAGCGATCGCGCTGGCGCACCGGCTCGTGAACCGGCATGCCAGCGCGACAAAATCCCCATTTCTGCCCGTAGGGGGCTACTCCATGCAGGTGACCTCACATTGGTTGGATTCCTGCTGAGTGATCTGGCGGATCTCGATCGCCTGCTTGGGGCACATGACCGCGCACACGCCACAACCCTTACAGCGTGCGGCCACGATGAAGCTCTTCTTGCGATCGGTGAAAAATCTCACCGCGTTAGGCTCCGGGCACACCTGGGTGCACAGCTTGCAGCCCACGCAGATCGACTCGTTGACAAAGCCTGCGGAATACACTTGGACTCACCTCCGTCTTATACTTCGACCCCGGCACCGGCCGAAGCCACCGCCTGATCGTATGAGGTCTTCAGCACCGCCGAGTTGGCTGCAATCAGCTTCTCGGCCTTGCCGTACTGCTTCTTGACGGCATCGTCGAGCACGGCGGTCGTGCCGGAGGCAATGAACTTCTCTTTGCCGCCGAATCGCTCCCTCAGGGCCTCTTCGAGGGACTCGTACGTCACCACGCCGGTCAGTCCCACCAAGGCTCCGAGCATGGCCACGTTGGTGGACAACTCGGTACCGGTCACTTCTCGCGAGATCTCGATCGCGGGCACGAAGTGCACCGTCACCCCGAACTCGCGCAGCGACTCGGCGTCCTCCGGGGTGAACTCCATGGGGAAAGCGGAGTTCACGATGATCACACCGCCGTGCTGAATGCCCGAGAAGAACGGCATCGTGTAGGACTTGCCCATCGCGATGACGTCGGGGTGGTAGACCATGATGATGCTGGGATACACGATCTCACCGGCGTCGTAGATGGCTTCGTCGGAGATCCGAACGTAGCTCTCGGCCGGGGCGAGCCGCTTTTCGGCGCCGAAGAACGGGTTGCCAACAGCGTTCTTGCCATCCTTGACCGCCGCATTGCCGAGGAGCTGCGCAGCGGTAACCACACCCTGCCCGCCAAGACCGGACATCCGGACGTAGTGCTTCGTCACTTGGCCACCTCCTCGCACGTCGACTGCGCCTGCTCAGCCTTGAGCGACGCGAGATACTCTTCGCCAGCATCCGACACGTACTCCTGGAAGGCGTAGTCGGTCTTTAGACGCTCCTTGGCGGCGAGAATGCCCTCGTGCGCCTTGAGCTTCATGTTGGTCGGGCAGGGCGTGTGGATCTGCACGAAGGTGGGACCCACTTCTCGTGCGATGAGCACGGCCTTCTCGAAGCTCTTGCCAATCTGGCGGGGACGAGCGGCAGAGACGACAGCGACGTAATCGCATCCGGAGGTACGGGCGAGCTCAGCCATCCGCACTTTCTCGAACTTCTTGCCGAGGGGCGCCATGTTAAGTACAGCCCCCTCCAGGCTCATGCCGCTTTCCTGTCCGCCGGTGTTGGCGTACAGCTCGTTGTCGAACATGACGGTGGTGAGCTTCTCGCGACGGAACCACGAGTGAAGCGTCATATCGAGTCCGATGTCGACCGTTCCGCCGTCTCCGGCCATGACGACAACGTCCTTGACCGTGTCCGGGAAGCGCAGTTCGAGCGCGCGCTTGAGTCCGGAGGCCACAGCATTCTGGTTGCCGAACAATGAGTGGACGTTATGCAGCGCCAACTGCGTGAACGCAAGGCTGTTGCAGCCGGTGGTTCCCACGATCACGCTGTCTTCCGGCTTGGGCAGCGATGCCATGAGCAGCCGGAACGCGAGCGCGAGGTTGCAGCCCGCACACAGCGGATGCTCCTCCACCAGTTCTTTGAAGGTGCCGAGGTCGCCGATGGTCTTGCCGCCACCGAACGGACCGTTCGAGACCAGCTCTTTATACTCCTCAGGCATGACGTCGTCGAAGTGTGGGTTGATGCGCATTATGTCGATCGACATGCTGGGGCCTCCTTTCCAGTCGCGGGTCGTCAGACCCCGATGAAGGTACCGTTCTTGACGACGTCGACGATCACGTCGGGAGGCATTGTCATGCCGCCGTAGACGCGCGGACCGGGATGGATCCGGTCGTTGTTGGGAATGACAGAGGCCACCTCGCGGGCGAGCCATCCCGGCCGGTTGAACTCCGGGATGATGATCTTCTCCGCCGAGGCGAGCGCGTTGCGCACTTCTTCGACGGGGAACGGTCGAATCGTGTTGATCTTGACGAGGCCAACGTCGAAGCCGTCCTCACGAAGCAGACTGATCGCTTCGCGAGATTGGGCCGCAGCCGTGCCGGACGCCACGATCTGAATCGGCGCCTCGGGGCGATCCTGCTCGATGAAGCTGCCGAGATACTTCAGCAGGTGCTCCCTCGAGCGGATGGCGGCTGCCGCGACCTCCTCCTGCCAGCTGGCATGGGCGGCGTAGCTGATGAAGTTGCTCTTCAGGACGAACGGGTCGCGCATGAGCCGGAATGGCGGTGTCTCCATGTCGATGTGGGCGACCGGCGACATTCCCGGGTTGTACGGCTTGAGGGTTACGTCTTCCACCACGACTTTCATCTTCTGGCTGGTGTGGGTGACGAAGAAGCCATCGACGAACACTCCGATTGGAATGTGGACGGGTGTCTTCTCTGCGACATCGAAGCTCATGAGCAGCATGTCGTAGAGCTCTTGGGCGTTCTCGGCATGCAGCATGATCATGCCGGTGTCGAGCAGAAAGCCCATCTCGATGGTGTCGGGCTGGATCGTCAGCGGCGCGTTGATGCCACGGGTCATGAACGCCATGACGATCGGCATGCGGGACCCCGCCCACATGGGGAAGTTCTCGAAGGCACGAAGCGTACCTGGGCCACATGTGGCCGTGAACGTACGGACACCGGCCATCGCGGCGCCCGCGATCTGGGACATGACCGCAAACTCGTTCTCTCCGCGGAAGTACTCCTTGACGTAACCCTCGGCATAGAGGTCGCCGACCAGGTGCATGCTCTCGCTTTGCGGCGTGATCGGATACGAGATAGCTATGTCGATGTTGGCTCGGCGAATCGCCTCTCGCACCGCCTCGCTACCGGTCATGTAGCGCTCCTCGCGCTCCGCCTCGAAGAGCATGTATGAGGCGGAAACCTCTCTCAGCTCGGGACGTGTGACACTCATCTACTAAGCACCTCCCGCGTTCTTTAGGTCCCTCACGGCTGTGAGGAGTGTTGCAAGCACATCGTTGTTCGCCTCTCTCAGAGAAGCATTCGCCTCTTCGTGGCCGTCTTCGGCGCACAGGGCCACCGTGAAGCAGGATGTGCCTCCGCGAATGATCTTCAGGGCCAGGTTGGCCTGGTGGCAGTGGACACCGATGAACACGCCGACGTCGATTTTGTTGTGCCAGATCGTCAGGTTCGGATGATTGGGGTTGATCTCGACCGCAGGGT
>CAYGKH010000201.1:0-3440 GCA_964350345.1 uncultured Coriobacteriaceae bacterium
CTCGAACACCCGGCGCTCGAAGTCCTGCACGGCGAGCAGGAGCGCCTGCGTCTCCGCCGGCAGGTCCTCCATCCCGATGCGCTCGCGCCGCTGCTGGAACGCCAGCGAGGCCCGAGCCGCGGCGTCCGTCTGACCCGTTGCGGTGAATCCGCGAACCGTCAGGTCCTCGATCATGGCCCGCCGCGTCTCGGCCAGCGCGTCGTCGAACTCCTTCAGCGCGGCCAGCATTTCCTTGCTCAAGACGATGCCCAGCCGCTCGAGCTGGTCGATCGTCAGGTCGCCGGCGTCATACGCTTCCCGCGCAGCGCGCATCTCCCGCTCGTACTGCTGGTTCAGCCGCTCAACGAGCGCCGTCCGCCCACCGATCAGGTCGGCCTCGCGTCCAGCCAGGTCCATGTCGAAGTCCCGGCGCAACGTCGCAACCCGCTTCTCCTCGGCCTTGATCAGAGCCTCGAGCTGACGAGTGGCAATGGCCATGATCTTCGACCACTCGACGAACGCTGCGCTGCCGGGCACAAGCGAGCGAGCAAACGACTGCATCTGCTGTAGCATCGCGTCCATGCCCGTCCCGGGCTGAAGCTCCAGGCCGAACCCGCCCATGCCCTTGAAGTTGCTCTTGATGAACTCGGCGATCGTCTTGTTCATCGCCTGCCGGAAGCTCTCGGCGCCTTGGACGCTCAACGCCTGCCCGGACGCGACGACCGAGGCGAGCATGTTGTCCAGCCCTTTGCTGAACTCCTGCTGCGCCAGGTGCATGGCCAGCGCCGCCGCACGAGCCCGAGCCGCCTGCGTGAACAGCCCTGACACGAACCCCGTCACCCCGCCGATTACTGCGCCGTAGGGGCCGCCGATGGCCGCGCCGGCTGCCGCACCGCCGAGCGCTCCGGTGTAGGGGTTGCCGGTGGCCGCCCCGATGCCGACGCCAGCGACCGCAGCCCCGCCGTACTTCCATCTGGCGCTCATCTCGTACTTCTCGCCCGCGGCCTGGGCCTTCTGCATCTCGGCCAGCATCTTCGTCAGCCCGATCTTGTCGGCCACCAGTACGGCCGCGATCTGGGCGGCCACTCGGCGGAACAGGTCGACCAGCGTTTCGCCCATGTCCTCGAACGAGCCGAGCACGTCCGTCTGCATGTCGTAGAACGCCCCAGACAGGGCGTCCTGGATGTTGCGCCCCGCCTGCTCAAAGATCGCCGACATCTCGTCGGCTTTCTCCACCACGTCCTCGAGCGCGAAGTTGACCCGGGCCGTTTCCTCGGCCATGAACCTGGCCGCATCGGCCGATTCCTTCATGCCGGCCGCGATGAACGGGGCCGCAGCCGCGGCGCCGGCCTCGTAGATGGCCAGTTGCCGCACGGCGTCACGCCCTTGGATCGTGGCGGCCAGCAGCGCCTGGCGGGCCTCCAGCTCTTTCCCGAGGGAGTACAGCGTGGCGGACCCCTCGCCGATCTGCCCGACCGTCGTCTCCAGTGGCTTGATCAGCTCGGCCATCTTGCGCTTCTGCTCTTCCAGCTCCAGCAGGGCACGCTTCTGCTCGAAGATCGCGGCCGTCAGGCCCTGCATCGCCTTCGCCTCTGCGGCCGACAGGCCCTCGCCGGCTTTGGCCAGCGCTTCCATCTCCTCGTACTTCAGGTTCACCAGCGCCATCGCATGCTCGGTGGATCCGAACGCCTCCACGAGCGCCTTCTGCTTCTCCAGCTCGAGCCCAAGCTCCTTGCGGGCGTTCGCTGCCGCGGCGGCCTGCTCGGCTGCAGCAGCCGCGGCTGCTTCCTGCGCCACCTCTCGATCGGTCCAGATTTTCTGCGTCTTTTCCCAGGCCGCGATCTCCTCGTCGGTCATCCCTGCGGCTTTCACCATGCCGTCCAGGTACTTGTTCAGGGCTGCGTTGGCCGCCAGGGCGCCGATCACCGCGATCCCGATCCAGCCGCCAAGCGCTGCCCACAGGCCCTCGGCTGCCAGGGTGGCCGCCCCCATGGTCGTCGCCACGCTGCTCGAGGCCGTGGCGAGCGTAGCCTGCGATGCCGTTGCTGCCCGGGCGGCGACGGCCAGCTCAGCCTGCGCAGCAGCAGACGCTTTCAGCGACCCGGCGTACACCGACTGAGCGATCGTGGCCCGCGTGGTGGCCTGTGCGACAACCGACTCGCTCGCGCCGAGGATGACGTTGGCCCTGAGCTTGTTTTCGAGGCCGAGCAGTTGGGTGCGGGCGAGGAACACGTCGCGCTGCCGAGCTGCGGCCACGACGGTCAGGGCGGCCACTTCCTGCTGGGCCGTGATCGCCGTGGTGCGGGCCCGGTCTATCGCGAGTGCCTGCCCCTGCAGGAGCGCCATGTTATACCGCACCAACATCCCTGTCGCCGCAGCCACACCCTTACCCGCCATGACCGCAAACAACAGGGCCAGCGCATTGCTAATCGCCGTGGCGTGCTCGCCCATGAACTTCAGCGCCTCGGCGTACTTGAAGACGGCCGCCGTGTATGCCGGCTGGAAGGCCTCGCTGATCTTGACCTTCGCGTCCTCTAGGTAACGCTTCGTGCTCTGTACCTGCTTGCCAGCCGTCTCCATCGCGGCCTCGTAGGACCCGGCAATCCGCGTGCTGACCCGCATGACCTCGTTGGTGCGCGCCTGCGTGCGCTCCTGCTCCGTCAGGCTCTCGCTGGTCTTGCCGAGCGCCTTGGCGGCATCCTCGTACGCCTTCTGGAAGTTCACCATGATGCCGATGGTGCGCAGGATCCGGGGCTGGCCGGTCTGGATGCCATAGACCATGCTCGCGAACGCCTCGGAGCTGTTCATGTTGCCGATCACAGCGGCGTCCTGCGCCACGCGCGCCAGCTTGGTGGCCTCGGTCAAGTCCATCTCGGCCTGTACCATGCGGGCGATGTTGCTCCGTGCCTCGATCATGCTGATGCCGGTCTTGCGCAGGTCGGCTTCTAGGCCACGCATCTCCGTGGCGCTCCGGTTCACGTTGCGCCCCATTCGGTCAACCACAACCCCCAGCGTCTCGTACCGGGCGCCGAGCGTCAGCATCTCCTTTGCTGCCGCGATTGCCTGGTACGCGCCGAACGCCAGCCCCAGCGTGCCGGCCATCTTGGTCAGGCTGCCCATCGCACTCTCGGTACGTCCGGCGGCCGTGCCGACGCCCGTGAGCGCCTGCTCGGCCGCACGCCCCCCGCTCACCACTTTCGTGGCGTCCAGGTCCATCCCGATGGTTACGATGTCGGCCATGCGTTTCAGTCCTCTCGAACGAGTACCGGCACCACCCCTGGCTTCCGTTCTGGCCATGCGCGCTGCGGCGCGGGCTCCTCCGTGGCCGCTGTCGCCTCAGGCTTCTTCTCGCCGCTGCCGGAACACAGCACCGTGTCGATGGTGATGAGCGCTGCCACCTCCGCCGGTGTCAGGCGCACCCGGCGCAGTACGGCCCACGCCATGATGGCCTCGTACGTCAG
>CAYGKH010000202.1:0-3405 GCA_964350345.1 uncultured Coriobacteriaceae bacterium
ATCGGGTGCGGTCACGACGACCACGTTATCGAGCACCGTGGTGCCGTCGGGCATGAATCGCTCCGGGATTCCCGGAGACCCCGTCGTTTGAGAGGATGGGGTCATGAACAGATAAACAAGGTGTCCACAGGAAGTGCGTGAGCGTGCGGTCCGGATGGTCTTCGAGCACACCGAGGAGCACGGGACACAATGGGCGGCGATCCGCTCGATCTCTGGCAAGCTCGGCATGTCGCCCGAGACGCTTCGGCTCTGGGTCAGGCGGGCCGAGACCGATGACGGCCTGAGGCCCGGTCTGACGACCGACGAGCGAGTGCGCATGAAGGATCTCGAGCGCGAGAACCGGGAACTGCGCCGCGCCAACGAGATCCTCAAGAGCGCAGCGCCTTTCTTCGGGGCTTAAGCTCGACCGCCGACGAGTGAGGTAGTCGACTACATCGACACCAACCGCGACCGTTTCGGGGTCGAGCCGATCTGCGAACAGCTGCCGATCGCCCCTTCAACCTACTACACGGCCAGATCGCGTCCGCCGTCGGCCAGGGACGTGCGTGACGAGGCGCTGAAGCCCGAGATCGAGCGCGTGTATGCCGAGAGCTACGACGGATGCTACGGCGCCCGCAAGGTCTGGAAGCAGCTCAAGCGCGAGGGGTTCGACGTGGCGAGGTGCACCGTCGAGCGCGCACATGCGTGAGCTGGGGATCTCCGGCGTGCGCCGCAGTGCGTACAAGGTGACAACCATATCCGATGACCGTGCCGACAGGCCGCCCGACCTCGTCGACCGGAAGTTCGTAGCGACACGGCCCAATGAGCTGTGGGTCGCAGACATCGAGCGCCACGAGGCGCTCTTGAACCGTGCGGTGGCGAAAGGACACCGCCTCCGGCTCGTCGCAGCGAGCCGGAAGAAGCTGAGGGCAGCCTAAGACCCTGGGACGAGGGCGATGGCGGCAAGCAGCCCTGACAACGACGAGACGGGACGGCACTGCCAGACATCCCGGGCCCGGCAAGCGAGACGGAAAGGTGTACGTGAGGAACCAGCGGCCGAACGCCCCTCAAGCGAACCACCAGCTCCAACCTGGCGGATCAGGGCTGGGTAGCAGCGCGCACCCGCATGCGGTCGTGCGGGGAACTCCTCGGCCGGTCGATGTCGCCGACCGGGAGGCCACGGTGAAGGTCTGCGGCGTAGCCGTGGCGATGCTGCAGGGGCATAGCTGGGCGCCGAACCCGTCAAACGGTTCGAGAGTGAACGTGGGAACCACCCCGGCGGTCCCCTCACCAGACAGCGCTACGCTGGCTGGCGGGAAGGCGCGTCGCCTGCCGACGCCGACCGGGTGGGGCGGAGGACCCGTAGTAGTCCGGGGCCGGGAAAGCCGGTCACATGGCGAAGGGGTCCAGCGTGTCCGCAGCAAGGGTGCTGAGCGAGGAGGCCGCCGGTGAACATCGGCGCGCCGTGGCCGGAGGCGCACCTGGCCGAGGCACGGGTACTCGCGATGCAAACGAAGCTGCACCAGTGGGCGGCGTCCGATCCCGGCCGTCGCTTCGATGACCTGTTCAACCTCGTGTGTGACCCCGCCTTCCTCGCCGTTGCGTGGAAGCGGGTGCGGGGCAACAAGGGTGCACGGACAGCCGGTGTCGATGGGACAGTACCGCGTTCCATCACCACCCCTGCCGCAGAACTGCTCGGCAACCTGAGGGAGGACCTCAAGACCGGCCGGTTCCGCCCCGAGCGCGTGCGGGAGAAGGCGATCCCCAAGGCGGGCGGCAAGGTCCGCCGCCTCGGGATACCGACGACCGCCGACCGGATCGTGCAAGCCTCGCTCAAGCTGGTGCTCGAGGCGATCTTCGAGGCGGACTTCAAGCCGTGCTCCTACGGCTTCCGTACGAGAAGACGAGCGCAGGACGCAATCGCCGAGATCCACTTCCTCGCTTCACCGACCCGCAACTACGAGTGGGTGTTCGAGGGCGACATCACGGCGTGCTTCGATGAGATCGACCACACGGCTCTCATGCAGCGTGTGCGCCGTCGTATCGGAGACAAACGCGTCTTGCGTCTCGTGAAGGCGTTTCTGCGGGCCGGAATCCTCAGTGAGGACGGTGTCAGCCGCGAAACGATCACCGGCACGCCCCAAGGCGGTATCCTCTCGCCGCTGCTCGCCAACGTCGCCCTGTCCGTCCTCGACGAGCACTTCGCCGCCAAGTGGGAAGCGCTCGGCCCGGTGTGGACGCGCGTGAAGCATCGTCGCCGAGGCGGCGCCGTGATGAGACTCGTCCGCTACGCGGACGATTTCGTCGTCATGATCGCCGGGCAGCGCTCCGATGCCGAAGCGCTTTGGGACGAGGTCGGCTCGGTGCTCTCCCCGATGGGCCTGCGCCTGTCCGAGAGTAAGACGAGGGTCTGTCACATAGACGAGGGGTTCGACTTTCTGGGCTGGCGCATCCAGCGCAAAGCGTGGAGGAGCCGAACCGGCAAGAAGGCGGTCTACACCTACCCGTCGAAGAAGGCGCTCGCCTCCATCGTCGACAAGGTGCGAACGCTCACCCGCCGAGCACGGCATCGAACGCTCGCAGACCTGCTGCACAGGCTCAACCCGGTACTTAGGGGATGGTGCACCTACTTCCGCCACGGCGTATCCGCGCGCACGTTCGACTACGTCGGCCACTTCGCCTTCTGGCGCATTGTCGGCTGGCTGCGCAAGAGACACCTTGGGCTGAACATGCACACCCTCGTCCGTCGCTTCCTCCCTGGGTGGGAGATCAGAGACGGCGGGATCACGCTGTTCCGGCCGGCGGAGGTCGCCATCATGCGGTATCGCTTCCGCGGCACGCGCATCCCGAACCCGTGGGCGACGGCGGCAGGACTGCAAGCACTGGCATGACACGTGGAGAGCCGGATGCGGTGGAAGTCGCACGTCCGGTTCGGAGGGCGGACCGGAGAAACCCACCAGCCGAGAGGCTGGCAGGGCGCTCCGGTCCGACCCCTACACCTACGTCGCCACGTGGACGGGCTTTGCCTACGTCGCGTTCGTGACAGACGTGTTTTCCCGCATGATCGTCGGCTGGCGGGTCTCCAGATCGCTTCGAAGCGATCTGGCGCTCGATGCTCTGAAGATGGCGGTGCATGCCAGGAACGGCGCCGAGGGCGTGATCCACCACAGCGACCGCGGAGTCCAGGGTGAATTCAAACGGTCGTCGCAACACCTCGACAGTGGGGAGTTGCGATGGAATCAAGAGGCCGGCGCGGTCGCGTCGCTCGGCATTAAGGAGGACCCCTACGACGACGCACTCGCGGAGACGATCAACGGCCTGTACAAGACCGAGGTGATCAGGAGGAAGGGCCCGTGGCGAAGCCTCGAGGACGTCGAGTTCGCCACTCTGGAGTGGGTGCACTGGTTAAACAACCACCGGATCCTC
>CAYGKH010000203.1:0-3373 GCA_964350345.1 uncultured Coriobacteriaceae bacterium
ATACCGAGGTCTCCGGCATGCCGGTCGGATTCCCGGCAGACGTACCCGTGCATCCCGGGACAGTCACGTCATACGAGCCCACGCAGGTGACCGATACGGCCATGGTCCACCAGCTCATGGTCGAGTCGCAGGCCCCGTTCGATGAAGTGACCAAGTGGTATCGGACCTCCCTACCTGCAGGCTGGACGGGATGGGCGGCGGGGTCCTGGTCGGGGCCTTCGTGAACGACGATGCCACCCTCATCGTCACAGCGGTCTCCACGATCACCACTCCCCAGGCGCCTCCGTCCGCCGCGTCGCAAGCCACGTACTCTCTCCAGCGTTCGTCGACCGCGAGCTCTGCGGTGTTACGCCCATGCGGGGGTCGCGGGGCTCGAAGGCCTGGTGCTCCGGGTGCAGCTTGAAGCCGCATCTCCTTCGGGCTGGCGTCGAACTTCGACCGCACAGTGGTCGGGGCTTGTGCCACACATCCCATTTCGATACTCTGCTACCCTGTTCATATGACAGATTGCTATACAGATTGTTCTGGGTATTTACACTCTGTAAGTTGTAGCGACGTCCCGCAGGGCATGAGGAGGAACCATGATCATCGGAATCCCCAAAGAGATTCTCGTCCGCGAGCGCCGCGTGGCCGCGCTTCCCGATGAGGTCGCAGCCTATGTCGACATGGGCTTTGAGGTACGGATCGAAGCAGGAGCCGGCGATGGATCGCTCCACCCCGACGAGGACTACCGGTCGGTCGGCGCCACCATCGTCTCCGACACTCAAGAGCTGTTCTCCTCGGCGGATATCGTGCTGAAGGTCAAGCAGCCGCACTTCAACTCCGCCCTCGGCCGACACGAGGCCGAGATGATCCGCGAAGGCGCGATGCTCATCACCTTCCTGCACCCTGCCGCCCCATCGAATCACGACATGGTCCGCACCCTGGCCGCGCGCAACATCACCTCGCTTACCATGGATGGCATTCCTCGCATCTCCCGCGCTCAGAGCATGGACGCGCTCTCATCGATGTCGACCGTGACCGGCTACAAGTCCGTCATCATGGCGACCGCCGCACTTCCGCGCTTCGTCCCGATGATCGGGACTGCGATCGGTGCGACCAAGCCCGCCGAGTTCCTGATCATCGGCGCCGGCGTGGTCGGCCTGCAGGCGATCGCGACTGCCAAGCGCCTCGGCGGGATCGTGCGTGCGGTCGACATCCGTGCGGCCGCCCGCGGGGGGGCGACGGGTCTCGGCGCGAAGATCGTCGGATTCGAGGCTCCCGAAGAGTACGCTATCGGCGAGGGCGGCTATGCCGGCGCACTCCCCGCCGAGTGGCTCGCACGCGAGCGCGAGGCGCTTGCTCCCCTGGTCGCCTCGGCGGACGTGGTCATCTTGAGTGCGCTCGTTCCCGGCGAGGTCGCACCGGTCCTGATCACGCAAGAGATGATCGCAGGGATGCGGCCCGGCTCCGTGATCGTCGATGTCTCGGTCGATCAGGGCGGTAACTGCGCTGCCACCGTGCCCGCCGAGGAGACCGTCACAGACGGCGTCACCGTCATGGGATACGTCAACATCCCCGGCTCGGTCCCGGTACACGCGAGCTGGCTCTATGGCAAGAACATGCTCGCGTTCATGAAGAACCTCTTCAAAGAGGGGCCGGGTTCTCCCGACTTCGATGACGAGATCGTACGGCATACGCTGGTCACTCGCGATCGGGCCATCATCCACACGGGGGCCCTGCACGCGATGAGCGAGCGCTCCGACGCTGTCGCCGCCGGCGCCTAGGGAGGCAACACGATGAACGAGATCATCCTGATGCTCGCGATCTTCGCGGTCACCTCGGCGGTGAGTTACCTGCTCATCTCGCGGGTCCCCCAGCGCCTCCACACGCCGCTCATGTCGTTCACGAATGCGATCTCGGCTGTCACGATCCTCGGCGCACTCCTGCTCTTCGCCGCCGACGGCTCTGCGGCGCTCTCGGGTGTCGAGATCGCCCTCGGCGCTCTCGCCATCGGCCTGGCGGCGTTCAACCTGCTCGGCGGACTGGCTGTGACCGACCGTATGACCGGCATGTTCAAGCGCTGAGTCGATGACCGAACGGGGCATGTGATGACCGACTGGATGGAACTGCTCGTCGACCTGGCCGTGATCGCCGTGTTCATCGGCGGTATCGCCCAGTTTCGCAACCCTGCCGGTGCGCGGAGAGGCAACGCCACCGCAGCGCTCGCACTCGCGATCGCGGTGGCGCTCGTCGTCTCGCGCAACACGATCGGGAACGTCTGGATCGTGCTCCTCGCCTTCGCGCTCGGCGGCGGAATCGGCTACCTGATATCGGCGCGCATCAGCATGACGCAGATACCCGCTCTCGTCGCGTTCCAGAACGGCGCCGGCGGAGGAGCAGCGTGTCTCGTGTCCTTCGTCGAGCTCACGCGTGCCGGCGGCGAGATCTCCGCTATCGGCTCGGTGTTCGGCTTCGTGGGACTGGTGGTCGGCGGCGCGACACTGGCCGGCAGCATAGTGGCGGGCGGCAAGCTCGCGACATGGTTCCGCGGGCGCCCCACGACGCTTCCCGCCCACAACCTGCTTCTGGTACTGCTGATCGCGGTCGGAGCCGTCCTCGCAGTGGTGTCTGGCGGAGCGCAAAGCGGGCAGGCCTCCACGGCTGCAGTCGTCGGGGTGGCTCTGGCCGCGCTTGCACTGGGCTATCTCTTCGCGATCCGCGTCGGCGGCGCCGACATGCCCGTGCTCATCTCGTTCCTCAACACATGCTCAGGGCTTGCGGCGGCGTTCGTGGGCGTGGCCGTCGGCAACCAGATGCTTATCGCGGCCGGGGCGATGGTCGGCTCATCGGGGCTCATCCTCACCTTCGTGATGGCGCGCGCTATGAACCGCAGGATCGCAAGCATCCTCGCCGGCGGGCGGTTCGCACCTTCACCGTCGGCGATCACGGAAACCGGGGAGATTCTCCCTCCCGACGCAGCGGCTGACGTCCCGGCCCCGCTCGATTCATCCGAGTCCGTCCCCGCTCCTTCCGCCTCGCCGGTCGAACGCGCCCGCGATGCGCTGGCCGGGGCGAAGTCGGTCATCATCGTGCCTGGCTACGGTATGGCGCTCGCGCAGGCACAGTCCAACGTCGCCGCACTCGCGACCGAGCTGGAGGCTGCCGGCGTGGAGGTGCGCTTCGCCGTCCATCCGGTCGCCGGCCGCATGCCCGGTCACATGCACGTCCTCTTGGCCGAGGCGGACGTCGAGTACGACAAGCTCTTCGAGATGGACGCGATCAACGATGACTTCGCGGATACCGATGTCGCGATCGTCGTGGGCGCCTGCGACGTGGTGAACCCCTCGGCCATCACTGTTGAGAACACGCCGATCTCCGGTATGCCGATACT
>CAYGKH010000204.1:0-3364 GCA_964350345.1 uncultured Coriobacteriaceae bacterium
GCCGCTATCTGGTCATCGTCGGCATCGCGTGCAGCTTCGAGATGCTTACGGGCTCGACCGAGTCGCTCACTTGCTTGTTCGCGCGTGAGGCCGGTCGGCATCTTGATCGGGTCGGAGACGCCGGCTGGATCAGGCGTCAACCGGTCCTTCAGGTCGACCTCTGCGTACTTCAGGAGATCGACAAGTGCGCCTTCGACACCGGTCTTCCCTACGATACTTGCGAGCGCGAGCGCCTCGAGGTTGAAAGAGCACAGCTTCGTCGTGAACTGGTTGTTCCATGCTTTGGCGAGGCGTATCGTGCGACGGAACGTGCTTCCACTCACCGCCGCCGAGGCAGTGTCGCACAACTCCGTGTGCTTCTCGGGATCGGATGCATCCCAGTCATCGCCCTCGGTATGAGGGATCCAGAGTCCCGGTGCGTCCTTGCGGTTGAGGGCGACCACCAGATCGACAGTCGGACCATCGTCGCCGAAGCTCACATAGATGGCGCGCTTCGTGACTCGGTAGGTCGCACTCGGATACGCCTTCTTGAGACCATCCCTGAGATGGGTCCGGGTACTCTCCACCACATCCGCGGAGCCGATGCCATCGCCATCGGGGCCGAGTTCGGGGTACGTGCGCCGATCGAGTACCAGTCCACAGTCAGCGTCGTTTGCCGGCGCCAGCGCGGTGCGGTGGGCGATCGAGCCGGACGCGAACGTGCGCAGCACACCCTCGGAGGTGTTGGCGACCTCGAGCACCGCATCGCGCCTATCCCGCGCTTCACGGAGGTCAGCGTCCGTCGCTTGGACCTTTCGCCGGATCTCATCAAGTGCGTCGCTTACAAAGCTGGACATGCCTTGCCCCTCTCGTCATTGGGGCTGAGCAGCATGTTCGAGCACTCGGTTGTGAAGGTCCGACGAGGGTCGGGCTTGCGAGTTGCGGTTGCGGCGACCTGCTTCACGTTGCGATGCTGAATTGCCCCGTATGTTGTGCCTCTCGTACCGAAGCACCCACATCTTGTGGTCGAGCGTACACCCTGTCCAGCTTCTTGGTCAAACATACGTTCGATGCGGTCTGCAGTGACCGTGCTACAAGAAGCCACGCGACCACCTCCTCCAGCAGCGGCCGAGTCGTTCGACTCCACCGAGCACGAACGCGACGAGAAGCAGCAGTCGGAACCAAAGCGGTGTCTGCGTCCACAGCGCGTGCAACGCCTCTGCCCGAGCCTGGGCAGCTAGGCTCAATAGCATCGTCTGCACCTGTGCACTCGTGCGGACGATCGCCTGGACTGTTGCTGTGGTTTCGAGCATCGCCCCTCCGAGAGCCTGACCAGCGCTGTCGCGCGCAGTCTACTCCGAGGGTCTGACATCCATCCGGCAAGGCACCGTGAGGGGTGTTGACCGAGATTCCCCTGACAAGACACACAGTCGCGACTTGTCACGGATCCATCAAAGAAGGTCACGTCTCAGGACACGCGCCCTAGCTGGCGTTTCACTCTGAGACAGCGACTCCGAGGCCGCATTCATCAAGCACCCATCAAAGAAATCATCGCTGTTGGGGCGCAGCCCAGAACGGGATGTAGCGCATGGCCTTGTTTCCAGCGTTGGGATCAAACGGCACGATCATCCCGGCATCCACTGCCTCCTTGATGAGCCGTGAGGCGGTGGCGCTATTCTGCTTCTCAATCCCGAACCGCTCGCGTACCGAAGCGTTCGTTAGGCTCTCCCTATTGACGTGACGCAGACACGCATGCAGGTAGACGGATCGAATTCGGTCCGCCTTGTCCATGCCACTGAGGGGCCGTGGGGAGAAGAGCACGACTCGAGTGCTTCCTTCGACGACCTCGGCCAGAGGCGCCGGCAGTTGGAAGAGCTCCGACTGGAACACGATCTTGTCCCAACCGCTTCCTCTCTCTTCACAGGTGCCGATCCGCCGCATGAGAGACGCTAGCAGCTCATTGCGGGAGCGTGGCGGCGAGTCGACGAACCGGTCCGTGTCCACGAGCGGCTCACCGGGGTTCGTGATCTCGATGCGGTCTGAGAAGATCTCAACCATGGGCCCAGCTCCAGAAGCGAACAGATCCTGGTGGATGAGGGCGTTGGCCACGAGCTCACGAACGGCGAGCTCCGGATACATCGGGACTGTCGTTCGCAGTGCGCGCCCGACGACCTCGTTGGACGGAAGCAGACCGTTGATGTAGTCGATGAGACCTTCGAACCCACTCGCGTATCCCATGACGCCAACCTGCTCGCGAATGGCTTCGACGCGACTGACCCCTGAGTACAGGATGACCCTCATTGCCTTTCGGCCCAACGGGCCGAGTCTATCCAAGTGTCGAGCGAACAGAATTGCCCCAAGGTTTGTGACGTCCCAACCGCCGGCCTGGCTGGCCACGATCAGCCCGTCGGACTCCAGCGCCTCCAAGATGCGAGGGCCGCCAGCAGGAACCGGCAGACCGAGCAACTCGAAGTAGGCCTCGAAGTTGAGAATGGTAAGCACATCTTCATCGGCAATGCGCTCCTTGGCGACGAGACGCTCAAACGGCGTGCTGTCAAAGATGCGCCAGAGCTCTCGCTCCTTCTCGGGAAAGTCCTTCAGGTTCTTTTTGTAGGAGCCGACGCGAACGTGCTCGTGGCCCTTGAACTTGACTGGGTGCCGGAACGCGGGATCGATCTCCATGAGAACGACCGGGACGGAATCCACAATCACGTGGTGGAAGCTGAAGTGGATCTTGGGGTCCAAGAGACGCAGAAGCCAGTTCTCGAGTTCCTCGTTACCAACCTTCGTAGTGCTCGGCGAGAAGCCGGTGCCAACTATTCCGTGATCGTCATCGCCGATACCCCAGACGAGATAACCGTGAGCCTTGCCGGATAGTGCTGCCGAGTTCGCGAGCGCCGACACGTACTCGCCGATTTCGTCGGGCTTCTCGTTGTTCAGCTTGAACTCGACCCATTCCGCTTCGGCCGGCAGCTTGCACAGCTCGCGAACGAGGCTCTCGAGGTACTCCATAGAACGGTCGGTGCTCATGATCGATGCTTCCTCACCTGCAGGGCGCCAGAACTGCTACTAGGAGTGTAGCTGACCGCTTGTGGGCACGGCATTCATGGCCGTGCCTCATGCTGGTCCGTAAGCGAAAGACGTGGATGGAAGGCCTGCGACCAGTGCGAGACGTGCGCGCCCATACGGGTGGTGGTGCGAGTGAGTAGCGCACAGCCGGGCGGTCTTCGACTCACATTCGAAGTTCGGTCGCTCATGGCGGCTATGTGGTTGCAGTTTGCGCTCGCGGTCGACGGGCAGCGAGAGTATCGCCCCTGTCCGGTCTGTGGCGACTGGTGGGATGCGACCGAGGCCCGGTCTGACAGGAAGACCTGTAGCGACCGAT
>CAYGKH010000205.1:0-3350 GCA_964350345.1 uncultured Coriobacteriaceae bacterium
GCAGGTAGATCGTCTCGTGGCTGATCGACAAGATGCCATGGAGCGAGAGCCACCCCGAAACCTGCTCGGGACTCCAGTCGAGTGCGACCAGGTGCTCGACCAAGATCCACTCATCGTCGCTGAAATGCGTGTTGCGTCTCGATTTTCGGCGGCGCGCGACCGTGTACTGCTGGGCGACCTCGGGTGTGTAGTAGCCTGACGGGCGCACGTTGCGTCTGAGCTCGCGGGAGATCGTCGACGGTGCCCGGCCGAGTTCACGGGCGATGGCGCGGATCGAGAAGCGGGCTTTCCCACAAGGGTCTCATCGCCGCGATCGAAGCCGTGCTGCCCGGAGCGGCCTGGCAGCGTTGCCGCACCCACTTCGTGCGGAACGTGCTCTGTCGCGTGCCGAAGTCCGCCCAGCCCTTCGTGGCCACCCTCGTACGCACGATCTTCGCCCAGCCATGCCCTGAAGAGGTCGCGGCTCAACTCGCGCGTGTCGTCGAGCAACTCTCCGAACGGTTCCCGGACGTGGCCGAGATGTTGGAGGAGGCCGCGGCCGACATCACAGCGTTCTCGACGTTCCCGATCGCCCATTGGCGCCAGATCTGGAGCAACAACCCGCAGGAGAGGCTGAACCGCGAGATCAGGCGCAGGAGCGATGTCGTCGGCATCTTCCCGAACCGCGAGAGCATCATCCGCCTCGTGGGCCCGGTGCTCTCCGAGCAGCACGACGGATGGCAGGTGAGCCGGCGCTACATGTCGACCGAGTCGATCGAGAAGACCATGCAACCGGTCCTCGCCGTCACGGACGGGCTCGATCAGGAGGTGGTGCCCGCGCTCATGGCCGGCTGAGTGAGATACTCGGGGTCGGAGCAGAGGGCTTCATGCACCACTTGACGGGACGTGGCCGACTTCAGCCACCTGGGGCTAAGGCATTCAGTCGTCACCGGCTTGAACTGGCAAAATGTCGATCAGGTATCCCAGCATCGATACGCAGTAACCTCGCACACATTTGCGTCACGCGCCGTTGGCCCCCACGAGCACGTCGTGGGGGCCAACGTTTTGTTGGAACGGGATCACGTGCATGGTGTCAGTTACGAGTTGCGCGATAGCGTCGGCTCCCAGTGCAATATAGAGCAGACCAGTGACCGGTTACTTGACCCTGAAGAAATTGGTGTAGAAGCCGGAGATCTTCACATCCACGGTGACGGGACCGTCTCCGCGATTCCTCCAGAACCAACCGTGCGTCCCGTCCACGGGCGCGACGAACACGCCAGCCGCCGATGCCTTCTGCTCGTCGGCCCAATAGCTGGTGAACTGATCGCCGGCGCCCGGTTCCTCGCCATGCATATCGAAGTTTACCGGACCGCCATTGCTGGTCCACTCGAACACAAAGCGCTGACCAGCCAGCATCTCCGCCTTCACCTCGGCACCGTCTCCCGGCTGCAGAGTAACTGACAGAGTGTCAGCGCGTAGGGCGCTCTCGGTTTTGGTGACGGTGTCGGCCGTAGCGGCGGACCCCTCAAGCGTCTGGACGTCCTTCGTTGGGATGTCGTCGGTAGCCGGCGCTTTCATGCTGGACAGCCCCAGTGCCCTGCCGACCCCGGTGGGGTCAATACCGAACTCTGCTGGCAGAACCGCAACCACGAGGGCGACCCCGGCAACCGCAAGCGACACAGCGGTTGCGATTGCCAGACTCGAGATTGATGACGGAGGTATCCCCGTCGGCGACTGCGTCGCAGACTCTTCGCGGTCATTCCGTCGCCGACGAGATGACGGCTGTCTGCGGCTGTACTCCCTTGATTCCAATTGTGTCAGCTCCCTTGCGCGGCGAAGAAGCCCGCGATCTGATAGCCCGTCAGGACGAAGCCCGCGGTCATTAGTACGACATTAGAGGTAAAGGCTTGGCGCGTGAACGCTGGAAAGCGTCTCCAGAGAGTCATAAGAATCAGGATTGCGCTGAGCGCCATCACCTGCCCTACCTCCACACCCACGTTGAATGCGATGAGGTTCGCGACTAGCCCCTCGCGGGACAGTTCAAACTCCTGGAGCTTGGTGGCGAGCCCGAAACCGTGGAATAAGCCGAATATCATCACAGCGGCTTTGGGGTTGGGGCTGAAGCCGAGAAGACGCTGAAATCCACCCATGTTGTCGAACGCCTTGTAGACGACCGACAGACCGATGATTGCGTCGATCACGAAGGCGTTGACGTTGATGCCCAGCAGCACGCCGAGAATCAGCGTGACGCTGTGCCCGATCGCGAAGAGTGTTACATAGTGCCAGACATCCCTCATTCGGTAGAGGAAGAAGATGACGCCCACAAGGAACAGCAGATGGTCATAGCCGGCGACCATGTGCTTCGCCCCCAGGTAGATGAAGGGGATGACTTGCATTCCGCTGTTCTGCTCGATGAAGGACTGGTCGGAGGAGGAAACGCCGTGAGCGAACGCTGCGGTCGCCCAAGTCATGGACGCCAGTACTGCGACGAGAATCGCTGGAGCCGCGCTGTAGGCTCGGCTCAGACGGAGAAACTTCTGGGGCAACATAAATCGACTAACTAAGGACATAGAGGGACTCCTCGATTCGGTACGGCTGTAAATATAAGACAAGCACGAGATCCGGTCATATCAGATCCTGAGTCGCGCAACCTTCCACGCGAGGGGTATCGGGGCCGCTCGTCCGTTGGAGCGTGTGAGTGCCTGCATACACGTTGCGTATTCAATCGGTGACGACGGCGACAGCGAACCGCCGATCGGCTTCACCACGCGATACGACTCGTCGGGGCGATGATCGCGCTGTGTTTCCTCGATGTGTGATTTGTCACAGCACGCCAAAGTGTCGGCATCACAGCACACGCTGAAGACGCCAGCGAACACCACGAGACCGAGAACCATCGATGAGAGCCGTAGCCAGGTGAGCATAAGGCCGACACCGTAGCGCTAGCCGCCCTGATTCGCGAGGACAACCCGGCATTCACACGGAAAACACACACGGCATGAGGTGGGCCAATCCCGGCGCCAAGTTTGAAATACAACGCTTCGCTTTTCTGAGCGACTTCCTACGATCGTGCATAGCATTCCTCCGGAGTTCTGAAGCCCAGCCGCTTCCTCGGACGTGAGTTGAGCTTCGCTGCCACTGCGTCGAGATCGGCCTGCGTGATGTGCGCCATGCTCTGGCCCTTCGGCAGGTGCTCGCGGATCAGCCCGTTCGTGTTCTCTTCGTGCCCCGCTCCCATGAGTGGTAGGGGGTGGCGAAGTAGAGCTCCACTCCCGTGGCCGTCTCGATGTCTCTCGAGTTTGCCGATCTACAAAAAGGGATCTTGTGACACATGTGTGGGTGCAAACCCGCACTGAATAGGTTGCGCACGT
>CAYGKH010000206.1:0-3348 GCA_964350345.1 uncultured Coriobacteriaceae bacterium
ATGAGCGACAATCTGACCAGCAGACGAGTGGTGACTTCACGCAACCAAGAACCGGTGGCGTCTGATCTGGCACAGGGCCATCGCTTCGCGGCTCTGACTCCGCTTCGAGTCGCTCTTACGAAGTCGTCTTCGTCTCGATGTCCTCGTAGATCTGGACGAGTGCGCGCGACTGCTTCTGCCAGTTGAAGCGCTCCTCTGCAAGGCGGCGACCGCGAGCACCCATCTCATGCCTCAGGCCGGGATCGCACACGAGACGCGATAACACATCCGCCATCGCAGCGACATCACCCGCAGGCGCAAGCAATCCCGCCCGGTTGGGATCGAGGAGTTCTGACATCCCCGGAAGATCCGTTGCAGCCACCGGGATCCCCGCCATGAAGAACATGAACAGACGGTTGGGCCACGCCAGCTGATGGTTGAGTGTCACTCCGTCGAGAAAGACCGTCCCGATGTCGGCGCCACACGTCAGCTCGAAGAGCTGTTCGTGCGGTAGTTGCCCCATGAACACGATCCTGTCCTCGACACCTTGGGAGCGCACGCGGGCTCGCATCCCCTGCTCGTACTCACCGCTCCCCTGGACGACGAGCGTAATCTCCGGAACCCTGCCCACAGCGTCAACCAGCTCATCGATCGCCCTGCCGATCATGATGCCGCCCTGGTAGAGTGCGACGACCCTGTTCTCAGGGAGTCCGAGCGTGCGCTTGAGCAAGGTCCTGTCCGCCACGGGTTGCAGTTCGGGTGCGCTTGCGACGACCGCCGCGTCGGCCCCGTACCGATCATCGAGAACACGCGCGAGACCGTCCGAGACGGTGATCACCGCTGCAGCATGCGGCACCAGACGCCGTTCCACCGAGTGGAGATACGCCTGCACCGGCCAACTGCGCTGAAACGGCCGCTGCATCAATGAGTCCGGATAGAGCTCGTGGGCCTCGTAGACATACGGGATGTCGAGTTGTCGAGCCGCCCGCGCACCGATGCCGAGGGTGTTGGTGTCGTTGCAGTGGATGACATCCGGTTTCGCGGTCAGCACAGCCTCTCCGAGTGCCCGCTCCCGCTTTCGGCGCTCGCGATACTTCCTCACAGGATGGCGCAGCGATGCACGAGTGAAGTCGGCCACCCGCTCAATGCGAAACCCGGCGACGTCTTCCCTGTTGGCCAGGTCTGGTGCGCGCAGAGCGAAGACCGTTACATCGTGTCCCGCATCAGCCAGGGCATTCGCGGATCGAGCGACGCGGGCATCGCTCTTCATGTCGTTGAGCCTGATCATGGCTATACGCATCGTACGGCGGCTCATCCCTTCGTGACTGACGGGTCCCGATGACGCGGCAGCAGACATCCTGGCAGGCGGCATCACTGACCGAACCACAGCCTACACTGAAACAAGATTTTTCCGTCACCTCGACTCGAGATTGCTGGCAGAACCCTTGAGCGGCAGCAGCAACTATGACACCCTGGGCGAAATCCTGAAAGGTGGGGCATATGAATCAACTGCGCGCAGCGGTCATCGGAGCCGGAAACATGGGACGGCACCACGTCCGGATACTCGGTGCCATGCCCGAGATCGAACTTGTGGGCGTCGTTGACGTCGACACCGAACGGGCCGCGCCGCACGCCGAGAGTGCGAGGACACGCGTATTTGGCTCGCTGGACGAATTGCCCAAGGTCGACCTCGCGGTGGTCGCAGTTCCTACCAAACACCATCTCGACATCGCACTCACCCTCATCGAACGGAGCGTCCACCTGCTCATCGAGAAGCCGCTCGCAGCCACGCCTGCGGAGGCCGAGCGAATCGTTGCGGCTGCCGCCAACGCCGGAATGACGCTCGCAGTCGGTCACGTGGAACGCTTCAACGCCGCAGTGAATGTACTCGCCAATCTCGCCCAGGACCCGGTGATGCTCTCCTTTGAACGCCTCTCGCCCTTCACGCCGAGGATTCAGGACAGCGTTGTGTTCGACCTCATGGTCCACGACCTGGACCTGGCGTGCTGGATTGCGGGCGAATACCCCTCACGTGTGGAGGCTGTCGGCACAAAGGTGTTCTCCGACTCGTTTGATGTGGCCAACGCCGTGCTCGAGTTTCCGAACGGTTGTATCGCCTCTTTGCAGGCCTCACGTGTCACGCAAGACAAGGTTCGCCGTATCTCGATTTCCGAACGTGAGCGCTTCCTCCTTGCCGACTCGGTGCGACAGGACGTCAGCATCAAGCGCGAGACTACGGTGGAGTTCGAAGAGAACGGCATGTACCGCCAGGCCAACGTTATGGAAGTGCCCTACCTCGACCGCAGCGGCGAGCCGCTCGGACGCGAACTCCATGATTTCGTCAGTGCAATCCGTGCTGGCACAAAGCCACTCGCCAGCGGAGAGGCAGGGCTGAACGCCGTGCGCCTTGCCTACGAAGTGGAGGCGGCAGCCAGCCGATCGTAGATGTGCCAGATGTGGCGGTGTTTACTTACTACAACCCGTCTCAAGCCACGTGAGCAGCGGCTGGATTTGCGCGTCCCAGGTAAGCCGCGCACACAGCGCGTGTGATGCGGCCTTCATCTCCGCGACACGATCAGGCGACTCCGCCAGATCCATGATTACCTCCCAAAGACTATCGAGTCTATCCGAATCGACAAGCACGGCGCTCCCCGACTCCCCTGCGATCTGGCGGACGACAGGTGCGTCGACCGCAAGCAGCGCCAAGCCGGCACCAAGGTAGTCGAAAAGCTTGTTCGGAGACGACAATCTCTGGTTCAGAGTCTTCAGACGATACGCGATCACTCCTACATCGTAGTCGTGAGCGCAGTTGACGACCTCTGATGGATCACACGGATCAACGAAACCCACCAGATCATCGAGTCCGCTATCAGCGACGACCTGACGGAGTTCAGCTTCCATTTCGCCGAAACCCTGGAGAGTAAGCGTCGCTTTTCCTCGAACCCGATGCATTTGTTGGACAAGAGGCATGAGGCTACGGTCGCGGGCGAAAACGCCCTGAAAGAAGATGCGCAACGGCTCGTGCACCGGACCAGGAGCAAGGCAAGCGTGGACACCGTTCATGACGACCATCGGCATGTGTATGTTGTATCGGCGCGACAACTCTTCGGCAATCAAGCTGTTGACAGTCATGACGGCATCGGCGCGTCGAATCAGTCGCGCTTCTGTGCGCGTGTACAAGAACCGATAGATCGACCCCGTTGAACTGGACATTTCTGTGTATAGCTCATGGGCGTCGTAGACCAGGCGGCATCCGAGGTCACGCTTCAGCCAGACGCCAGCTGGAAGTGCGGTGAGGTCGCAGCTGATGACCACATCGGGCCTGAGCGGAAGCGCTGCGGCATGGTAGATACGATTCTCGCGCATGCG
>CAYGKH010000207.1:0-3340 GCA_964350345.1 uncultured Coriobacteriaceae bacterium
TGCCGTCAGCCACTGTGACGATCGACAGCTCGCCGTCGTCCACGAGAGCCAGCAAGGTCCCGTCGGGCGAGAGCGCGAACGCCCCCTCGGCGGATTCGACGACCTCGACGGGGCCTGACCCGTCTTCACGCGCCACGATGATCGACCCGGCAAGCCGGTACGCGATGTAAGGTGCACGAAGCGGATCGGCAGCAGGACCGGAGGGGTCTCCATCCCCGGCCCCCGGCTTGGTGGCAGGATCGTCCCCGCCGGGTGCCGGGTCGTCGGGTTCGGCCGCTTCGGTCGTGTCTCCGCCAGGCGCAGCCGTGCTCTCCCCCGAGCCGTCGTCGATCCGCGGCAACTCGATGTCGGCGAGATCCCGATCGCCGCGAGGGTCAGGTCCGAGCAAAGGCCGCACCACGAGCATGCCGAGGAGAACGAGCAGCACCACGCCTGCCACGATGAGCGCCGCCAGACGGCGCCGGTCACCTCGCAAACGCTCCCACCACGAGGTGGGGATCTCGACGGGCGTCTCGCTCACGCCGCGCCCTCCTCGGCATCTATCGTGTGTGGTCGGCTTAGAGCCGCTCGATCAGCGCGTCGGCGTATGCCTGCGTGCCGACAGAGCCCTCGGTGCTCCCGGTATTGCTGCGCTTGATGTCGTAGGTGACCTTCTCGCCCTCACCGATGACCGTACGTACGGCGCTGAGGATACGCTCCGCCGCATCACGCTCGCCGAGATGGTTGAGCATCAGCACAGCCGAGAGGATCTCGGCAGTCGGGTTCGCGACGTCCTTGCCCGCGTACTTGGGCGCCGAGCCGTGGACCGGTTCGAAGACGGCACAGTCGACTCCGAAGTTCGCGCCGGGCGCAACACCCAGTCCGCCGATGAGCCCGGCGCACAGGTCGCTCACGATGTCGCCGTAGAGGTTGGGAAGCACGAGCACGTCCCACCACTCCGGGTGCAGAACGAGCTGCATGCAGGTGGCGTCCACGATGTAGTCCTCGAACTCTATGCCGCTGTCGGCGTACTCCTCGGCGACCTCGCGGGCGACGTCGAGGAAGAGTCCATCGGAGTGCTTGAGGATGTTGGCTTTGTGCACCGCAGTGACCTTCTTGCGGCCGTTGGCGATCGCGTAGTCGAACGCGAACTTCACGATACGCCTGGATCCGGTGACCGAGATGGGCTTGAGCGAGATGCCGGAGTCGGGGCGGATGGTGCCCGCACCCTCGGCGGCAGCGAACTCGATGAGCTTGCGCGCGCCCTCCGAGCCCTCCGGAAACTCGATGCCAGCGTAGAGGTCCTCGGTGTTCTCGCGGACGATCACCAGGTCGATGTCGTCGTAGCGAGCTCCGTTGCCGGGGATCGAGAAGGCCGGCCGAAGACACGCGTACATGTCGAGTTCCTTGCGAAGCGCGACGTTCACGCTACGGAAGCCGGTTCCGACCGGCGTGGTGATCGGCCCCTTGATGGCGACCTTGTTCTTGCGTACGGACTCGAGCACGTGTTCGGGGAGCGGCGTGCCGTACTTGTCCATGACGTCAGCGCCGGCTTCGGCGATCTCCCACTCGATATCGACGCCAGTCGCCTCGACGATGCGGGTCATAGCGGTGGTGAGCTCGGGGCCGATTCCGTCTCCAGGGATCAGGGTGACTGTGTGCTTGGCCATACGATCGTGTACCTCCATCAGGGTCCGAGTACGGTGTCTTGCGATTGTACGCGATAAGGACCCTATTCGGCGACGAGGAGTCTCCCGCCCGGTTTGGTAAGACAATGGTATGCTCTTGGTAAGTACATTCCTCTACCATCAGTGGTGGAGGTGAGGCGGATGCGAGGTGCGACCGCGATGAGGAAGAAGCTCGTCAGGCACGGCAACTCACGGGCGCTCGTGATCGACAAGGCGATCCTCGAGCTGCTCAAGATCGACGACGACACAGAACTTGAAGTGGTGACCGACGGACGCTCGCTCACGATCACTCCGAGCGGTGCCCCCGACGACCGGCGCGCACGGCTCGTCGAGATCTCCGACCGGGTCATGAGCGAGAACGACGATCTCTTTCGGCGTCTGGCGGAGTAGTGATGGATATCCGGTTCCTCACCATCGATGAGGTCCTGCTCTTCCACGAGATGCAACTCATGGGCTACGGAGGTGCTCCGGGGGTGCGAGATCTCGGCATGCTCGAGTCAGCTGTTGCGATGCCGCAGGCAGGCTCTAGCGAACAGTACCTACACAGCGACCTCTTCGAGATGGCAGCCGCCTACCTGTTCCACATCGTGATGAACCATCCATTCGTAGATGGAAACAAGCGGACTGGAACGCACGCCGCACTGGTCTTCCTCGCAGACCACGGGTACACCTTTAGCCTGTCCGAGGACGAGAAGTACGACCTCGTGATCGGCGTATGCGAAGGCAGTGTCACGAAAGGTCGGCTCGCCGAGGCGTTCCGCACCAACTGCGTGCCCCTCGGCGACGAGTGATCGCTCCCCTACTCCTCGACCTTCTTCGCCCGGCGCCGCCCCTTAGGAGCGCACGCGACGATCTTCTTCGCACGCCGCGCCAGCAACCCCTTGCCGTGCTCGGAGTCGAACTCCATGCGCTCAGCTGCGGCAAGTTTCACCTCGTCGGAAGATGAGCCACTCACGAGCCGGATGACACCGATAAGCATCGCCGGGAACTCCGGATCGCCGTGGTAGACGCGGATCGCCTCGTCGATGTAAGGCCAGACCTTCTCCGAGCGGGTCGGGGTCGTGGCACCGTACGCCGCAAGGAGCCTGAATGCGGCGAGCCTGACCACGCCGGACTCGACGTCGTGCAGCGCGACGATCGCCGACTTGATCGACTTGTCGACTACGCGTGCATCCGCAGCCACGATCTTCTCCAGCGCGCCGAGGATCTCCCAGCGCGTCTGCGCCTCCGGCCGATCGAGTGCATCGGCCAACTCGGCGGCGAACGGCTTGAGTAGATCCGGCTCGCGGATAGCGAGGGCGTGGATGCCTCGCGCAGCACAGATGCGTTTGTTGCGACTCTCGTCGGCAAGCGCCTTAACGAGATCGCCGCGAAACTTCTTGTTCGCAGCGCCCCGCTGTGCCAACTCATCTTTGTCTCCGTCGAGAATGCTTATCTCGGCGGGCCTCGTGCTTTTGGTCTTAGCCACCATCGAGCGCGCCTCCTAGAGGTTGAACCCTCCATGCTTCTTGAAGTGTTCCACCAGACCGCCGTCTGCAAGCAACTGAGCCATGACGGGCGGAAGCGGTGGAAATTCGATCTCGACGCCTGTGGTGATGTTACGCACCACGCCTGAGTTCAGATCGACGATGAGTTCATCGCCGTCGTCGATCAGGTCCGTATCGCACTCAATG
>CAYGKH010000208.1:0-3338 GCA_964350345.1 uncultured Coriobacteriaceae bacterium
TGGACAACCCGAACCGCGTGCGGCTCGAAGCGGCGGGCGCCGAGGTGCTGCTGCGCCGCGCCGCCGCGCATCTGCCGCGGGTCGACGCGATCGGGCGCGATGGGCCAGAGCACGACGATCCCCAACAGGGCGAGCACGATGTCTAGCAAGCGCTTGAATCCTGGATACAACAGGAGGCTCCCGCTATCTTTGGACGTAGCAGACCCCATCACGATAGACCCTACCCCTGGGACTCGTCGTAATCGACTACGCATCCGCGCAATGCCAAACGTATCGGTTCACGTAGTCCGTGTAACTAATAATAATCCGTACAACCTTCTCGGAGACGTTCGGGGTGGCGTAGTCCTCAACGATCCGAAGCGTGCGGACAGAGCCCCTAGCCTGCATCTCAAGGACGCTCAAACCTCTTAGGACGTTGCCGATCGCAAGGCCCGTCATCATCACCGCTCCCTCTTCCATACCCTCCGGCCGTTCGTGCGCATTTCGGATGTTGAGGGCCGGGAAGTTTAGGATAGACGATTCCTCGGTGATGGTTCCGCTATCTGACAGGACCGCACGCGATGAGAACTGCAGCTTCACGTAGTCACTGAAAGCGAGTGGCTGAAGAAGTTCTACAAGCGAGTTCAGCACGACCCCCTCAGCGTCTATGCGCTTGCGCGTGCGTGGGTGCGCAGAAACGATCACGCGCTCGCCATAGGTCGCAGCGAGTCCGTTTAGGGTTTCGATCAACCTACCGAACTGCATGTCATCATCGATATTCTCTTCACGGTGCGCACTAACCACGAAGTAGTGTTGCTCCGAAAGGTTCAATCGCGTCAGCACGTCCGACGAATCAATCTTCGACTTGTAGTACGTGAGAACCTCACACATTGGGCTACCGGTCTTGATGATGCGATCCGGGGCGATGCCCTCGCGTAGCAGGTACTCGCGAGAGATGCTGCTATACGGCATGTTGATATCGCTTATGTGATCCACAATCTTGCGGTTGATCTCTTCCGGAACCCGTTCATCAAAGCAGCGGTTCCCTGCCTCCATGTGAAAGACGGGGATCTTCCGCCGCTTCGCAGCGATTGCTGCCAGGCAGCTATTGGTATCACCAAGGATGAGGACCGCATCGGGATTGACCTCTGCCAGGACCGGATCTACTCGTGCGACCAACGTCCCGATGGTCTCCGCTGGAGTCTTCCCGGCAGCCTCCAGGAAGTAGTCGGGCTTGCGAATCTCGAGATCGTCAAAGAAGACCTCACTGAGCTCGTAGTCGTAGTTTTGCCCGGTGTGCACAAGGCAGTGATCGGTGTATAGCTCCAGAGCCGCGATTACCCGCGAGAGCCTGATAATCTCAGGACGGGTACCGACGATCGTCATCACCTTCAGATTGCTAATGGTGCACCTCCGCGAAGTATGTGTCCGGGTGCTCCGGGTCGAAGATCTCGCTGGCCCAGAACATGACGAAATGTACCGGTGCCGGATAACTGGACACGAATCTGCCTTACGCGACGACCCCCTGACCTCGCCGATCGTACCACACCTTTGGGGTCTCTGGCGGAGTGAGGCAGCCGTCTTCTCTGGGCGCACACTGCTCGTTGTACAGGTGAATCGCCCCGGGTTCACTGGAGACCTGATTCCTTGAGTCCGACTGTATCGTTCGCGGCCCGCTCAAGCTAAGAATTTGAGCAGAGGGTACCCCGAGATGCGCCGACGAGTGCCTTCCGCAGCTTCTCGCGTACGACCACCGCGGAGTGCTCTGCTCGCGCCGCCTGGAGACCGTGCGACGCCAATCTTGCCCGCAGCTCGGGGCTGCCCACCAAGCTGAGAATCCCGTCACTCAGAGATTCCGGATCGTTCACCACAACCCCGCACTGTCGATCCCTGATGTACATGTCTCCGTAGAGATCCCTGGGCAGATAGGCAAGAATCGGCTTTCCAGCCCCCATACACTCAGGAATCTTGGTCGACAACGATAGTCTCGTAAATTCCCTGTGCTCGACTGAGAAGCTTTCCACGTGAATCAGAACATCCGCTGCTGAGAATCGCCGATGAAGCTCGGCTACTGGGAGATATCCATGAACGGAACACCCGAACATCTCAAACTCTGCCCGGACTTCAGACGTGTTCTGTGCAACGGGAATGTAGAGTGACAGCTGGGCGCGCCTCACTGGCTTGTTGATTTCGGCAATGGCACGGGCGATATCTAGCAGGCTCATGTGTCTGCCGAGCCCAATTGACCCCGCGTACACGAAGTCGACGACCTGTCGGTCCTGAACCACTACCGAATCCACGATGTCTACGGCAGGATTCATCAGCGGTACGTAGTCCTTGGCGTACTTCTTCGAATACTTGTCACAGAGCGGCTGGCTGATAGCGAAGTTCGAGTAGCTGAGAGCATTCGTCCTCGAGAGATGCCTCATCAGTACTGCCCTCGGCAAACTCGACATCAGCGTCGAGCGGTAGATCGTCTGGGGCCAGTCATCCATCAGGTGAAGTACGATTGGAACGCCAAGGGTCTCAGCAAGATGATTGGCTACTGAGTGAACGCGGATCGAACTTCCTGTCGTGTAGATCACCGTGGGAGAAAAACGCGCAATCCGCTCATTCAACTCGGGCGTCAGCCTGCAACGCGTCATGTCTAGAAACCCTGATAGCGTGCTTTTGGTTCGCCCACCAATCGACAGCTGCCTGACCGAATTCCTCGCCCTCGCCTGCACGGAGTCACCGCTGCAGCTTCCAAATCGTCTTCGCACGATCTCGGCGATTCGGCAAAACCTTAGGTAGGTCGCTATGCAGCGTTCGTCGATGAATACGGTATTGTCTATTGTCGTGTGGACCTCAGGTGGTTGGAGTTGCAGTGAAAGCTGCATCAAGCTGCTCTGCGAGAGCCCATGAAAAAGGTTTCTCAACGTGTGGCCACTACCGCTCGACTCGCCCGCAAGCGCCACGTTCACGAGCAGCACTCGCGTCGTGTCCGGTAACACCCAATCGGCATGCTGTACGAGTTCAGTCATCCTGCAGATCGATCCTCTCCAACTGAGGTCCACCTGCCATCAGCGTGGACCGAGCCCCCGTCCGATCTCCTCGCAATGTATTCATGCTCTCTAGGAAGTAGAAAAGGAAGCAATACGTGCTCAGCATGGTGCTGTGTGGCTCCTTGTTGACTATGAACAGAAAGATTGCCAATACCAGCACCCTTTCTGGCACACTCAACTTCTCAAGCCTGAGGATCCCGATGACCCATAAGACCGTGTAGGACACTCCGAGAATGCCTAAGACCGCGAGCATGTAGGTGGACGTGGACGTCTGGCTGTCCGCGACCAAGTAGGACGCCCTGTAATCCATGAAGC
>CAYGKH010000209.1:0-3289 GCA_964350345.1 uncultured Coriobacteriaceae bacterium
GGGCGGTGTCAAACCCGGAAGATTGCCGGGCTGGCTCATGCGGCGTCACCCCCTTCGTGGACACGCCAACGCATCATCGACCCTCGCGACGGCCTTGGAAGTGCCGGACGAGATGGTCCTCGGTGATCATGCCGAAGTCACCTCGAAGCCAGTGGAGTCGATGACGTCGTACGCCGCGTGATAGCGACCAGGGATGCCGCGGTCACCAAGATAGTGAGGTCCCGCACCCTTGGGCGCGTGTTGCATCAGGGTAAGCGCCGAGAGACTTGGGCGGCCGAAACCCGGGGGGTGCGCTGATGCACTCGGTCTCAGGTCTCCGACTAGCGAGGCCGTACAGATAGGCGGCAGACTCCGCAGCAACGGCGAGTGGTGTATCAGGATCTCGCGCCAGGACCGCCCGCAGATCGATCAGCGGGTCGCCAGAGCCGAATGCGCCAGCACGAACTCCCACACGCCGCGCGTTGGAAGCGGGAGCAGCCAGCCGCGCTCACGGAGGCGCTGGGCGATCACGTTGGTGGGCCAGTCGACGCCCGCTTGACGCGCATACTCCGCCAGGCCTGCAACGGTGAGGATGCGCGGCTGCTCAAGCTCAAGGAGCTCCAGTAACGGCGCAAGACCCGGCGGTATGGAACGTGCTGTCATAAAGAACGCTCTTACTATCTGAATCAGATATTAGACGTGTCTATAATGACAGTATTTCTGTCAAGACGCCGGGGCTGATTAACGAACATCGCCCGTAACGACGAACGACCGGACGCATCCGGCCGTTCCAGGTGGCCCCCACGAGGGCGCACCGCAATCTCACAATCAGTATACCCTCAGCTGCGCCATGCTCGCCATACCTGCGGTGCAGATCGTCCACCTAACGGTTCGCGGCCCATCGCCGGACAGCCTCAAGCTTCGGACGATGATCAGTATGAACGATCATGCCGAAGATGTTGGCAGGGGCGTGACTCCACAGAGCTTCTGACAGTTGTCCGTAGTCAGTGACCAATGAGCGGACCTGACGTCTAGACCATCCGGTCGACGACGCGAGGAGCACGACGAGGACGAAGTAGTCGGTGATCGTCTCGAACATCAACCGCTTGCCGTCAGCCAGGCCCATCTCGCGACTAACCAAGTCCTTGACCTGTCTCCGAACGGACCTGCTCTTGGCGAATCGCGCATCGAACACCACGCCGTTGTGAGCAACACAGTTACGCAGGTCCGTGAGAGCGAATACGAGATGCGGCATCAAGTCGGCATCGCGCCGCTTCATGCCCCAGCTCTCGGCCACCCGCGCGAGCGTACCGTCGGAGAGCTGTTGAAGGAACCCTGCGAATGCGCCCATTGTGATGAGTTCGAACAGCGCCCAAACGGGCACGTTCTCGTTCGGCCCGTCGTAGTAGTGTTTGGCGATCGCATTGCCCCGCTTGTAAGCAGCCAGAAGTACGGCGCCGTTCTCATGCATGACCGCTAGCTTCCCAGCACGCCCACCGATTCGGTTGCCCGGCATGAGGTTCGCATAGATGTCGGTTAGCGCGCTCGATTGCGCGGCGTCGAGAATCTCCACGAGCGCGAGATTCTTCATGGCCATCTCCAGGTCCATGAGAACGGGATAGAGTAGCCACTTCACTCTCGTGTCGAACTCAACCACTGCACGCAGCTCGTCGAACGTGGTGTACGGTATGCACCGCGACACGTCTCCCACGTAGCGATATCCCTTGTAACCGTGGAAATAGCCCATGCGCGCAAGTGCATGCTTGTCCCGGGATCCCCCAATCGAGATTCCCGCAGACTCTCTGATGTGGCGCATGAGTGAGTTGACGCTCTTGTAGTGCCCAACCGTCATCGACTGTCACCTTACGAACGTGTGTTCGTATCACACTGCGAGTATATCAGAGTCGGTGGTCGACTGAGGACAAGCTGCCGCTCCCCTTTGCGACGATACCCGCGCACGTTGTGCGAGAGGTCCCGCATCGCTTGACGGGACTGTTCGGGTGTACCGGCGAAGTCCATCGAACGACCAGCCTGAAAGCCAAGCTCCTGACTCGCACGGTACGAGTCCTGATTGGCACCCAGGTAGATGAATTCGTAGCCGGCGGTCTCTTGCCGATCCGAGATCATCTTGAAGACGGCCTCGCTCGTGAACTCGCGGCTCGAGTTCTCCTCTCCGTCGGTCATGATCACGAACAACACCTGATCCGGGCTGTTCGCTGCGACGAAATCGTCCGTGATGCGCATCGTGTGACCGATGGCGTCGAAGAGCGCGGTGCCGCCGTCAGGTACATACGTCTCGTTGGTAAGGGGCGTGAGCTCACGCACCGGCATCGCCTCAGCGACAGTGTGAAAGCCCGTGTCGAAGAACGTGAGCGTCATCGCCGCGTTCCCGCCCTCGGCCTGCTGATCGGTGAGGAACTCGTTGAACCCCTCGATCGTCGCACTGCGGATGGCCTGCATCGAACCCGATGCGTCCAGCAGGAAGTTGATGAGGATGCTGCGATCGGCCTGACCTTTGGGCCCGCGTCGCTGTGTCTCGTGCTCGACCTTCGTCATGGTAATACCTCCACCTCGGCAACCATGACGTAAGTGTACGAGCGGGGTCTGACATCGCCCCTACAGGTCTACCCCCACGCCGAAGTGGTCCGAGAGACCGCGGTCGGGGCGATCGGGTCTCCGTCGCCTAGCACTTCACGGGGAAGTCGCGCACGACGAGTTCGACACCGGATGCGACCGCTTCGTCCACGATACGCTCGACCTCGCCGAGGACGTCAGCGTCGAGATAATCCTCGCCACACGTGTCACAGACGCGCGCCGGGACGGCTTTAAGGACGATAGTGGTACCGTTCCGCTCGACGGTGACGGTTGTCGTCCCCGGAGCGGTCCGGCCGGCCGCACACACAGCGCACTTCATCGCCGCCTCCTGAAACCCTCGTGCCAACGCCGGGCACTCGGTCGGTACACGGTCACCACGATTATCGCATGCTCGGCAACATCTTCGGCAACGACCACGTGCAGTCGCCCGGCTGCCGTATCGCAGAGGAGGAGTCTGCAGGGAAGCGGCCGCATGACGACTGAAACGAATAACCACCTGGCACTCCCTGCCGTCCAGCTTCTGTGCATCTGGACCACAGGAAAGCACAGTGGCTCTAACCAGGACTGTCCGAGATCTAACTCCAAGGGATGCTGCCGTGCCCCCTCACTCCTCCGCCGCCAGCATCGCGCCCCCATCCTCGCTCCGCGCATAGCCGAGAAAATCCTCCTCCTCGTGCTTGCCTTCGCTGCGGCTCTTCTCAACCCGCACCATCAC
>CAYGKH010000210.1:0-3267 GCA_964350345.1 uncultured Coriobacteriaceae bacterium
CTCCTCGGCAGCATGACCTTCGCCGTAGAACGCGGGCCGCTCCGCGGGACGCTCGCCCGAGCGCACGGCCTCGACGGCGTCCGCGATCGCAGTCGGGTCGGTACCGACGAGCCGGTTCCACCCCGCCTCGACCGTCTCGACCCACTCGGTCTCCTCGCGAAGCGTCACGCACGGCACCGCGAAGAAGTACGCCTCCTTCTGCATCCCGCCGGAGTCGGTGAGCAGCGCTGCGGCGCCGCGGAGCAGCCCGTTGGTGTCGAGGTAGGAGAGCGGTTCGAAGAGCTTGAGCGCCGAGGAGCCCTCGAACTCGGCGGCGAGCCCGCTCGCCTCGAGCAGCTTGCGGGTGCGCGGGTGTACCGGCCAGACGACCGGACGGTCGAGCGAGGCGAACGTCTGCACGACAGCCGCCAGTGCGACCGGGTCGTCGGCGGTGGCCGCGCGGTGCACGGTCGCGAGGTAGTAGTCGCCGGGCGTGACGCCGAATCGGGCCGCGACCTCGGCGGGGTCGACCCGCTCGGCGTGATGGCGAGCAGCGTCGAGCATCACGTCGCCCACGAGGTGGACGCCGGCGGTGACCCCCTCGGCGGCGAGGTTGGCGACCGCGGCCCCGGTCGGGCAGAGAAGCCACTCGGAGAGGTGGTCGGTGAGCACCCGGTTGATCTCCTCGGGCATGGTGCGGTTGAAGGAGCGCAGGCCCGCCTCGACGTGCGCGACGGGGATGTTGAGCTTGGCTGCGGCGAGGCCAGCGGCCAGCGTGGTGTTGGTGTCGCCGTAGACGAGCACCGTATCGGGCGTGGTGTCGATAAGAAGCTCCTCGATGAGTGCGAGCATCTGGCCGGTCATCGCGCCGTGCCCGCCGCCTGCCACGCCGAGGTTATGGTCGGGTGCGGGGATCTCGAGCTCGTCGAAGAAGACCTGCGACATCCCGTGATCGAAGTGCTGGCCCGAGTGGACGAGAACCTCGTGGTGTCCGGCGGCTCGCAGCGCGCGGCAGACAGGGGCGGCCTTGATGAACTGCGGGCGTGCGCCCACGACTGAGACGATACGCACGGTTGGGGCTCCTTGGCGGCTCGGGATTCGGATGAAGGTTGTCGGTTCGCTGCACAGACTACCACGCGTCACCTACGGCCCGTCTTCCCCTTCGGTGATCGCCTGCAAGATGGCCACGAGCTGGTCGCGAAGGGTGGGGATGTCGCGCAAGCGAAGCGATGCGTCTCTGGCGCCCGTCACAGCGGCACCGAATCACTGAGTGCACGAGTACGCAGCGAGCGCTTGAGGCTGCCCAGGTCGACCACGTCCACCTTCACCCCCAACAGCGCCTCAGCCGTGATGCGCGTCGCCCGCTCCGAGAGGCGCAGTGCGGGGCAGTCTCCCTTGCTCGATCCACAGGTAGACGGTCCGGGGCGAGATGGCGAGTCGCTCGGCGACCTGCTAGCACATCGTGATTGAACGTTCGCTTCTTCCCTTGTGTCAGGCCGGTCGGGTATACTGCAAGAGCACTACCTTGCATCACTACCGATTGGTACTACCTCATGGCGAAGGTCAACATCAGCCTCCCCGACGATCTCCTCGAACAGATCGACGGACTCGCCAGCGAACTGGAGCGCTCGCGCAGTGGCCTCATCCAGGAAGCTGCAGCCACCTACGTCGCCCGCATGCGCGATGAACGCGAGCGTGCGAAGCGGCGTGCCCGAGCGGAGCGCGCGATCGCCTCGGCCCGCGAGATCGCGCGCACACTCGAGCCGGGTGACTCGACTGCGGTGATCCGAGCGGACCGGGAGCGCGACGGCCGGGGAGCCGGTGAACGGTGAACGACGCCCCCCGGGACACCCTCGTGGTCGACTCCTCAGTCGCGGTCAAGTGGTTCAAACCTGACGCCGAACATGGCGTCGCAGAAGCTCTCGCGCTTCTTGAGGCGCAGCGCGACGAGAGGATCGAACTCGCCGCACCCACCCACTTGAGGCTCGAGGTGCTGAACGCGCTCTGGTCGCACCGCATCGGCGCCGTGCGACTGCGACAAGCAGCAGCGGACCTGGAGGACTTCGGCCTCGCCTGGTTCGAGCCCGATGCCGCGCTCCTGGATGCCTCCGCGCTAGTCGCCGTAGAGCACGCGCTCACCATCTACGACGCTCTCTTCGTAGCCCTCGCGATACGGCTCGATGCCCCGCTTCTCACCGCAGACAGGACCCTCGCGCGGTGCCCCGCGTGCTCGACCCGGCGACTCGGCTAGGAACACTGCGGACTACTCGACTATGCAGTAGAATCTTCGGGTATGCCCGAGGGCGCGCTTCGTGCGAGGCCCGACCCATCTGAAAGGCTGGTGGCGCGTCAGATGACCACACCTACCCCCGTACGCGTCGGAGTCGTCGGATACGGATACTGGGGACCCAACCTCGTTCGCAACCTCGACCGGCTCCCCGGCGCCGAGCTGTGCGCCGTCTGCGACGCCTCGCCCGCCAACCTCGAGAAGCTCGCGGCCAACCATCCGGACGTCCGCGGCATCGCCGACCTCGATGAGATGCTCGCGACCTGCGACCTCGACGCGGTCGTCATCTCCACCCCTGCTCCCACACACGCCGCCATCGCGACCCGCGCACTCGATGCCGGGCTGCACTGCTACGTCGAGAAGCCGCTCACGCTCTCCTCGGCCGACGCGAAGTCACTGGTCGACCTGGCCGAGAAGAACGATCGCGTCCTCATGACCGGTCACCTGATGGTCTACCACGGAGCCGTCGAGTGGATCCGCGACTACATCGCCTCCGGCGAACTCGGCGAGGTGCGCTACCTGTACTTCCAGCGCCTGAACCTCGGCAAAGTGCGCGCCGACGAGAACTCGTTCTGGTCGCTCGCGCCTCACGACGTCTCTGTCGCGCTCTACCTCCTCGGCGAGACTCCGGACTCGGTATCGGCGAGCGGAGCGGACTACCTGCGTGACGGGGTACACGACGTCGTGTTCGCGAACCTGCACTTCCCGAGCGGCAAGATGGCCAACATACACGTCAGCTGGCTCGACCCGCACAAGGTCCGCCGCATGACCGTTGTGGGCAGCAAGAAGATGCTCGCGTTCGACGACATGGAGGCGACCGACAAGATCTGGATCTACGACAAGGGCGTCGAGCCCACCGACGCGATGCCATACGGTGAGGACCTCACACTGCGTTTCGGCGACATCCGTGTGCCTCACGTGAAGCTCTCCGAGCCGCTCGCAGCCGAGATGAACCACTTCCTCGACTGCTGCCGCACCGGCGCTACGCCGAGGAGCAGCGG
>CAYGKH010000211.1:0-3227 GCA_964350345.1 uncultured Coriobacteriaceae bacterium
TCGCAAGGTGATGTCGGTCGATCCGAGCATCGCCATGCCCGCGCGCCGCGTCATCGACGTGGCCGGGCAGAAGTTTCTGGTCGGCGAACCGGGCATCGACTTCTGGGAAGGCGAGCCGATCCGCGGCCAGTACGTCATTCAGGGCGCGGACGCGGAGGTGAGCATCCGCACGATCGCTCAGACCCTTGCCGACACCGCGGGCACCACGGCGTGGGCCTCGATCGACTTCAGCAAGTACAGCACGGATGAGCGCGACTCGTCCGAGTACCACCCCCAGTACCACATCTACTTTGGCGAGCCGGAGACGATCCCGGAAGACGCCATCGTCCAGAACGGGGCCGACACCTACCTCGTGCGCAACTCGCACCGCACGGTGTCGGGCCTGCGCGACGCGATCGCCAACCGACTCGACTCTCCGGTCATCGACGCGGCAGTGTTCTCCAGCCAGACCTACGACCCAATCACTGACACCTACACGGGCACGCCCACCACGGTGAGGTGCCTGCGCGTGCGTTGGCAAGAGCACTTTGAGTACCTTTCCGCCTCGTCCGAGAAGTTCGAGCGCGGGGACATGCAGGTGCTCGTGCCGCTGTCGGTGACTGCGAAGGCGAGCGACACCTTCACCTTGTCGGACGGCGTGTGGCGCATCCTTGCCGTGGTCACGCGGGCGGGCTATCGCATGCTCCACGTTCGGAGAGCCTGATCGTGTTCGGGGTGAAGGTCACCAACGCCGCAGCGTTCCAGAGCGCCGTCACCAAGGCCCTAGAGTCCAAGCGCCAGCAGTTGGCGCTGAAGGTGCGGGACGTGGCCGAGGAGTCGCTCAAGTACGCGACCGACACCGCGCCCCAGTACAGCGGCACGTTCGCGGGCAACTTCCGGCTCTCGGTCGGCTCTCCCAATCCGGGGCGCGATCAGAAGCCGTATGACTACTACGCCCCGCTCGGAGGGCCGCAGCAAGAGGGTGACGGCGCGGCGATCGGGCGCGCGAGGGCGGGCTCGGGCGGCGCCCTGAACGGCTACAAGTTCGGGCAGGCGATCTACCTCTCGACCACGGCCTTGAGCGCCGAGGACAACGAGAACTACGCCTGGGACATCGAGGCCAACATCATGCGATTCCGCCCGGTGAACCCGAGCCGGGGTCGTGTCCTCGGCCGCACCAAGGAACATGCGGCGCGCTACGCCAAAACGAAATTCAAGGGGAAATGAGTGAGTTCGTCCTACGTCCAGGCCCGTGACGAGATCGTCACCATGCTCCATGCCGACCTTGTGATCAACAAGCCGGGGCTCCCCGTGTTCTGGGAGAACACCTTGCAGGTGGATCTGAACGCGGTCGCGGACCCGTTCGTGCGCATCGAGATCGACTTTGATGACGCCGAGCAACTCACGGTCAACAACGACCCTTGGCATCGGGTCCACGGCAGCATCTACGTCACCGTGTTCACGAAGGAAGGGCGAGGCACCCGCCCCGCCCTTGAGCTCTTCGACTACTTCTCGAATCTTGCCAAATTTCGGCTCGGAACCAAATTTAGTTCTTCCACGCCGCGCCCCGGCCGCAAGACTGCGAAGCAGGGCTGGGTCAGCTTTGAACTTGGGGTTCCGTTCCACTTTGACGTGACGGTTTGACGAGGTAGTCCCACCGGACCTTGCCGCAATCATATATCCGGTAGAGGCTGTTCTTCTCGCAGACTTCCCACTCGGTTTGGGAGTCAATGTCTTCGTGAGGGAACATCTTTGCGAGGTGTTTCTTCTGATAGCCGGACTTGTTCCTGCGTCCGAACGAAGGCCTCCCGTTGGTGTACCAGTAGTCTGGGTCCGTCACATGAGTCTTTGTGAACCCGAGAGCGTCGTACATGCCACCTGTGAATGCGCGAACATCCGAGTAGCTGGTGACCGATTCGGCAACTCCCAGGCTCAGGAACGCTTTGAACAGTCGGCTGGGGCCTCCGACCACGCTCAATGTCGATGCGTATCGGACCAACTCCCACTTCGACGTGTCGGAGTTCTTACGCTCTGACCTGAGCATGTCGAAACTCATAGCAGCGACGAGGGCGCTACGGTACTCAAGGCCGAAGCTGATGCGAGACTGGCGCCCACCCTGTAGGTGGTGGTCCTCGTAAAATATCTTGGCCTGCTCGCTGGTCAGTTGCACCAGTTTGGTTTCCCGAGCATAGATTTTTGGCAGGCACCCGATGGCGGACAACAGCATGCGCTTGACGACATCCTTCTTGAGAAGCCACTCGTCTTCGTAGATGTGGATCGTGCGGACACCAAGGTCCGCCATGCGCTTGTGTTTCTTAAAGTCTTTTCGGGGGTCCTTAAGGAATTTGGATGAGTGCCAGATGAGTCCGTGGTACTCAACAGCAATGGAGTGTTCTGGAAGCAGCATGTCAAGTCTTGAGTTCAACCCTGGTTCTCGCACTTCCGGTGCGACCATGGTGAACTGTTCGAGGTAGTTTTGTATTTCGATCTGCGGGGCAGACGGCCCACTGTGTGCGCATGACGGGCACCCCTGCCCCGCCACATGCTTCTCAGGCATCTGGTGAAAGATGCCGTGCGTCTCGCAGCCGATAGCTACATGCACGTCGCACTTCTCGTAGGAGACGCCGGAGTAGTCGTATCGGTCTCCGTGGACTGACCTTGCCTTTTCAAGAAAAGTCTCATGTGTGTCCCTGATAGGCGAGTTCTCGTGGACACACTTGATGCACCCATTCCCGGACAGGTGGTTGTTTGGCTTCTGCTTGAACGGGCCATGTTCCTTGCAGACGATGGAGACCTTTCGGTCGGCCCTCTCGTACTTGACCATTGAGTAGTCGTACTTGTCTCCATGGGTCTCCCGCGCCTTCTTGATAAAGGTCATGGTGTCCAGCGGGGCGTTGCCAACGCATCGAGCGCAGCGTTTCCCCATCATGTGATCTGCAGGTACGGCAAGGAAGTCCCCGTGCACCTTACATGTGACGATGACTTTCTCACGGTTGTTTTTGTAGATGGTCTTAGTGTAGGAGTACTCGTCGCCGTGCGCCTTGACAGACGCGGCAATGAACTGTTCCTGTGTAAGTTTCTTTGTCCCCCCGCAGTCTGGGCATCCTGAGCCAGCCCAATGCGTTACAGGGGTCTGCTCGAATGGGCCATGCACAGTGCAGATGATGGTCAACTTGGTGCTGTTGTTTAAGTATTCGGAAAGGGAATAGTCGTACCTGTCCCCGTGAGTCTCCCGGCTTCTCCTGATG
>CAYGKH010000212.1:0-3226 GCA_964350345.1 uncultured Coriobacteriaceae bacterium
CTCGTTTCCCGAGTCGATGAAGGTGGCGAAGTTCGTCATGTCCAGCACGAGCCCGGACAGGTCCAGCCCGAACTCGGTCTGCGCATGGGCTGCGATTCGACGTTCGATCTCGCAAAGCGCCTCGGGGGACAGGGCCTCCATGGCGTCCCAGAAGCGCCGATGGTCCAGGGCGGCGGCGGGGATCTTGACGAGCCGAGGCCCCACCGTCTTGGCCCACCACTTGGCAAAAGCGAGCTTGGAGCAGGGAGCGACGATCCTGTTGGCGACACACAGGGCGACGTAGGCGCCCACCGAGGCGGCGGCATCCTTGCGTCTGGGACCTGCGACCTCATCGACGATCTCGGCCACGCGAAGGCGGGAGAGCACCGACCAGACGGCCGCCAAGTCCCCGAAAGCGAGATGCCGGCTGCGATCGGGCTCTCCGGGACTTGCGCCTTGCAGGCGAGCAAGCACTTCATCGGCGGGACCCAGATACTGCTGGGAGACGATGCGGGGTTTGCCGTCCACCCTCGCCGACTCCACGAGGTAGTAGTAGGCCCTGCCTGAGATCAGTTTGCTCACGATGCTCGCCATGCTTTTAGGTAATACCACATCCCGTGCAAGAACGCAAGTACAGGAAACGAGGGAGTGCAGGTCAGCGAAGCAGAAGCGGGGAGATCATCTTCCCATCAATGGCCCTTGGGGATGCGAGCCAGGAAACTCGGGCTAGTAGGTATCCGATGACGAGCGCCAACGCGTTACCCACGCATGCACCTCCACAGTGTGGATACCCGCTGGTGTCACGCGCCACTCGCACGGGAATGCGTCCGTGTCAGGTAGAATACCTGGAGTGCGTCGCGCTGTAACTCAGGAGGAGAGGGGTCGCCCGTGGAGCCCGTCAGGATCATCCCGTGTCTCGACATGAAGGACGGGCGCGTCGTCAAAGGCGTGCACTTCGTCGAGTTGCGCGACGCCGGGGATCCCGTGGACAACGCCGCCTACTACCGTGAGGCGGGTGCCGACGAGGTCGCGATGCTCGATATAGCCGCGACCGTCGAGGGCCGCAAGACCCGTCTGGAGTGGGCGCGCTCGGTCGCGCAGACGCTCGGGGAGGTGCCACTCACGGTGGGTGGCGGAATCAACGAGCTTGCGGACATCGAGGCACTCCTCGGCGTAGGTGTGGCGAAGGTATCGATGAACAGCGCGGCCGTGGCCCGGCCGGAGTTCGTAGCCGAGGCCGCAGGCGAGTTCGGGCGCGACCGTGTCATCGTCGCGATCGACGGACGCCGCAACTCCGAGATGCCATCCGGGTTCGAGGTCGTGGTGGGCGGCGGCCAGAAGCCCACCGGCATCGACTGTGTGGAGTGGGCGCGGCGGTGCGAGGAGCTGGGGGCCGGCGAGATCCTGCCGACCAGCATGGATGGCGATGGCACGCTCGCCGGCTACGACCTGCCCTTCACGCGTGCGATCGCCGAGGCAGTGGCGCTGCCGGTGATCGCCTCCGGTGGGGCAGGAACCCTCGAGAACTTCTGGGAGGGCGTGACGGACGGCAAGGCGAGCGCACTGCTTGCGGCATCGGTCTTCCACTTCCGCACCTTTACGGTCGGTGAGGTCAAGGAGTATCTGGCCGGTCGGGGGATTCCGGTTAACAGATAACGTGGCAGCGGCGCTGCATTCGTGCGCGCCGACGTTCGAAGGTTGAGGAGATCGCATGCCCAGGCGCGACGACATTCATAAGGTACTTATCATCGGGTCCGGTCCGATCATCATCGGCCAGGCGTGCGAGTTCGACTACTCGGGCACGCAGGCGTGCAAGGGCCTGCGACGTCTCGGCTACGAGATAGTGCTCGTGAACTCGAATCCGGCGACGATCATGACCGATCCCGTCATGGCGGACGCGACCTATATCGAGCCTCTCAACGTCGAGACGATCACTGAGATCATCGCCCTCGAGAAGCCCGACGCGCTTCTTCCGAACCTTGGCGGCCAGACCGGGCTCAACCTCTCCTCCGAGCTCGCCCAGGCTGGCGTGCTCGCCGAGCACGATGTCGAGGTCATCGGCGTGAGCGAGGAAGCGATCGTGCGCGGGGAGGACCGGCTGGCGTTCAAGGAGACGATGGACCGCCTCGGCATCGAGATGCCACGCTCTACGACTGTGACGACCGTGGGGGCCGCCGAGGAGATCGCCGCTGACCTCGGATATCCGGTGGTGATCAGGCCCGCGTACACGATGGGCGGAACCGGCGGCGGGCTCGTCTACAACGTCGAGGAGCTGCGCGTGGTGGCCGCACGCGGCATCCAGGCGAGTCGGGTGGGACAGATCCTCGTCGAGGAGTCGGTGCTGGGCTGGGAGGAGCTCGAGGTCGAGGTCGTGCGCGACGCGACCGGTGCGATGATCTCGGTCTGTTTCATCGAGAACGTAGATCCGATGGGCGTGCACACGGGCGACTCGCTGTGTACCGCTCCGATGCTCACCATCTCGCCTGAACTGCAGGGGCGTCTCGAGAAGCACGCGCACGACATCGTCGAAGCTATCGAGGTCATCGGCGGGACGAACGTGCAGATGGCGCACGACCCTGCGACCGGTCGGGTGTTCGTCATCGAGATCAACCCGCGCACCTCGCGCTCCTCAGCGCTCGCCTCCAAGGCGACCGGGTTGCCGATCGCCTACGTCAGCTCCCTGCTCGCCGGCGGTCTCACCCTCGGCGAGGTCCCGTACTGGCGCGACGGCACGCTGGACCGCTACACACCGTCAGGCGACTACATGGTCGTCAAGTTCGCGCGCTGGGCGTTCGAGAAGTTCCCGGGGGCCGAGGACAAGCTTGGGACTCAGATGAAGGCGGTCGGAGAGGTCATGTCGCTCGGCGTGACCTACAAGGAGACACTCCAGAAGGCCGTACGGTCGCTCGAGATCGGCCGTATGGGCCTCGGCTTCGCCCGTGACTACCACGAGCGGACCGCCGGGGAGCTCCTCGAGTTACTGGTCGAGCCATCGAGTGAGCGGCAGTTCATCATCTACGAGGCACTTCGGGCGGGTGTGAGCGTGGAGGCGCTACACGAGCGGACCCATATCAAGCGCTGGTTCCTCGAGCAGATGCGCGAACTCGTCGAGCTTGAGGAGGAGCTCCTGGCGCATCGCGGCGAGGAGATCCCCGACGAGCTGCTCGTACGGGCGAAGAGGGACGGGTTCGCCGACGCCTATCTAGCGAAGATTCTCGGCATATCAGAGAGCTGGATCCGCGAGCGC
>CAYGKH010000213.1:0-3221 GCA_964350345.1 uncultured Coriobacteriaceae bacterium
TCGATGACGCGGTCGAACCCGCGGTCGTACTTGTCGGCGTGATACGCGATGTCGGCCGCGAAGTAGGTGTATGAGCCGTCGGCCTTCTTGAGGACCCGGTCCTTGTCGTCGGAAAACGCGGTGGAGCGGAACCACGTGGCGCCCTCGTGCTCGTAGATGTGGCCCGCCTCACGCAACCGCTCGATGGCGCGCTCGATGGCGTTCGCCCCGCTCTCCGGTGCGAGCTCATGGAGCGTGCGCTCCGAGAACCACACGTCGAACTCGACGCCCATACCCGAGAGCACCCGCTTGAGGTGCTCGAGCACCTGGACGTACGCCTTCTCCTTGAAGTGAGATTCGCGCACTGCGGGAACCGCCGAGGCCCACGCTTCACCTTCCTCGGCCAAGATCTCGCGAGCGATCTCGGTGATGTAGGCGCCGCGGTAGCCGTCCTCGGGGAACTCCACGCCCTCGACCCCGGCAAGCTCCAGGTAGCGCGCGGCCACCGACTTCGCGAAGGTGTCCATCTGCACGCCCTGGTCGTTGATGTAGAACTCTCGCTCAACCTCATATCCGGCGTGCGTCAGGATCCGCGCCATGCTGTCGCCGAGCGCAGCCCATCGGCCGTGACCCACATGCATCGGGCCGACAGGGTTGGCCGAGACGAACTCGACCTGCACCCGCTGGCCGGCGCCGATGTCGAGCGCACCGTACGCGTCGCCCGCCGAGCGGACCTCGGTGAGCACGCGCTGGAGCGCGGAGGCCGAGAGGCGCAGGTTGATGAAGCCGGGGCCTGCGACCTCGACTGCGGCGACATCGGGATGGTCGGCGACGCGCGCCGCGAGCAGTTCGGCGAGCGTGCGCGGGTTCATGCCCGCAGCCTTGGCGGTCGCCATCGCGACGTTGGTCGCCCAGTCGCCGTGCGCGGGGTCACGCGGGCGCTCGATGTGGGGCTCCGGAAGCTCGGCCAGGGCGACCTCACCGGCCTCCACGGCGGCTGCGAGCGCGTCACGGAACAGGTCGGCTACGAGTTCTCTCACGGGTGGCGGTCTCCTCGGCTATCTGAGGGAAATGGCAGGTCACTCAGGATAGCGCGAGCGGCACCGTGCGGCAATCGCCCCGCCGGGAATGTCGTCAAGACCGACTCGTACATTCTGCGCAGCATCTGGGCTACGATCGGCAGCAGCTGCAGTTCCAGCTCGCCATACTTGATCTTCAGCACGTCGACATATGCCTGTGGTTCTGCAGTTCGGTTTGCAGTTTGAGGTGCGTGGCACGTAGCCGACTCGATCGCGCTTACATCTCAAGCCTTGCGGCCGGTAGACGGAAAGTGAGCCTCAAGTACATCTACCGGCTGGCTGAGGCGCTTGCCGAGAGTTAGGACCTGTCTGCCCGCAACTCGCCGAAAGCAGCGGAGATCTGTTCGTAGAGCTCTGAAACCCAAGCCGGGTCGCCTTCCGCCGGCTCGAGATCTCGCTTGCGCGGATCCGTGGGAGCGATAAGGATCGCGACGTTTTCGATTCCCGCATCCACGGCGAGTACGAACAACTCTTCGATGGCAGGATCGCCCATCGCTAGGCATCCGACGGAAACGTTGCTCCCATGTATCATGATGTCGCCACCGAGATCGCTGCGTCCGTCTCGCGCTGCCCGTTCCCTGTCGAACTCGTTGGGATAGTTGACCCGGAGCGCCAGGTGGTACCTGCTGTTGGGATTCAGTGACTCGACTGCGTATATCCCCTCAGGGACCTGGTGGTCACCCTCTTTGAGCTTGGGCCCCGACTGACCACTTGCGGCAAGAACGGGGTACTGTTTCACAAGCCTGAGCTCGCCGGGCGTGCCCGCCCACAGCTCGAGGGTCTTCGTGTCCTTGAGGACGGCAAGCGTGACGGCAGGTGGTGGATAGGGCACGTCAGCTGCGGCGAAGGCTGGTTCGAGCCGGTCGCGCGCAGGCTCCCCATGCGCGCGAACGACATCGTCCACGGTGCGCGAGCCGCTCAGCTTGGCGATAACCCATTCTCTGGCCGGTGAAACCGCAAACAGCACAGCCAGAACGACCAGCACTACCGCAACAGAAGGTACGTTGAGTCGGGGCTTCAAGGCACTCCTTGCATGGTCCTGACGAGCGGCGGATGAGCTGCGATGCGCCGCTCCATCCGCTTCCAAGTCGAGACTACCTCACACGCGAGGCACTGTCTGCTCGATCCGCTTGCTCGACATGGCGAGACGTCCACGGGAGCCTTCTTCCAAGTCTCGCGTAGAGCGTTGCCGTGGTTATCACACCAGCGCCTGCGGCAACGAGCGGGCCGGCTGCATGGAAGTGGACACCAATCCCAATTGACATCTTGAAACCAGGTGCCGGAGTTAGGCCGAGTGCGCCGATCAGCAGTCCGCTCATGCCGACCAACCCCAAAGTCATCGCAGCAATCCGGTGTCCTGGGCTCTCGATATACGCCGCCGCTCCGCCGATCACGCCGATCCCCACAGCAACCCAGGGAAGCCACCACAACTGGTACAGATATCTAAAGACCGCAATGCCGAGCAAGATCAGGGCGTAGGCGCCAGCGTAGGCGAGGACAGCGGCCAGTGCAATGCGCAGGACAGAAGCACCGTGCGCGCGCCAATGAGCCACTCCGACCACGACCGCGACGACAACAGAGATACGAATGGCGGCGAGCCCGCTCATGGGAAGCACCTCTGCCCGTTCCGGCCCGATGGAAGCGAGCCACAACCGGGCATCCGGGGGAAGCTCGTGCACGAACACAGCTGCTGTCCAGCCGTACGTGGCGAGAGCAGCAAGGGTGCATGCGGCTGCCCACACCGCCGCCGTCCCGAAGCGTCTGCCCTCGATACCGAGCACTCGTCCTCCCGTCCATCTCGCCTGTCGAACGATCGATGTGGCGCACAAACTGTGCGACACCAGCCTAACGGCCGGCCTACTTGATCTTCAGCACGTCGACGTATGTCTGTGGTTCGACGCGTGACCCTTGCCAGGCAGCCTCCTCGGGATGCTCTACGTACGCGATCAGCACCTCGAGCATGCCGTCTCCATCGAGGTCGATCAGATCGAGTGATCTGATCGAGTCATACACCGGAGAGACGAGCGGCGGCCCGAAGCCGTCGCCGCTGTTCAGAAACACCTCCACCCGGCCCAGATATTGTTCATAGTGCCTTGGTGATTCGGTGTCAACCACCACGACGATGTCGCTCCGGCCGTTACCGTTGACGTCGGCGAGGGTCAC
>CAYGKH010000214.1:0-3218 GCA_964350345.1 uncultured Coriobacteriaceae bacterium
GAACCACCAGCGCCGACTCCCCCGCCTCCGCCCGTACCGCCCGTTCAGGCTCCGCCACCCGTACAGGCCCCTCCGCAGCCAACCGCACCGATGCCGTCGGTCGCGCCCTCGGCTGCTGGCGCTCCGTACGCGAAGGGGCCGCTCGGCGGACGGCTTCTCGCATACATCGCTGACAGTATCATCGCGGCCACCCTCCTGCCCCTCGGAACACTACTCGTGATGGCGGGCGGCGCTCGCGATGAGGTGTCCATGGCCGGCCTGTTGGTCTCCGCCCTCGGAGCGATATGGATGCTCGGCTACCTGATCGCGCGTGACGCGGCCGGTGGCGCTGGCTTCGGCAAGCGGCTCACGGGACTCGTCGTCGTCTCTTCCGAAACTGGCGTCCCCGCCAAGGCCGGACCCGCGATCGTCCGGCAGATCGTGCTGTGGGCCCTCGGCCTGATCCCCGCCATCGGTAGCCTCATCGAGCCCATCATGGTGCTCGTCGACAAAGATGGTCGCAGGCTCGGTGACAAAGTCGCCAAGACGCAGGTCGTTCGCACGGCGGATGTGGCCGCCCGCGGCATCCCGGTCACCACAGGCAAGGGCGTGGCCATCGCGGTCGTGGTCGGCGCGCTCGTGCTCAACCTCGTCGGTGGCGCGATCGGCGGGGTAGTGTTCGCCCGCTCGCTCGCGGGAGCGGGTGGCGGCTGGGGGACCATCGAGAGCAGCTTCGACGAGGAGTCCGGCGGCGAGACGCTCACCGACGAGGTCCCCGCCGAGGATCCGCCCGTGACTGAGGGGGCTACCGAAGGCTCCTGGGAGGGCGATATGCCCGATACGAGCGGATCCGAGTACGTCTCGGCGGTCAATGCCGAGACTGCAGTCGACGCGGTCGGCAACATGCTCTGGTCGCTCCAGCAAGACGATGTCGACCGGGCGCGCACTTACACCACACGCTACTTCCAGGAGGAGGGCGACTGGTTCTTGAGCCCGGCGAGCGGCGCACTCATCTCGTTCGAGGTCGTCAACGTCTATCCGGACGCGGCCACTTGGGTCGTCGAGGTCCAGGAGGACTGGAACTCCGGACCCGAGACGGTCCTGTACTTCGTGATCGAGGAGGACAATCAGGCACGCGTCGACAGCCTGGCCTGGGAAGACTAGAACGCGCGACGAGAACAGGGGGCACTCGCCGACGGCGGCTATGCGAGCACCGGCGACTTCATTAGCAAGGTCGGCAGGATGATCAACTCTTGCTCGACGATCAGTCCGAGGTCCCGACCGGCGCCACGTACGTGATCGATGCCAGCGAGATCGCCACGAACGGCTTCTTGGCGTGGACCCGGTAGTCCTGGCCGCGGTCGTGGACCTCGACATCGGTCAGGCATAGGAAGCGACGATCGTAGGTGTTGAGGTAGTCGCTCAGGCGATACGCCTCGTCCATCTGCAACTTGTAGACGTAGCCCTTGAAGCCCCGCTCGGCCGTCTCCACAAGCACCTTGATCTTCTCGAAACGCTGGTCGTCGTACTCTTTAATCTCCTCAGGACGTTCCACGTTACTCCCCCGCCTCTCGCGAAACCCGCCGATACCGACCACGCGCCCGTGACCCCGGCGCGACTATCCCCCCAGGTATGCCCGCTTGAGCTCCTCGTTCTCGAGCAGCTCGCGCGCAGCGCCCTCCATCACGACCTGCCCGTTTTGCAGCACATAGCCGCGATTCGCGATCGAGAGGGCAGCTGTGGCGTTTTGCTCGACGACGAAGATCGAGACGCCTTGCGTGTTGATCTCGGCGATCGTGTCGAAGGACTGGTCCACGAGCGCCGGCGCGAGTCCCATAGACGGCTCATCCATGATGATCAGCCGAGGCCGGCTCATCAGCGCACGTCCGAACGCGACCATCTGCTGCTCGCCGCCGGAGAGCGTTCCAGCACGCTGAGCGCGACGCTCATAGACGCGCGGATAGAGCTCGTAGACGCGCTCAAGATCGCCCTGGACCTCGGCGCTGTCCTTACGGGTGTAGGCGCCCATCTCGAGGTTCTCGAGCACTGTGAGGTGCGGGAAGAGCCGCCTGTTCTCCGGGACGGTGGCGATGCCGAGCTTGATCCTCTCGGCGGTGCGCAGGCCGCTGATGGCCTTGCCGTCGAAGAACACTTCCCCGGTCGTGGGCTTCACGATGCCGAGGATGGTCTTCATCGTCGTGGACTTTCCCGACGCGTTCCCGCCGAGCAGGCAGACGATCTCGCCAGGGAAGACCTTGTAGTTGACGTCCTTGAGGATGGGGATGCGTCCGTAGTGCGTATTGACGCCCCGGAACTCAAGAAGCGGTGTCTGCGCCACGTCTGCCAAGGTATGCCTCCACAACGGCCGGGTCGTTCGCAACGTCCTTTGGTGCGCCTTCGGCGATCTTGATGCCGTGATCCATGGCGATAACACGGTCCGAGGCACCCATGATGACCTTCATGTCGTGCTCGATCATGAGGATCGTGTAGCCCCGATCGCGCAGGTCGCGTATCTGGCGCATGACCTCCATCGACTCGGCAGGGTTCATGCCGGCGACAGGTTCGTCGAGCAACAGGAGTCTCGGCTCGCCTGCCAGCGCACGGGCGATCTCGAGACGGCGACGGTTCGCGTAGGAAAGCGATGAGGCCACCTGCGCATGTCGGGCCACCGGGAAGCGCCCCGGGAACAGCGCGAGGATCTCGCGTGCCTTCGCGACCGATTCCTCCTCCTCGCGCCGCATCTTCTGCGTGCGCAACATGCAGTCGACGACGTTCGCCTTCGTGCGGCCGTGCATCCCCACGAGCACGTTCTCGAGCACCGACATGTTTGAGAAGAGCCGCAGCATCTGGAAGGTTCGCGAGATACCACGCGAGTAGATCTGCTCCGGCTTGAGTCCGGCGATCGACTCGCCCTCCATCAGGATGTCTCCCGAGTCCGGCTCGTACAGGCCGGTGATGAGGTTGAACGTCGTCGTCTTGCCGCTGCCGTTCGGGCCGATGAGCGAGACGATCTCGCCCTTGTAGAGCTGGAACGACAGGCTGTTGACCGCTTTGAGCCCGCCGAAGGTCTTGGTGGCGGAGTGGACGTCGAGTAAGAGCTCAGACATCGGCTACACCCCCAAGTCCTGTTTGCCCTCTTCGAAGTCGAAGAGGTGTTGGCGGGTCTTCTCGAGTTCGCGCGGATCCTCCTCGTGGACCTCGCGCCGCCACATCTTGTTGGGTAGCAGTCCCTCGGGTCT
>CAYGKH010000215.1:0-3174 GCA_964350345.1 uncultured Coriobacteriaceae bacterium
GGCCTGCCTGGTACACCGGAGCGAACCGGCGGTTCAGGCCGACCATGAGGATCCGCCCCTTCTGCGCGGCGAGCTCCGCGAGCGCCTGCGCCTCGGCGGCGCTCGTGGCCAGGGGCTTCTCGGAGAAGACATCCAGCCCGGCCTCCAGTGCGAGCCGTGTCTGGTGCGCATGCTCTGAGCGGGGCGTGAGCACGAACATCGCGTCCAGCTCCTCCGCGTCGAGCATCACCTCCACCGTCCGGTAGGAGTTTCGGAAGCCCCAGCGCCGCATCATCGGACTCGGGTCCTCCGCGATGTCTACGAGCGCGCACAGGTCCACGTCGTCACGTGAGACGAGGGTCGGAAGTTGTGCAATGTTGGCGATGTTGCCGGCACCGGCAACCCCAATTCGGAAGCGCTTGCTGCTCACTTGATCGGCTCCAGGCTCGAGAGGATGCTCCGGACGGCGCGCGCTGAGGCCGCGAACCCGACCGCCGGTTCGGGGAGGTCCTGCGGATGCCACCGGTATTCGTACTCGAGGGACAGGACGTCGTCGTAGCCCCGCCGGGCGAGCTCCGCGATGATGGCGCGCCACGGTACGACACCCTCACCCACGACCCGAGAGCGGATCGCCCTTTCCTCCGCCTTCACCCGGGCGGTCTCCGACGCGCGGAACGGCGCATTCGGGTCCTTGAAGACGAGGTCCTTCACGTGCACGTGCCCGATAACGTCCCCTTGGGCTTCGAATGCCTCTTCCCAATCCTCGTCATGGGTGAACGTGAGGTTCGCCTGGTCGTAGAGCGCCCGCACGGCGGGCGACCCGACCTCCCTCACGAGGCGCGCCGTGTCCGCCGCCGTCTGCGTCATCGTGCCGAAGTGGTTCTCGACGCACATCACCACGCCGGCGCTCCTGGCGTCGAGGGTGAGCTCGGTCAGCGCTGTCCGGAGGCGTTCCCAATGGGCCTCGTGGCCCTCGCTGCCCGGCTGCCACGCACCCGCGTATACGCGTACTTTGCGCGCGCCGACGTCGTGCGCAGCCTCGATGCACCGGCGGAGCTCGTCGACACCACTCTGCCAGGTCGCGGCATCCGTGCTGTTGATCGCGGTCGTGTAGGGAGTGAGGGCGACGATGGGGATGCCCTCGCCCTCGGCGATCACGCGCGCCCGCCGCGCGGAGCGCTCGTCGGTCGGGTCGATCCCCGAGCCATAGCCCTCCTGATAGATGACTTCCGCAGCGTCGAGACCTGCGCGCCGGAACAGACGCAAGGCGTCCCCGAGGTCGTGGCTGGGCGTACCGAGCGTATGTCCGGCGATGATCATGAGCGGGCTTCGTTCCAATCTGGGTGCGAGGCAATGCGTCTACTGATGGCTGAAACCGTCACCCCTTCACCCCGCCTGAGGTAATGCCGGCGATGAACCACTTCTGGAACGCCGCGAAGATGGCCAGGATCGGGACGAAGGCCACGATGACGAAGGCTGAGAACAGTGCCCAGAAGTTGCCGAACCCGGTCTGCACGTACCGGACGATGCCGTTCTGCACGGTCTTCATGTCCTCGGTCGTGGCGAGGACTGTCCCCACGAGGTAGTCGTTCCAGACGAAGACGAAGATGAAGATTGCGACGGCCGCGATGCCGGGACGGATCAGCGGCAGGATGATGCGAAAGAGGATCTGGGGTCTCGTGCACCCGTCGATCGCAGCGGCCTCCTCGATCTCCAGCGGGATGTTCTCGATGAAGTTGCGCAGGAAGAGGATCGTCTGACCGCAGATGATCGCGGTGTACACGATGATGAGCAACGGATAGCTATTGATCAGGGCCGTGTTCACGAACATGGCGTAGAGGCCGATGAACACCACGATCGCAGGGACCATGGCCAGCACGAGGATCCCCGTCATCAGCGCCTCCATGCGGCGGCTCCTGTACCGCGTGGCGACGTACGCGGCAGGGATGGACACCGCGAGTGCGAGCAGGATCGATCCGCCGGCATTGATCAGCGAGTTGATGAAGAACCGGATGTTCGTGGCCGTGCTCAGGCCCTCGTATGAGGCGAGCGTGAAAGGATCGGGGATCCACTCGGGGGGGTAGTTGATCGTGTCCGCTTCCGGCTTCAGTGACGTCATGACTATCCATGCGACCGGTGGCAGGACGACGAAGGCCGTAATTGTGACGTAGGCCCACGCCGGGACGGAGCGAAGGGCGCGGCGGAACCGCCGACGACGACGCGCCAGCGGGAGAGCGGCGGTGGTCACAGCGTGTCCTTACGTCGGAATCGAATGGCGACCAAAGTCAGGGCGACGTTGACGACGAAGAGGAGGATCGCCGTCGCGGCCGCGCCGGACATGTTGTACTCCTCGAACGTTTGGTTGAAGACGCGCATCGACAGCGTCTCGGTCGCTCCGATAGGCCCTCCACGTGTGGTCACGAGGATGATCGTCACCATCTGGGCGTAGAGCATAAGGAGGACGATCACGACCGAGACGATGGAGTTCCGCAGGTATGGCAGCGTGATGCTGATGAATCCTCGCCAGACTCCGCCACCGTCTACCGTGAGGCTCTCCTTGAGCTCCACGGGGATCGTCTGCAGGGCACCCAGGAAGAGCAGCATTGCCTGCGGATACGACCACCATGCGGTAATGAGGATGACGGCAATCAGGGCACTTGTCGGTGTCGAGAAGACGTTGGTCGGACCGAAACCGAGAGCCTCGGTGATCACGGTGGCAGGCCCGAAGTTCGGATTGAGGAACCAGAGCCAGATCGTGCCCACAGTCGCCTGCGACATCAGCCACGGCAGGAGAAGAAGGCCGCGCGCAGTCCGCTTGAGCCGGTGCAGGCTGATCAGGACGATGGCCGAGAGGAGACCCGTCGGCAGCGCGACGGCCAGCGCCCCGAGGGAAAAGACGACGGTCGTGCCGATCGCTCCCGGCAGGTCAGCGTCGGAGAACATCTCGACGAATGCCGTGACGCCGGAGAACTCCCCAACCGTGAAGTATGTGGTCTCGTGCAGCGCGACCCAGGCCGTGTACAGGAGAGGCCCGACGAAGACGAAGAGGAATACGGCGCACACGGGTAGGGCATAGAGCCACACTCGATGGTCGGGCGGCTGACTCCGCGTCTGCGCGCCCGATCCAGCCGTTCGAGAACTGCGCGTCGGCGTAAGCGAAGGAACTGTGCGGGACATGTGATGCCTAGCCTTCCC
>CAYGKH010000216.1:0-3150 GCA_964350345.1 uncultured Coriobacteriaceae bacterium
CACGCTCTTGGCACTTCTCACCAAAACCGAGGATCGGCTGAGCCCCGCGCTGCGTTCACCATGGCGCGCGCTCTCGCGTCGCCGACCGGGCCCTTGGTCAAACCTGGAATCGCGCTGCTTCGTGAGCGCCGCTGCTGACGAACGCGCACGACTGCGAAAGGACGTGGTCCACCATCTGTGACAACGGCATACACGTCGGTCAACTGAAACTCATGATCGCGCAAGCGGACGAAACGGTCGCGCTCGCCCAGAAGTGGCTCGAACAGATCCACCACCTAGCCGACCACGCGAACCTCGCCGACACCAGTACCTCGGTCGCACAGGCCACCGTTCTCCTCGGAGAAGCGCGGGCCAGGGTGCGAGACGCGATCGTCGCATCGGACGCGGACTCCGATGACCCTGTGCGCGTGGAGCGCGTCTAGCCCCACGCGACGCACGGACCCGCGACCCTCCGTCACGACCAGCGATGCTGCTACAATCGAGTGATGAACAAGCTGAAGAGTCCACATGCATCAACTGCGGGCCCAGCCGCTCATGAGCCGCCCGGCGATGCGGAGCCACGCTCCGGCGCGCCGACCTTCTTCGAGTGCCCGGCATGCGGGTTCCTCTCGGCCGACACGGCTTTCGGAGCAGGAGAGTCGGTGTGCCCGTACTGCGGGGCGACCGGCGACTCCCGGCGCGTCTTCCCGACCGACCGCCTCCGTCGGCTTGACGGCCGGATTCGCCGCTATCACGACGAGGGCGAGCCCGAGATTGTGGTCATCTTAGTTGCAGCGTTCCTCGAGGCCATCCTCGAAGACATCATCGACCGTATCCTCGTGGCTCGCGGCGCAGACGTCACCGTTCGGGAGGTCGTACTCGACGGCCAGCGCGCGATCGGCGGGCGTATCGGCCGCCTCTTCCCTCACCTGACCGGGGAGCAGTTCGAAGAAGCCGCAGCCGAACTCGGCCATCTGGATTTCCCCGCCCGCTGGCGCGAAGTCCGGGCTGCGCGTAACGCCTTCATCCACGACTCGCCGTTCAACGGCCCACGCGAGACGATCGACGAGGCGATGTCCGAGCTCTCCATGGACCTCCTCGACCAGGCGTACCGCCTCTTCGTCCTCATCAACAATCGGTTCGCGGCGGACACGCACGCCCCGCGCTGCGAACCCTCCAACGGCCTGTGACGGAGTCGACCTGATGCGGGCCCTATCCCTGCACATAACCGGCATCGTACAGGGGGTCGGGTTCAGGCCATTCGTCTACAACCTCGCTATCGAACGCGGGTTACGCGGGTGGGTCCTGAACTCCTCGGACGGAGTGTTTTGCTTGATACAGGGCGCGCCCGACGAGGTCGACGCATTCCCGCAGGCGATACGTGAGCTCGCGCCCCCCATGGCGGTCGTCGATTCGATCATCGCCGAGGAGGTCGAGCCCGAGCCACTCTCCGGGTTCGAGATCCGCGCATCGACAGAGATCGCCGGAGCGATGACACTCGTGTCACCCGACATCGCGACCTGCCCTTCTTGCGTGCGCGAACTCTTCGACGCGGGTGATCGCCGCCACCGCTACCCCTTCATCAACTGCACGAACTGCGGACCGCGTTTCACGATCATCGACGACGTCCCCTACGACCGCCCGTCGACGGCCATGGCCGACTTCGAGATGTGTCCCGAGTGTGCCGGCGAGTACGCGGACCCTGCGGACCGCCGCTTCCATGCGCAACCGGACGCGTGTTTCGCGTGCGGGCCGAGACTCTACCTCAACCTCGCACCTGCCACTCCGGTCCCTCCCGGAGTGCCGATCGATGCACCGTGGCATCCCCGGACCGAGGACGGCCCGCATCGCCATCATCGTGTGGTGTCCGAGCGAGAGCGCTCCGATGCGATCGTCGAAGCGGCGAGCGAACTCCTCGGCTCCGGTCACGTACTGGCGATCAAGGGCCTCGGAGGGTTCCACCTGGCGTGTGACGCGACGAGCGAGGTCGCCGTCGCCCGCCTGAGAGCCCGCAAACATCGCTGGGGAAAGCCGCTCGCGGTCATGGTCCCCGACCTCTCGTGGGCTGAGCGGATCTGCGAGGTCGACTCTGACGCGGCTGAGTTGCTTGAAGGGACCGTGCGGCCCATCGTGCTGGTGCCCCGCCGTCCGGAGGGTGCGCCACTCCTTGCGCCCTCGGTCGCAAGCGACCTGCCCGAGATCGGCCTGATGCTGCCGTACACGCCCTTGCACCACCTACTCCTCGCAGCGGTCGGAAGACCGCTCGTGATGACTTCAGGAAACGTCTCCGACGAACCCATCGCGACCCGCAATGCCGAGGCACTCGCCCGTCTCGCGCCGATCGCCGACGCCTTCCTCATCCACGACCGGTCGATCCGCTCCCGATACGATGACTCGGTCATCCGGGCGCTCCCCGGAGGGGTCCTGCCGATTCGCCGGGCTCGCGGTTACGCTCCACACCCGATAGCGTTGCCCTTCGAGTCCGATGTCGACATCCTGGCGGTCGGCCCGGAGCAGAAGAACACATTCACGCTCATTCGACGAGGCCACGCGTTCGTCTCCCAGCACATCGGCGACATGGAAAACGCGCTCACCCTCGAGCACTTCGAAGCGACTCTCGACCTCTACGCCCGCATGTTCCGCGTGCAGCCGACTATCGTCGCGTACGACCTGCACCCCGAGTACCTGTCGACGAAGTACGCTCACTCCCTCAACATCCCGAAGATCGGCGTCCAGCACCATCACGCACACATCGCCGGAGTCGCTGCCGAACACGGCGTCAGCGAGCCGGTGGTCGGCATCGCGCTGGACGGAACCGGGTACGGAAGCGACGGTCACATCTGGGGAGGCGAAGTGCTCGTCTCGACGTGGGCGCGGTTCGAGAGGGTCGCCCACCTCCGTGAGGTGCCCCTCCCCGGGGGCGCCGGAGCGATCCGCCGCCCCGCCCGGATGGCGGTCGGCACGCTGCTTGGCATCGATCCGGGTCTGCTCGAACACCCCGGCGCGGCTCCGCTCCGCTCCCGCCTCGCGTCAGGCGAGGAGGCACTGCTGCGCAGGATGGTCGAACGCCGCCTGAACTCGCCCCCGACGTCATCGATGGGCCGCCTCTTCGACGCGGTCGCTGCTCTTGTGGGAGTGGCTTCAGCTACGAAAGCCCGGCAGCGCATCGCG
>CAYGKH010000217.1:0-2425 GCA_964350345.1 uncultured Coriobacteriaceae bacterium
GACCCTCTGCCGGGCCGATCGGCGCTCGATGGTCCCAACGTCGCGAACTGCAGTATCGCCGCGACGACACCGACACACAGCAGGAGATCTCCCAAGCTCCCGATCGACCGGATGCCCGGTGGTCCGGGAACGGGCACCACATCCGCGAGCACGATTAGTCGCGTTGACGCGTGTGCGACGTGATAAATCGTCCCCGGATCGATTACAAAACTCCCCGCGCCAGCCGCTTCCAGGGCTCCGGGATACACCGGCATTCCGGTATTCACCAGGATCACTAGAAGGTTCAAAGACACTCCGAGAGCGGCGACCACGAAACCCGACCGCTGCGCGTTCGCCGCACATGCCGCTATCAGCAACAATGCGCCCAAGACCCACGCCGTCGTCGGGCCGACTCGAGAACCCTCCCCAGCGAGCATCGGGGTGAACACGAACTGGGCGATCGCACCCAGCAAGAAGAGTCCGCTCCACCTCACGTGGGCACGGCTGAGCCGCCTATACGAGCCGCCCGCGGGGGCGACCAGCGCCAACCCGAGTAGTATCGACGCCACCATCAACATCTACATCTTCTCCCGAGCGCGAGCCACTGCTCTTCCGACCTGGCGTACCCACGCATCACCCACATGTTCCTCCAACTCCCGTAACCGGTCAGTACAACGACCGGGTGCGAACTCATCGACGGAGCGAGCAACCACGTAGGCGGACCGGATATCCCGGCGCTTCGCCGTTGGACTCAGATCCCCCTCCAACGGCTCCAGTATCGGTCCCGTCGGACGCAGGAACTCGACATCGGAAAGGGGGTTCCGTGTCGAATCCTGGTCCGTCTCGATCTGCTTCTTGAGCGGCAACCCGAAGTAGTAGAGCAGGGCCGCGTAGCCCACACGCTCGACCCTCGAACCAAACCAGCCAAGCTCGGCTGCAACACGCCGAGTGAAAGCGGCTACGCGGTCTCCTGAACCCCGGCTCTCGGTCCGCTGAGCCTCCATCGCACCGATGAGAGCCTCGATGGTCGCCTGATAGGAGGCCCGGATGTCGAGCAAGAGAGCGAACGACTGGCGCATGGCCAGCAGCAGCACGAGCGTGAGAGCGATGCCCCAGGGACCCATATCGTCGATGATCAGGACTATGAGGATTGCGACGGAAACGCCAGAGGCGAGCAGCGGGCCCTGCAAGATGAGATTCCCGACGAGCAGACGAAAGATCGAGTCGTGCCGCTCCCGTGCACGCCCTATCTGCCCGGCGATCAGCTGTACCACCCCGAAGACAAGGCCGAGCAGGAGCACATCCACGTACCGATCAGCCGGCGGGAAGAGGCTGATCGAGGCGAGCAGCGCAAGGACAGGGATGCTTAGAAGGATGGCCGCATAACGCTTCACTAACGAGTCCATAAGTTCGCCCAGACCGTAACCACGCCGGGCGAGCAGATGGACCGCAAGCCGTACCACCGTACACATCACGAGCAAGGCAGGCGCACCGTACAGGTACACTCCGGCCACAAGGAGTGCGGTATCCACATCCGCCGTGTCGCCATGTGCAAGACCGATGTCGAGCAGGCTTATCACGAACAGCGCTCCTACGAGCGCGAACTCGTCGACCGAGAACGTGGGGCCAGGAGGATCGATCGCAACAGCGAACACGGCAACTGAGAGCACGACCACCCGGAAGAGGTGTAGCAACGCTACGCGTGCTCGCTGCAGGCTCGAGACGGTCAGCCTCTCACTCATCGCCGAAGCCCTCCCGCACGGCCGCGACGAAGTGCTCCACCAGGCCGGGGTCGAACTGGCTCCCCGCGCATGCGACGATCTCTTCTAGAGCACCCTCGGAGCACATATCTGCCCGGTACGCGCGCTTGGTGGTCATGGCATCGTAGCTGTCGGCGATCGCCAGCACGCGCGCCTCGAACGGGATGTCTTCACCAGAGAGTCCGGCCGCATACCCCAACCCGTCGTATCGCTCATGATGGTGGCGAACAATTGCCGTTAGGTCTCCCAGAGCAGGCACGGCCGCGACGATATTCGCTCCCACTTCCGGGTGCGCGTATATCTCTTCGTACTCTTCCGCACCGAGCTTCGATGACTTCCCGAGGATCTCCGAACTCACTGCGACCTTGCCAAGATCGTGTAGTTGAGCAGCCATACGGATACGCTCCACCCGTTCCTCCGGCAGGCCCATGCGCCTTGCGACGCATGCGGCATATCGCGCGACTCGCTCGGAGTGGCCTCGTGTGGAGGGATCCTTGGCCTCTAATGCCGCAACGAGCGAGTGCACCGTGTCCCGATACATGTGCTGGAGTGCTTGGGACCGCTGATAGGTCTGACGAGCAACAATCAGTGGGAAGACGAGGAGCAAGAGTGCCGCAGGATGGACGGTCATCACCTGTGCGATCGCCACACCGAGCACTCCGAGGGAGGCTTGCAGAGAGAACGCC
>CAYGKH010000217.1:2435-3137 GCA_964350345.1 uncultured Coriobacteriaceae bacterium
CAAGGAAGTCTAGTGGCCGTACCTTGTCGCGAAGGTACAGGCCGACAGTAACGAATAGCACGCTGAGAGCGAAGTCTCCTATGATCAGAGCTGCGATTGCCGGGATCATTCCCGGAAAATCATCTACGGTCAGGGCTGCCACCTCTCCGCCGGGCCCAAGCAGCTGACGCCCTCCAAACAGGAGGTACAGCCAGGCCGACAAGACACTAGATAGAACGAGGTGGCCTGCGTTGCCCACGATCTCAATCAGAGGCTTGCCGCCCGTAATCTCCTCGAACATAGTTGCTACGCATAGAGCAACAAGTCCGGCCCCAACCGGACCGAACAGCAGTGCCGCAGCAACAGTGAGTGCAACACTGACAGAAGTTGTACCACCTCTTGGAAGCGGCAAGGCTGCATTTTCTGACAGAATCGCAGCGAGAATAAGAATGAGGAGTGTCGCCGAGAGTGGCGGAGGCACGTGCACCCACGACACTCCAATAGCCGGAACAGCAATTGCCGACAGAATCAGGGCATAGAAACGAAACCAGCGGAAGGATCGATGGTTCACCATCTATCACCTCCCGCTGGTTCGCAAAGAATGGACCTTCGAACGGCAACCTCGTTGGAACTCTCTACCACCTGATCTTGGCACCGCCTGCGAGAAGCAGCGCGGAAAGCGAGCTGAGAAGAATGATGATTCGCTTCATAGTGAGAAGACCC
>CAYGKH010000218.1:0-3107 GCA_964350345.1 uncultured Coriobacteriaceae bacterium
AAGCTACATTCTGAACGCTTACTCAAGGAGTTTTCTGAAGGACCGCCCTCCCTCTCAGGTCAAACCGAACATCGTTCCACGGATTGGTGACCTACCTTGGGCTGCGGGTGTCTTCGAAGCCTGGGAGAAGGCTGGTGTCGCGGCACCGGTCAAACGTGCCATCAAGCAAAAGCGCGACAATGGGAACCTCTAAGTCGAGTTCCGGATCTCCCTCAGGCGTGCCCATGGTGCCGGCTTGGGTCCCAGACCTCGTCGCGCCTGTTGGCAGCGATCCCGCCGCAAAGCCGGAACCCGAGGAACAAACAGATTCGAAGGGTGAGCAGCCAGCCAAGCAGGACAAGACGACCGTCGAGGTCGCCCCGCCCGGCCGGTTCCGCCCCGCCCGGGTGAGCCTTGGCAGATTCGCTAGTGGCGGCGATGGGCGTGACATGCGTCGTGCGCTCGGCCACTACGTGCACACTGGGTTCGGCGGCACACAAACCACATCTCGGAGACTCGCTGGTACCGCACACACGGCCAATGCGCTCTATTCGGCCCTGTCCCTGCTTGCCGCCGGTCAGTCTCGGCCCGGAACCCCGCTCGATCGCGACCTTCTGGCCGGCAAGTCTGCCCGCGGTGTCATCGCAGCGGTAGTCGAGGCCGTTCGGCCTGTCGACGGCACACTTGACGTTGAAGCCAGTAGGAATGCCGTGAGCTTGGCGCTCTCCGATCTCCTTACGAAGTTCCCGGATGCCGATCTATTCAATCTCTCAGAGATCGAACGTGCATTCGCCATCGAATGTTTCGTGGCAAGAGACGTCTACAGCCGCTTTCACCTCGATGTTGGCCAGTCACTCTTGAAGAACGCGCCGAGCGCCGCGGCGGCTGCCGCGCGATCAAAGGAAGTGCTCGACTATGTCCGGCAAACGGTGTCAGCGGCTTTCCGCAACCTCGCCTCGAAAGGGCACAACCTCGTCGCTCCGCGTGTCGTTCAGGTTGTTCAGGCCGCCATCAAGGACGCCCTAGCGGTCTTTGAGGAGTACGTGCAATGAGGCTGGTCTGCGCCCCACCAAAGCACGACCTTCTGAACGCGGATGCCGATCTAGCGGTGGTGTTGTTCTCTCAGGCTGACCAACCTGGGCGCGCCTCAGCCGGCGGGGCGTTGGCTGAAGAAGTGCGTCTCAAACACCTCCAGCCAAGTCAGCGCGCATGGGATGTCCTGTCGATAGCCCTATCAGCAATCGTGGCTGATACCGGAGTGAGCCGGGACACGAGCCCGGACGGTTGGACCAGAGACATCGACCTGACCGTAGCCGTTGCAGATGAAGTGTTCTGGACTGCGCAGCAGGAACACCTTGAGCGGATTCTCCGTTTTCTCACAACCGACCGCTGGAACGTGACCTTTGTTGGGAGTGGCGCCGTTCCTCCTATACCGCGGAAGCGACGCGAACCGAACGCAGACTCGGTCGTGTTGCTGTCCGGAGGTCTCGACAGTCTCGTAGGAGCCATCGACCTGACGACAAGGCACAACAAGAGGCCTTTCGCCGTCAGTCAGATCAGTACGGGCGACCGTGATAACCAGCGCCGTTTCGCGGCACTTCTCGGCGGGGGCTTGGAGCACCTACAACTCAACCACAACGCTGATTGCCCTGGAGTGAATGAACGCTCGCAGCGCGCCCGATCCCTTGCGTTTCTCGCCTACGGCGTTCTGGCGGCGACTACACTGCGCCAGCATCTTGACGGGGGGATTGTCACCCTCTACGTGTGCGAGAACGGATTGATCTCGGTCAACCCGCCTCTGACTGTGGGACGTCTTGGTAGTCTCAGCACCCGGACCACGCATCCCACGTTCCTGCGCTTGTTTCAGCTACTACTCGACGCCGCGGAGCTACGGATCAAGATCGAGACCCCTTATCAGTTCAAGACGAAGGGGGAGATGCTGCTCGAATGCTCCGACCAAGCCCTACTCCGGACTCAGGCACGAACAACAACTAGCTGCGGGCGCTTCGCCAGGAATGGATACCGCCATTGCGGCCGGTGCGTTCCTTGCCTCATCCGGAGAGCCGCGTTCCGCAAGTGGCGCGTTGCCGACAGAACGGTGTACGTACACAGGGATATCGGGATTGATGACGCCAATCACGCCCGGTTCGATGATGTGAGGTCGGCTGCGATTGCGATCGCTGAAGCCAAGGCTGTCGGTGTCGACGCCTGGCTGGGGGCAAGCCTGACGGATCCCGACATCGGAGACTTTGCCCTCTACCGCGACATGGTCACGCGCGGCCTCGCCGAGTTAGAGACGTTTCTCAAGTGGGCCCGCGTCAAGTGATCGACTTTCACTGCCACCTTGACCTGTACCCAGATCCTCAGGCGGTGGTTGCCGGCTGTATCAGGGCGAACTTGGATGTCTTGTCCGTCACAACGACGCCGCGCGCGTGGGCACAGACGCTGGCCATGTCACGAGGCGCACCGCGGGTTCTGACTGCCCTTGGCCTCCATCCGGAACTGGCTAGTCAGCGCAAGGAGGAGGTCGCGCTTCTTGAGGAGCTGCTGCCCACCACGCGCTTTGTCGGCGAGGTCGGCCTTGACGGCTCTCCCGAACTCCGCGCTACCTGGTCTGACCAGCGCGCGGTGTTTCGGCGAATCCTCGATGCCTGCGACCGGGAGGGAGGCCGCATCCTGTCGGTCCACAGCCGACGCGCGGCTGGCCCGGTGCTCGACTGTCTTGCGGAGAGCGCCCGTCGCAGCACGACCGTGTTGCACTGGTTCTCTGGGACGCTGGCAGAGCTGAAGCGCGCAGTTGAGCTGGGGTGCTGGTTCAGCGTGGGGCGGCCGATGCTGACGAGCACCAAAGGTCGCGCCCTTGTCGCCGCCATGCCACAAGAACGCGTACTCACGGAGACAGACGGGCCCTTCGTGCAAGAGAATGGGCGGCCCATCATGCCCTGGGAAGTCGCCGACGTCGTCGCGGAGCTCGGTGTTCTCTGGCAGGTACCTACCGACGGTACACAACAACAGCTCAACAGCAATCTCTCCCAGTTGCTAGCTGACCCGCCCTCCGCCTAGGCAACTGGGCCTCCCTGGAGGTCGCCTCGCGTTTCCTTTCCCCACCCTGCGCCACCACTGTCGCG
>CAYGKH010000219.1:0-3106 GCA_964350345.1 uncultured Coriobacteriaceae bacterium
GCATACCTCCAATCAATACAGTCATTTCAGGAGCTGTGAGCCCCATTAACTGAGTTCTGTCAAGAAGCATTTCTTCGGGTTTTACCACATATTCCTTTTTCTGCCAATTTCTGTACCCATCATGTAATGGTTCGAGCACCTCGAAGGATTGGTTGCCCGAGGCGCTGCTGGCGCGGCAACACCGCTCCTCCGCACCCTGCGAAGGCGTGGAACCCGGGAACTAGGGCGCGGCGTCCCCGTCGGCCTGCCAGGGGCGCCGGCCGCGGAACACCAGCAGGTAAGCACCCACCGTCCAGATCGACGCCGCCGCCCAGCCGGCCAGGATGTCCGACGGGTAGTGCACGCCCAGGTACACCCGCGACAGGCCCACCAGCACCGCGAAGGCGAGCGCGGCGACCAGCACCGGCATGCGCCAGCGCGTGTGCCAGGCCAGCAGCACCAGCACCCAGGCCAGGGTCATCGCCACAGGCGGACACGCCGTCGATGTTCTCGAACGCAGTGAGCCAGTTGCGCATCCGATCTGCCGCTTCGGCCCGGCCGTTGTTTGCGGCCTCGCCCTTCGCCACTACGGTGATGTCTGGGTACTCGGCAAAGGCTCTCTCCATACCAGCGGTCCTAGCGATCTCGTAAGAGCTGCCAAGGACGCACTGCATGATGACAACATCTCCAGCACCGTCGAGGTGCTGCGCGAGTAGCTGGGCGTTACCGTAGCCTGCTGCCTCGTCATCGGGAACGACGGACGTTGCGAGCAGGTCAACGTCCTTGATTGTGGTGTTGACGGCAACCACCGGAATCTCGGCAGCCTGGGCCTGCCTAAGCTGAGGCGCCAGGGAGTCGTACTGCACCGGAACGATGATGATGGCGTCTACGTCAGCTGCAATCATCTGCTCCACCTGACTCGCTTGCGTGTTGACGTCGTTGTCCGCCGAGTTCCAGAGCAACTCGATGTTGCGGGCCTCCGCGTACGCCTCCATGCCCTCCTTGCCTTGCATGATGAAGTTGCCTTCACCGTAGACGGTCACTCCGATGCGAAAAACAGGCGCGGTATCAGTCGCCACGTCGTCGCTCGCCGGGCTTGCATCCGGGGAGCCACCCGCAGAATCTCCGCATGCGCTGACGCCCAGAGCCAATGCTCCGATCGTCAGCATGGGGACAAGTCGCTTCATCGCAGTCATCTGTGTTCCTCCTGTAGTTGAAAGGGACGCCGTTCTTGCCAGCCTAATCGCCTAGCCTCCCTTCTTGGTCGCGAAGACATCAATCGCGACTGCCATGGCAATGAGTGTGCCAATAATGACGTTCTGCCAGTAGGACGGAATTAGCACAATGTCGAGCCCATTGCTCAACATCTGAATAAGGAGTAGTCCGACTGCCGTCCCCCCAAGGGTCCCGCGTCCGCCGGAAAGACTGGTTCCCCCAATGACGACCGCTGCGATTGCGGCGAGCTCATACCCTGAACCGAGGGTCGGCGGTCCGCTTTGAACCCGGGACGAGAGAAGCACGCCAGAAAGCCCGGCTAGCAGACCTGATACTGCGTAGACGCGAAAGAGCACGTACTTGACGTTGATCCCCGCAATTTCCGCCGCGACCCTGTTTCCGCCGACCGCATATACCCGTACGCCGAAGGTCGTGCGTCGCATGACAACGGTGAGAACGATAAACCCCATGATCGCGATCCAGACTGGAAGCTGGAACCCCATCAGGCGGGTGTTCGAAAGGGCTCCGTATTCGAGGGGCAGGCCGGTAATTGGCCCCCCTCCTCCGATCGCGAATGCGAGGCCGCTGCACGCGGTCAAGGTCGCCAGCGTCGCAACAAACGGTGGGACGTTGAGGAGCGCGACAAGACAGCCATTGATGGCTCCGACGATCAACCCACCTATAACCGCGACCGCGATCGCCGCGAGCAGGCTGCCGGGCCCATTAAGGTAGACCCATGAAGCCAGCATCGCACTGAGGCCAATTACGGAACCTACCGATAGATCGATTCCCCCCGTTAGGATTACGAGTGTCTGTCCGAAGGCGATGAGGGCGAAGGGCGCTGCCGCGATCAGAATGGTCTGGATATTGCTTACGGAAGCGAATCTTGAGTTCTCAATCCAGAAGTACAGCGCCGCCAGGAGGATCAGGCCCACCATGCTGTGCTGGATCAGAAACGACCGAGTCGCGGAGCTCCGATCGCCCCCCTCGCGGAGTGCGTTTACCGTGTCACCATCCCGAAACCTCCACCATCGCGTCATGATGAGCACTCGTCGCCTTTCGCTGTCAGCCCCGCTGCAAGTCGTAGAATTGTGTCCTGAACGTCTGGCTCAGATAGTTCTGCCTGCGCGAGCTCGCCGACAATGGAGTTGTCGCGAATCACGAGAACTCTGTGCGCCAGGCCAAGTATCTCTACCATGTCGGAAGATGCCATGACGACTCCCATCCCGGCATCTGCAAGTTTGGCTATGACCTGATAGATCTCGCCGCGCGCACCGACGTCGACGCCGCGAGTGGGTTCGTCGAGGATGAACACCTTGACGTCAGTTGTCAACCACTTGCCTAGGACCAGTTTCTGCTGGTTCCCGCCCGAGAGGTGACCGGCTTCGATAAACAGGCTCGACGCCGAGAGGCGGACAACTCTCATGGCCTCGTCGGCGCTTCGAAACGCACGCGCGCGGTTAAGCCAACTGGCAGTGGAGAACTTGTCGAGATGGGGGAGCATCACATTGTCAACGATGTTCATTCCCAGGATGGCGCCGCCGGTCTTGCGATCCTCGGGAGCGAAGGCGAAGCCGCGCTGAATCGCTTCGCGCACCGTGCCGTTCCGCAGCGCTGTTCCGTTCAGCGAGACGCGACCCGAGTGACGGGACCGGACACCCATGACTGCTTCCAGTATCTCGGTCCTCCCGGCACCCATAAGCCCAGCGAATGCGAGGATCTCCCCAGGTCGGACGTCGAAAGACACTGGTGCGCTTCGCGGTTCGAGGCGCAAGTCCGTCACGCTCAGCAAAGGCTCGTCGGCGCGCGGGACAGTCTTGAGTGGGAAGAGGTCGCCAAGGCTTCGGCCGATCATTGAGGAGACGATTTCGTCGTCGGTGATGTCGTCGATACGTTCGTCCCGGGTGAGGCG
>CAYGKH010000220.1:0-3082 GCA_964350345.1 uncultured Coriobacteriaceae bacterium
TGACCCCCTTCGGCTTCAACGAGGAGCACCTCTCGCAGATCCCGGCGCTCCAAGTGCTGATCGCTATGGGGTATGAGTATCTGCCGCCGGGGCGCGCGATCGAGCTGCGAGGCGGGCGTCTTGGCAACGTGGTGCTCGACGAGGTGTTGCGCGAGCAGCTCAAGCGTATCAACCGCATCGGCTACAGGGGCGGCGAGTACCTCTTCAGCGAAGAGAACATCCAGACCGCCATCCAGCGGCTCAAGAGCGTGCGCTTCGACGGCCTGCAGCGCACGAACGAAGCAGTCTACGACCTGCTCACGCTGGGTACCACCCTCGAGCAGACGATCGAGGGCGACTCGAAGAGCTTCAATCTCGCCTACATCGACTGGGCCCATCCCGGGAACAACGTGTTCCACGTGACCGCGGAGTTCCCGGTCGAGCGCCTTCGCAGCACCGAGACCGCTCGGCCCGACGTCGTGCTGCTGGTCAACGGGATCCCGTTCGCGGTCATCGAGTGCAAGTCGCCTTCGACCGAGCTGGCACAGGCGATCTCGCAGCAGATACGTAATCAGCGGCTTGAGTACATCCCGCACCTGTTCTCCTTCGCGCAGGTCCTGCTCGCCGTGAACAAGAACGAGGCGCGGTACGCGACCGTGGGCTCCTCGGCGCCGTACTGGGGTATCTGGCGGGAGATGGCCGACCCGGCGCAGGCCGTCTCGGCGGTGGTCAACACACCGCTTTCCCTCGAACAGAAGGCGACACTCTTCTCGGAGGAGTTCGCCCCCGCGCGTGGCCACTTCGAACGGCTTGAAGCCGAGGGGCCACGTGAGGTGACCGAGCAGGACCGGGTGCTGTACAGTCTGTGCAGACCGGAGCGGCTGCTAGAGATCGCCTACCGGTTCACCCTGTTCGAGGCTGGCGAGAAGCGGATCGCTCGCTACCAGCAGTACTTCGTGATCAACTCCGCCCTTGAGCGCGTCAAGGCCTTCGATGAGAGCGGCGCGCGCAGCGGGGGCATGGTGTGGCACACACAGGGCTCCGGAAAGTCGCTGACCATGGTCATGCTCGCCCGTAATCTGGCGTTGGACCCGGAGATCGCACACCCGCGGATCGTGCTCGTCACCGATCGCGATGACCTGGACAAACAGCTCAAGAACACGTTCGCCGCCTGCGGTCTGGCTCCTGAGCGCGCGACGTCCGGGCGCAACCTGCTCAAGCTCGTCTCGGAGACCGACACCGCGATTATCACCACGCTCGTGCACAAGTTCGAAGGCGCGCTTGAGCAATCGAGTTACACGAACGACTCGGCGGACATCTTCGTGCTCGTCGACGAGGGGCACCGCACGCAGTTCGGCTCGCACGCAGCCAAGATGCGCACGCTCTTCCCGCGTGGCTGCTATCTGGGTTTCACCGGCACGCCGCTCATGAAGAAGGAGCGCAACAACTTCCTGCGCTTCGGCGGGCTGATCGCACCCTCGTACTCGATGAAACAGGCGGTCGAGGACGGGGCGGTCGTGCCGCTGCTCTACGAGGGGCGCCACGTGGTCATGGAGCAGGACCAGGACGCCATCGACGTGTGGTTCGACCGCTACACGCGCGACCTCGAAGACGAGCAGGTGGCCGATCTTAAGCGCAAGTACGCGCGGGCCGAGATGCTCGCGAAGGCGGACCGCGTCGTCTACATGCGCGCTTTCGACATCAGCGAGCACTTTCGCGCCAACTGGCAGGGCACGGGCTTCAAGGCGCAGCTGGTAGCCCCCAACAAGCTCACGGCGCTGAAGTACAAGGAGTACCTCGACGAGCTGGGCGTGGTCTCGAGCGAGGTGCTCATCTCGGGGCCCGACATGCGCGAGGGCTTCGGGGACCCGGACGACGAGCCTACCGACGAGGTCGTGAGGTTCTGGCGCCGGATGATGGCAAAGTACGGCGACGAGGCCACCTACAACGAGCGCCTCATCAGCAACTTCAAGAACGCGGACGCGCCTGAGATCATCATCGTCGTGGACAAACTGCTCACCGGCTTCGACGCGCACCGTAACACGGTGCTCTACCTTTGCCGCAGTCTGCGCGAGCACACGCTGTTGCAGGCGATCGCGCGGGTCAACCGGCTGTACGAGGGCAAGGAGTTCGGCTACATCGTCGATTACGAGGGCACGCTCGGCGAGCTGGACCAGGCGCTCGCGATGTACGACGCGCTCGACGGGTTCGACGAGGGGGACCTCTCGGGCACGATCACCTCGGTCAACACCGAGATCGCGAAGCTGCCGCAGCGCCACGCGGCCCTGCTAGACCTCTTCAAGCACGTGCGCAACGCCTACGACGAGGAGGCGTACGAGATCGCACTGGCGGACAAGGCCCGGCGCGACGAGTTCTACGAGCGTCTCTCGGCGTATGCGCGCACGCTGGCGATCGCGCTTTCGACCGAGTCGTTCATCCGCGAGACCGATCCCAATCTCGTGCGACGCTACAAGCTCGACCTGCGACGCTTCGAGAAGCTCCGGCTTGCGGTGCGCTTCCGCTATGCGGAGTCGATCGACTACCGGGAGTACGAGCCGCGCATCAAGAAGCTGCTGGACACGCACATCCGCGCGGACCAGGTCATGGCGCTCAACGAGCCGGTCAACATCTTCGATGAGGATCAGTTCGCCCAGCTCAAGGAGGCGCGGGGGGTGGCCGAGGGGGCATCGACCTCGGCCCTTGCCGACGCGATCGCGCACGCGACGAAGCGCGTGATCACCGAACGGATGGACGAAGACCCCGCGCTCTTCGCGAAGTTCTCGGAGATGATTCAGCAGGCGATCGACGACTTTCTCGCCAGACGGCTGAGCGAGACCGAGTACCTGGAGACGGTTGTCGACATTCGCGAGCGGGTGGTGGCACGGAAGCACGACGACGTGCCCGAGCGTATCAGGGACGACGAGGCGACGATGGCGTACTTCGGCGTGGTGAAGCAGGCGCTCGAAGCAGCGGGAGTCGGCGCCGCCGATCTGGATGACATCTGCGCCGGTATGGCCGAGGCGGCGCGGTCCGCGCTCGCGACCCACAAGAAGGTGCGCTTCTGGGAGGATCTCGATGTGCAGAAGCGGGTCGAGGTCGACCT
>CAYGKH010000221.1:0-3057 GCA_964350345.1 uncultured Coriobacteriaceae bacterium
CGATCCTCTCGCCCGCGCGCCGTACCGCGTCCGCGTGATCGCGTGACATGCGTTTGCGGAAGTTCTCGAACTCCGCCTGAACACGCTGCGCGGTCTCACGATGAGTGGCGGCCTCGTCGCGCGCGGCCTCCAACTCGGCGAGGAGCTGGTCGCCCCTCATCTCGAACTCCGCACCCAGGTCGGCCTCGAGTTCAGGGTCGACCTCGGCTCGGATCTTTGGCTCCTGCGGCTTGTCTCCGCGGGCGTTAGACATCACTACTTGTCCTCGCTCTCGTCATCGACGACCTCGTAGTCCGCTTCGACGACCTCTTCCTCGTCGGCAGCGCCGTCGGTGTCCCCGGAGTCCGCCTCGGCCTGTGCCTCGGCGTAGACGATCTCGGCGAGCTTGTAGCCGGCCTGCTGCAACTTCTCCGTCGAAGCTGTGATCGCGGCTGTATCGTCGCCCTCGAGTGCCTCTTTAACCTCGGCGAGCGCTTCCTCACACACAGTCTTGGTCTCCTCGGGCACCTTCTCGCCGAGATCGGAGAGGGTCTTCTCGGTGGAGTAGACGAGCGTATCGGCCGTGTTGCGCGCCTCGGCCGCCTCTTTCTTCTCACGATCCTCGTCGGCGTGCGCGTCAGCGTCGGAAACCATGCGCTCGACCTCTTCGTCTGAAAGCGCGGTGGTGCCGGAGATGGTGATCTTCTGCTCCTGGCCAGTTCCCTTGTCCTTGGCCGACACGTTCACGATGCCGTTGGCGTCGATGTCGAACGTGACCTCGACCTGCGGGACACCGCGCGGAGCCGGCGGGATGTTCATCAGGTTGAACTTGCCGAGGGTCTTGTTGTCTGCGGCCATCTCGCGTTCGCCCTGGAGCACGTGGATCTCAACCGAGGACTGTCCGTCAGCCGCCGTTGTATAGGTCTCAGTCTTGCGGGTCGGGATCGTCGTGTTGCGCTCGATCATCTTGGTCATCACGCCACCAAGGGTCTCTACTCCAAGCGACAGCGGCGTGACATCAAGCAAGAGGATGTCCTTAACGTCCCCGGCCAGCACGCCGCCCTGGACCGCTGCGCCGATCGCCACGACCTCATCGGGGTTCACGCCCTTATGCGGGTCCTTGCCGGTGATGGTCTTGACCATCTCCACAACGGCCGGCATACGAGTCGAGCCACCCACGAGGATGACATGGTCGATCTCGGACGCCTTGATTCCCGCATCCTTGATAGATGTCTCCACCGGCTTCTTGCAGCGGTCGAGCAGTTCGCTGGTCACCTTCTGGAAGTCGGCGCGCGTGAGAGTGTAATCGAGATGCTTCGGCCCGCTTGCATCGGCGGTCACGAACGGGAGGTTGATTTGGGTCGTCTGCGTGGTCGAGAGCTCCATCTTCGCCTTCTCGGCAGCCTCTTTGAGCCGCTGAAGGGCCATCTTGTCGGCGCGCAGGTCGATTCCGTGGTCCGACTTGAACTTATCGGCGAGCCAGTCGATGACACACTGGTCCCAGTCGTCTCCGCCGAGATGGTTATCGCCAGAGGTCGACTTGACCTCGAACACGCCCTCGCCGATCTCAAGGATCGAGACGTCGAAAGTGCCGCCACCGAGGTCGAAAACGAGGATCGTCTGATTCTCATCGCCTTTGTCCAGACCGTAGGCGAGCGCGGCGGCGGTCGGCTCGTTGATGATGCGCTTGACATCCAGGCCAGCGATCTTGCCCGCGTCCTTGGTGGCCTGGCGCTGCATATCGTTGAAGTAAGCCGGGATCGTGATGACCGCCTCGGTCACCTTCTCGCCGAGGTAGGCCTCCGCATCCGCTTTGAGTTTCTGCAGCACCATCGCCGAGATCTCCTCGGGCGTGAACTGCTTACCTTCGATGTCGACCATCACGCGACCATCCTTGCCCTTGGCCACGTTGTAGGCGATCGTCTTGCGCTCCGAAGTGGTCTCCTCGAACTTGCGACCGATGAAACGCTTGATGGAGGTGATGGTGTTCTCGGGGTTGGTGATCGCCTGATTCTTGGCGGCCTTACCCACGACACGCTCGCCTTCCTTACGAAACGCCACTACCGAAGGCGTTGTGCGATCGCCCTCTGCGTTGATGATGATGGTCGGCTCTCCGCCTTCGAGCACTGCGACTGCGGAGTTCGTCGTACCGAGATCGATTCCGATGACCTTGCCCATCTGTCGCTCTCCTCTCGATCGGACGCGCCCATGTCGGGGCGCGCAAAGTCGTAGTTGCGCCGCTGAAGTACTGCCCTGAGCCGCGGCGGGTGATGCCAATCTAGAATCTAAGTGTGTCCGTGTCAAGTTTTATGCCAACAGCGGTTTTATACCCAGACTCGTGGCCACCCAACCGTCCCCCTTTACACGCCGCGCTACGGCAGCTAACGTACGGCGAGACTGGAGCACGGACGTGCCCCGGTGACCATGAGAATCTAGGAGGATCGATGCCCCGACCGATCATCAACGAAGACGAGTGTTCCGCCTGCGGAATCTGTATCGACGCATGCGCCGAAAGCGTCATCGAGCTCGTCAACGACGTGGCCGTGGCCGTCAACGACGAGGATTGCACGGCGTGTGCTGCGTGCATGGAAGAGTGCCCGATGGGTGCCATAACCGAGATCGAGGAAGAGTAGTCCTCGAGCAGTACACGTCGACAGAACCCGCGGCACACCTACAGCGACGGTCTCTTCGGCACGAGTGCGCGGAACTGACGCCAGACGCGCTCCTTCGCTCGACCATCGGCAAGCGACGCTTCCAGACCGTCAAGCGCCAGTAACGTGCGCCCCTTCGCATGTACCGGTCTGCCGAAGCCTAGACCATCGAGCCCGTAGGCGTCCCCGAGAAGTCCTGCCGCGACAGCATCGAGGGCGACCACCCACTGCGGGTCGACTGCCTCGATCTGCAGCCGGAGGCGCTTGACGAGTAACTCGCTGTCGCTTCCAGTCTCCGGCCTCGCGACCGTGGCGAAGATCGCCGAGGGGTCGAATCCGAGAGCCGCCAGCGCCTTGTGCGCGGCCTCACCATCCGGCCCTGACAGCGCGGTGCCCCCGGCGACCTCTGCAGGCCCGGGATCGCCCT
>CAYGKH010000222.1:0-3052 GCA_964350345.1 uncultured Coriobacteriaceae bacterium
AGATGTTTCATCCTCCTAAAACGCCGTGGCACCGCCCTCACGGGCGGCGCCACGTCGACGGCACTCTGTGGAACTTCGCCCTACTCGTCGGCCTCTTCGTCAGCCTCCGCCGACGCCTCTGCGGCGGCCTCCGCCTCGATCTCGGCCTCGAGAGCCTCGAGTTCCTCGATAGCGACGGGCTCCTCAGAAACGACCTCGGCGGCTGCAGGCTCGGGAGCGACCTCTCCGCCGACAGGTACCACGTGAACGGTGACCTCGGCCTTGACATCACGGTAGACCTGCACGGTGACGACGTGCTCACCGAGCTCCTTGATGTGGCCATGGACGTCGATCTTGCGACGGTCCACGTCGGTCGCCAGCTGCTCGGCGATAGCATCGGTCACCATCATCGACGTGACCGAACCGTAGAGACGGCCACCTTCACCGACCTTTGCCTCGATCTTCACGCTCTTGCCATCCAGCTTGCCAGCGAGGCCGCTGGCCTCTGCGAGCCGGGTCTCCTCGCGCTCCTGGATGTTGCCCTTGCGGGCCTTGAGCTGCTTCAGGTTGCCCGCTGTCGCCTCCATGGCGAGCCTGCGCGGAAACAGGTAGTTGACGGCGTAACCACGAGCGACGTCGACGACGTCCCCCTCCCCACCCTTACCCTTGAGTTCCTGTGTCAGGATGACCTTCATCTATCTACTCCTTGTCTGTCGCGGGCGATCTCGATGCCCGCACGAGCCCGCCGGTGGCGGACTCCCGTATATGACACTAGTCGCCGCTCACGTCCCCTTCGAGCCTCTCGGCCGAGGAAGAATCGTCTCGCGGCAGCTTCCGGAAGTTCGCCCAGAAGTCAATCAGCCCCACCATGCTTACCACCGGGAGTACCGCGTCCACGATCAGGAGCAGTACATACCCTGTTCGCCGCGCCAAAGCACCAAGTCCGATACGTCGATAAAACGACGACACCACGCCCATACCCTGGGCCAGCAGCAACATCCGAACGCCGATCAGCAGGTTCAGTCCTGCACCGGTCACGATACCCTGCGGGTCTTCGACGATCCGGGCCGCCGCCAACAGCGCGAACGCCGCGATGAACGGCCAGATGACGTGCGGGCTCAGGTCGAGCACGTCGAGACGGGGCAGACGTCTGACCTCTGCCCCGACACGGTTCGCTGCCCACCCGGCCGCGACGACCGCGAGCACTGCTCCTAGCAGCGCCGTCGTGAAGTAGTCGGCCGGCCACAGACGGTACATCAGGTCAGCCAGCATCTCCGGCTCAACACCGGCGATCGTGCCGTCCGCACCGACTCCTCCGGCCATGGTCACGAAAGCTTCGACCGCAGCATCCGTCCGCTCCTTCATGAACGCGAGGAATGTCTCCCCGCGAAGAGTCGCGTAGACCACAGTCGAACCGATCGAGCCCAACGCCACCACCGCAGTGAGGGGCACGATCGCCACGAGCGGCGAACGGTTCCTCATCCCGCCGATGATGACGAGTAAGATCACGAACGTCGGCGCAAGGAGCACTACGTCGGGTGGGTGCATGAATGCACCGAACGCCACAGTCATCCCCGCAGCGAACGTCGCGACGGTCGGGCGACCCCGGTAGACCAGAGCAGTAAGACCTGCTGCCGCTATGGGCAGACCGACCATGGGAAGCGTCGGCGCAAAGACTCCCCCAAGAAGCACCGCCCCGGAGAGAAACACTGCATCGCGGATGTCGGCAAAACGGGGCACTCCGGGCTACCTGCCCCGACGGCCATCGACCTTACCGCTGACCACCGGCACCGTGTAGGGCACAAGCGCCATCTCGCGACCGCGCTTGACCGCCATCGACAGGCGGTGCTGATGTTGTGCGCAGTTACCCGTGACGCGACGCGGCTTGATCTTGCCACGATCGGTCATGAACTTGCGCAGCATGCTGACGTCCTTGTAGTCGATGTACTCGACCTTGTCCTTGCAAAATGCGCAGTACTTGCGCCTCGGCTTGCGTACGTATTCGGACACGTCTGATCCTCCTTTCGCCTCTCTCGAAGCGATCTGTCTAACAGTATGCATGCCGTGACGGGAGGGGCCCGTCACATGCGCGCGCTCGTATCGTTCTTAGAACGGGATCTCGTCATCTGACGGAAGCCCCGCGTCCGGCGCCGGAGCACTGGGTGTGCGCCCGCCGCCACCGCCGCCTTCACCGCGCGAAGACATGAACTCGATATCATCGACGGCGACTTCGACCTTGGAACGCTTGTCGCCCTGCTGGCTCTCCCACTGGCGATAGCGCAGCTTACCTTCGATGGCTACCTTCGTGCCCTTCGAAAGGTACTGGGCGACCGCCTCGGCGCGAGAGCCGAACATCACGCAGTCGATGAAGTTCGCGTAGTCCTCCCACTCCCCCGTCTGCTGATTCTTGCGACGGTCGTTGACGGCCACGCCGAGATTCAGCACAGCCATACCGCTCGCAGTAGAACGCAACTCCGGATCGCGGGTAAGATTACCGCTGATCATGACTCGGTTGATGCTCATCTGATACCACCACCTGATTCTCGTATGCGAACACCGGACACACCGTGCCGGAACCGCTCATACTCCGTGCGACTACTCGCGATCGTCGCGCCGGAGAAGCATGTAACGGAACACCGGATCGGTGATGTGCAGCACGCGGTCGATCTCGGCGATCGCATCGGGGTTGTGGTGGAAGTCCACAAGCACGTAGTCGCCATCGGTCGCGTCATTGATCTCGTAGGCAAGACGGCGCTTACCCCAAGACTCGACGTTGTCGACGACGCCTCCCTCGGCGGTGATGAGTCCCTGCGCCTTCTCGACGAGTCCCTCACGGGTCTCCTCGTCCAGGCTGGAATCGAGCAAGAGCAACATTTCGTAGGCCTTCATGTGTCACCTCCTCCGGGCTGACGGCTCCGGGACTGTGAAGGCAGCCGCCCGGAGCAGGAAAATGAGCCCTCGCAGTGTATCACCGAGATACCACTGCAGCAACATCGTCTCTTACGGCTCCGACAATAAGCCCCGGAACGGGCACCGAACGCCAGACCGGCCAGAGCAGTGCGCACCCCGCCAG
>CAYGKH010000223.1:0-3049 GCA_964350345.1 uncultured Coriobacteriaceae bacterium
CTACAGCTTCTACGAGGCCGAAAAGATGATCGCCGCAGGCGAGAAAGCCGCGGAGGCCGCTGTCGACGACATCAGAGCGCTGATGGCAGCACGCACGCCTTCGCTGGTGAACTGATGATCTCGGCCTTCCCAGCCACCAGGACCTACGTAAGGGAGGTGTACCATGTGCGATACCCTGCTGATCACCGATTCCGGCTGTGACCTGCCGCGCGAGACTCTTGAGGAAGCAGGCGTAGCGCTGCTGTGCCTTCCCTACGCGCTCGATGGCGAAGAGCGGCTCGGCGAGGCGGAGCAGGGTCTCTCACCCGATGCCTTCTACGACGCCCTCCGCACCGGTGTCCGGTCTACCACCTCGCAAGTACGCTCACCGGATTGCGAGGCAGCCTTTCGGCGAGCGCATGACGCCGGCAAGTCGGCGATCCTGGTCACGATCTCCTCTGGTCTCAGCGCCTCGCACGACACAGCGCTCATAGCACGAGAGAGGTTCTTGCAGGAGTCCCCTGATGCTCGGATACACATCGTCGATTCTCTCTCCGTCTCCGCCGGGCAGGGTCTGCTTGTGATGGAGATGGCCAGGATGCTGGCTGACGGCGCATCCGCCGACACAGTGGTCGAATGGGCAGAAGACAACCGCCTGCGAGTCAACGCTGTGTTCACGGTCGACTCCTACGAGTACCTGGTGCGCGGCGGAAGGGTATCGCCCGTGGTCGCCTCTGCGGGCTCGGTGCTCAACGTGAAGCCGGTGCTCCACGTGGATGCCGAAGGTCGCCTTGCCCCGTTCATGAAGGTCAGGGGGAGGCGGCGCGCACTCGCGGCGCTGACCGAGGCGACCGCCGAACGGATCACCAACCCCGGGGAGCAGACCATCATCGTCAACCACGCACAGTGCCCTGAGGACGCGGATGCACTCATCCGCATGGTGCAGGAACGCGTCGTCGTGCAAGCGGCAAGGGTCGGCCGCGTCGGAGTCATCATCGGCACACACGTGGGTCCGAGCGGACTGGTTCTGGCCTTCTGGGGGAGACCTCGGACGACCAGCTACTCATGAGTCACGTCGCGAGTGCTGGAGCGACGAAACGCCAAGGAGACTACCAAGGCGAGTGATGCGGGTGGCTCGACCTGCTTCTGGAGGTTGTGCCCCGCGAGAGACCGGAAGGACATCGAATGGATAGCCTGAAAGCACTTCAGCACCGCACCACCGACAAAGCTGCGGCACGAAGCTTGGCTGCGATCGGCAAACTGGTGGCCGATGCCCCTGAAGAGCACCTCCCGCGGATCGCGGGAATCGCCAGAGTGCTGGCCGCAACAGACGGTGACCGGCTGCGCGCCGCAAAGCTGCAGCATTACTTCGAGGACGCGCGGCACGCCGATCCCCAGCCCATGCCTATGCAGGTCCTGCATCGCGTCATCGACGCAACGTCACCAACATGCAGGACCCGGCTCATCACCAATCTGGTCTTGTGGATGCGGGAAGGAGTACCCCGACGCATGGCAGCGCAGGCGAGGATAGGTACTTCGCCGATGGTTCTTCTGCTGAGTCCGTCGATGCGCTGCAATCTCCGTTGTACCGGATGCTATGCGGCCGAGTACGACCGAGATGACGATCTGCCGATGGAGGTCATTGAGCGGGTCGTTGCCGAGGCGAGGACCATTGGAACGTACGCGATCACGATACTGGGCGGCGAGCCCTTCATCCGACCCGATATCCTAGATCTATTCGATCGCTTCCCAGACATGACCTTCCAGGTATTCACGAACGGTGGCCTCATCACCAACAGAGTGGCAACACGTCTCGCGAACGCGGGCAATGTCATCGTGTGCTTCAGCGTGGACGGTTTCGAAGCGGATCACGACGCCCGCCGCGGGGCAGGATCTCTCCGGAGTGCCGAGCGTGGGATGGCAGCCCTGCGAACGGCGGGCGTTCCGTTCGGCTTCTCCACGATGGTCACAAGCAGGAACTGCCTCGAGGTAACAAGTGACGAGTTCACGGACTACCTTATCGAACAGGGTTGCTTGTGGGGCTGGCACTTTCTGTACATGCCCGTGAGCGAGAACCCCGACCTCAGTCTCATGCCCACACCGGAACAGCGTGAGTACCTGCGAACCGACGGCGCAGCGAGTATCCGGACGAGGAAGCCCCTCTTCGTGATGGACTTCTGGAACGATGCCCCCTACGTGGGCGGCTGCATCGCCGCAGGTCGTGAGTACCTGCACATCAACTCGAACGGCGACGTCGAACCGTGCATCTTCACGCACTTTGCAGCCGACAACATCAAGGACAAGACCTTGTCCGACGCACTCGGATCGGCCTTCTTCACCGCCATCCGTGACCGTCAGCCGTACAGCGAGAACCTCCTGCGCCCGTGCATGCTCATCGACAACACGAGCGTGGCGCGAGAGGTCGTTCGTGAAACGGGCGCCCGTCCCACGCACCGGGACGCAGACCTGCTGCTATCCACACTGGCCGAGGGCCTGGACGCCTACGCTGCGGAGTACAAGGGCATTGCGGACCGTGCGTGGACGCCTGTCGACGACTCGGTCCCGGCGGCGGAAATGAGCAGCCAGGCACCACCCACACCTGCGGGCATCATATCGCTGCTCTTCGAGTCTCGGGACACGCTGTCCCGCGACGAGCTCCTGGAGATGCTCAGAGGCGCTGGGATGGCGGCCGAAGACGTGAAGGCCTTCGAAACCCTCGCACCGGGAGACTACACCCGAGAGACTATCGCGCCGGCGGTCGACCTGCTCGCATGCACCCTCGGACGCCGCATGGACTACATCATGTCCGAGCACGTCGGCACTGCCTGGGGCGCGAAGCAGTTGTAGCAGCTGCGCCTACACCGGACGTTGTCATGGAGGAAGCCCTGACTTTCGCTTGCAGGTACTGAAGCCCTCGGAGCGGTTCCCACGCAGCGCGCGATAGCCGTGAACGGCAGCGGTCAACGCGAAAGATGCCCCGGGCCCATCGGGCCCGGGGCCACACGCTCATCACAGCACCGACCACGAAGGCCAGTATCGCGACGGCGCCGACCACGGCACGTCTGCCCAT
>CAYGKH010000224.1:0-584 GCA_964350345.1 uncultured Coriobacteriaceae bacterium
AGGACGCGAAGCAGCCCCAGCAGAGCCGGGGCCGCCGTCGCGTATCAGTCCTCGGCAGGGGAAACGCCTAGAGCCCGAGGGCCGCGTCTACCTTACTGGCCGCCTCCTCCTGCATTGTCGGGAGTACGTGGCTGTAGGTATCCATCGTGATAGCTATCGAGCCGTGCCCGAGCCGTTCGCTCACGATCTTAGGATGGACACCCTCGGCAAGTAGCATCGTGGCGTGAGTGTGTCGCAAGTCATGGAATCTCACGTCGAGCTTGGCCTTGCTGACCACTCGCGCGAACCCCGATGTAACCTTGTCGGGCCGCCAGATTCCCCCCAGCTCGTCAGGGAATACGAGTCCCTGGTCCTCGAACGCAGCCCCGACCGATAGCCGGTGCTCCGCCTGTTGTGCGCGATGCGACTTGAGCAGCGCCACGGATGCCGGGGAGAGCGCGACCGTGCGTCGGCTCCTGCTCGTCTTCGGATCTTTGAGCCGTAGCGCGTCCTTCGTGTGCTCGACGGAGCGCCGGACCGTCAAGCGCCCCTTCTTGAGATCCACGTCAGCCCATTTGAGGCCCAACAACTCCCCGCGCCGCATA
>CAYGKH010000224.1:594-3042 GCA_964350345.1 uncultured Coriobacteriaceae bacterium
GCATACCCGTGCCGAGCGCGAGACGGACAACCGGCTCAATCCGCGAACCCGTCACCGCCTCAAGTAGACAGGCGATCCCTGCCGAGTCGAGTACGTGCATTTCGGTACGCTCCGGTTTCGGCGCGTCTACCGCGTCACACGGATTCCGAATGAGGAGCTGCCACTTGACCGCTTGCGCGAGTGCCCGCGACAGTACCCGGTGATGGTGCAGGACGGTACGAGGCGATAGACCGCCCTCCCCGCGCCGCTTCCCGCTCGTGAGTAGATCGGCCTCGTATGCCTGGACGTGCAGCGGGGAGAGCTTGCCTAGCGGTACGTGCCCCAGCACCGGCGTGACCGATTCGAGGAGGATGTCTTCGTACCGCTCGTACGTCTTCGGACTCACGGTAGCCCGGGCCGTGTCGAGCCACTTCACGAGGTAATCCCCGACCGTGACGCGACTCGGCTCGACGAACGCGCCGGTATCCATCGCATGGCGCATTCCGGTAGCCTCGGCTATCGCCTCTTTCTTAGTGCGTCCCTTGACCCACTTCTGTTTGCGCTTCCCGTCCGCTCCCCTCGGCAGGTCGATCACGGCGTACCACGTGTTACCGCGCTTCTTCGTGTACATCGGTGTAGCCCCCTTCCCGCGTTTGATACCTGTTAGCAGCCCCCACGGAGCCGCAGGTCAAAGCCTCAAAGAATCACTCAATCGGTGTGTCAGACCGGTTCTATCTCCTCAGTCTTACGCTTGAGGTCTGACAATCCCCAGCGTCCCGAAGATCGAGCTACCGCCGCTTTCAGGAATCGGAGCGCCTCCTTGTCGGTGACCTCCCCGCGCTCCAACGCGGCGATCACGTCGCGGTTGTCGTCTTGCTGGGATAGCCAGCGCACCCCAGCGTTGTAGAACATCTCAAGGCCGTATGTCGCCCCTGTCAGTGACTTCTCGCCGCTCCTGAACGTGGCTATGAACGTTGACAGCTCCCTCTCGTGCCACTCATGACCTTCCGGATACCTCTCGTTCCATAGCTTGAAGCGTTCAGGCCACGGCTCCCCAGGAGTCTCAAGGCAAACGAAGCGGATTAACGCGAGCTTCCGTTCACCTAGCGGGCGTGTCTTCCGCACCCATCCGAGTGCTCGAAGGGTAGGCCAAGCGGCGGTCAGCTCTCGAATCACGGCAGCCTTTGAGAGCCGGCTATCGAAGCTCAGAGTGACCCGTCCGTGACTATCGAACGGCGCGGATAGCGAGATGTAACCGGCGGTCCCGTCCAACGCGAGCGGAGGATACGGCTCCGTCCCCGCCGCCTCGTGCAACTCTCGCAGGAGCCGCCAGCGTTCATCTACCGCGCCCTTGCCGTCACTCGGCTCCTTGACTGCTATCACTTCGTCGGTGGACGACTCGCGCCAGAGTCGAACCTGAACCTGACGCACGATCTCTTCCCGTCCGGCTCCGTCGCGCTGCTCCAGATACTCGTCAAAGTAGTCCTCAGCGATCTCGCGTTGACGCGCAGTCAGTGACCGCCCGCCCGCAACTTCCTTGAGGAACTCGCGCAAATCACTAGGCACTTAGGGTTCTCCTCACAACGCATGGTAGGTTCTTAGTGATGGTACAAATGTACACCACCTCGAAACAGAAAGGAAGACTCAAATGCTCCGAATGACGAAGCTCCGCAAGGATGCCGATCTCTCGCAGGCCGCCCTAGCGCGGGCCGCCGAGCTGAACGGCTCCACGGTCAACGCTATCGAGCGCGGCCGACTGAACCCCTACCCCGTACAGATCGAAGCGATAGCCCGAGCACTCGGGCACGAGGGCGATCCCGCCGAACTCCTGGAGGACGTGTCCGAAGATGCAAGCGCCTGACGTGACCCTCGACACCGCACCGGACCTTCTCACGGTGCCCGAGGCCGCCGCGCTGCTCCGCATTTCCCGTAACGCGGGATACGAGGCCGTGCGTCGTGGCGAGCTTCCCGCGATCCACAGCGGGCGAAGCGTGCGCGTGCCGAAGGCGGCGCTCCTGGCACGTATCGGTGGTGGTGCGTGATGACGTGGCTCAAGCTCGACGATCAGATGGCCGATCACCCCAAGTTCCTAGTCCTCGGCGACGACTACGAGACCGGCCTCGCAGTCTACATCGCCGGACTCTGCTACTGCGGGAAGCACCTCACGGACGGACTGATACCGCGTGTGCGCGCCCACACCCTCACACCGAGCGCCGAACGGATGGCTCCCCGGCTCGTAGAGGTCGGCGTGTGGCACGACGAGGGCGCAGCGTACCGAGTTCACGATTTCCTGGAATACAACCCCACGAAAGAGAAGGTTCTTGCGAACCGTAAAGCTACACGGCTACGTGTCGCTGGGTGGCGTAACAAAGGTAGTAACGGCGTTACAGACGGGGAGGAAACAGCGTGACTAACCTCGATTCACCACGAAGCTACCGAGTTTTCTGCTTGAAATAGGTGACGGTGACC
>CAYGKH010000225.1:0-339 GCA_964350345.1 uncultured Coriobacteriaceae bacterium
CGCATGCATTCTCCGCAGAATGCCATGGGTGGGTCTCCTCGTGGTCGGTGGATAGCGGTGTGTGATTACTTGTCGAAGGGGAACTCGAAAGGGCGGTCCTGGGGATGAAACGAGATGACACAGCCGGTCGATTCCTCATCCCTGATTCCGATACACACCTTGACGTAGATACCTGTCTCTTCGATAACAATCCCGAAATCGCATGTTGTTTCGTGTGGGAATCCCGGGTTCCTGTTGTCCCAGGGGGAGTGCAGTGCCTGACGGGGTTCCAGTCGGGCCACCCTATCGAGCATGTCGGTGAATGACAGTCCCAACTCGGCCAGAGTTGCCATGCTGACC
>CAYGKH010000225.1:349-3038 GCA_964350345.1 uncultured Coriobacteriaceae bacterium
AGCCGAGTCGCCCGGCCTCGCGGGCGCTACGGACGAGTTCGAGGAAGAGGCTGACTTTCGAATGGTCCATGAGGGCTGGTCCTTTCGGTCACTCCGGTCATAAGTACCTCCTCTCTCAGGGTGCATCTCAGCACCCGTGCGGTGGTATCAAATGATACTCGACGCTACTGAGATCCGCAAGACTACGCGTCCACAAGAACAATCGCGAGTCCCCTTACTGTTTTCACCGCGTGAAAACTGACGAGCCCTTGTTTGCACATCACCCTGTTGAGAGTAATTAGCCACAGGGCCCGGCCACTTTCGCCGAGGGCTCGGGGTCTCTGGGGGTTGCGGATGAGATCCGGCAGGCGCAGTCGCCCACCTGAGGGAATGCAAAACGGCCGGAAGCCTCCGGCCGTTTCAGGTGCTCCCCGCAGGGCCGCACCGCGATTCTGACTTCAACATACCCAACGCAGGTCCAGATCGTCCCCAACATGGATCGCCTCCGGGAGGGTACCGGGCGGTCATCGAAGGCTGAGGGGTTGACGGGGTAGGACTTTCACTGGTAATGTTGGTTTCACCGAATGGTGAAAGGGTCGCTTCCAGTGAAAGAGCAAGAACTCATAGAGATGTTCCCCGAGGCACTTGAGAAGTGTCTGGAGAACGTTCCGCGTTCTGCAATCGGCCGTGTCGACCGTGAGGTTCGTTTGACAAACGGGATGATGGCGGACTTGGTCGTGGAGCTAGAGGTCATGGGTCGCAGGCAGAAGATGCTCGTCGAAGCCAAGTCGAGCGGTCAGCCCCGTCGCACGCGAGAGGCGATAGACCAACTCAAGCGAATGCTATCCGACTCCCAAGTGAGCGAAGCATATCCTGTTTTCACCGCCCCGTACGTGTCCGAGGCCAGTGCGCGAATCTGTCGAGACTACGAGACCGGGTATCTGGATCTGGTCGGGAACTGCAGGCTCGCGTTCGGCAATGCCTATGTGGAGCGAGTCTCACCGGAGAACACGTACAAGGAACGGCGCAGTCGGGCATCGCTGTTCTCGCCGAAGTCGTCGCGCGTCATTCGCCTCATGCTGGGTGGACCGCAGTCATGGCAGGTCCAGCAGCTTGCCATGGATGCCGAGGTGAGCCTCGGTCTTGTCTCCAAGGTCAAGAAGGAACTCGAGGAACGAGAGTGGATTCTATCCACTGAGGATGGCATCAAGCTCTCTGATCCCGAGCAGGTCCTAATGGAGTGGGCACGGACGTACTCGTACAGGAAGAACAATGTTGGCGAGTACTACACGATGGCCGGCAGCGAAGAATCCGAGACGGCGATCGCGCAATGGTGCGATGAGAATCGGGTGCGCTATGCCCTGACCGGCTTCTCTGGCGCCCGCATGTCGTCTCCAAGGGTCAGGTACAACCGGTCAACAGTCTATGTGGAGTCGGATGTTGAGTCTGTTGCCGCCGGCACCGAGCTCAAGCCCGTAGAGACAGGCGGCAATGTTCTCCTGCTGAAACCATACGATGAAGGCGTCTTCCAAGGATCTCGGGTCCTGTATGGCAGTCGCGTGGTATCACCCGTGCAACTGTATCTGGACTTGCAGTCCATGCCTGGGCGCGGCGAAGAAGCGGCCGAGGAAGTGCTCGTCAGAGAACTGAGGCCATTGTGGTGAAGAGCGCGGCTGACTATCCGCCCGATGCCGTTGAGGCCGCAAAGTCTGTTCTCGTCGAGATCGTGCACATCCTGGGCGAGTATCGCGACGACATGGTGATCGTCGGAGGATGGGTGCCGCCGCTACTGATGCCTGACAGTTCCGGCCACGTTGGCAGCACTGATGTCGACATCGCACTGAACCATCTGGCGCAGAACGACGAAACCTACTCTCGAATCTCGGAGTCCCTCGGAGCTCGCGACTACGAGCAGAACCCGAAGCAGCCGTTCATCTGGTATCGCACGGTCGAAATCAACGGGAAGCCCATCGTTGTGGAAGTTGACTTCCTTGCGGGGGAGTATGGTGGCCGGGGCAAGAGACACAGGACTCAACGGGTCCAGGATCTGAAGCCACGCAAGGCACGTGGTGCCGATCTCCTGTTCGACGAGTCCGTGGAACGCGAGGTCGTCGCCCAGCTGCCCAGCGGTGCACTTGACTCGGTTGTGGTGAGGGTTGCCGGCGTCGTCCCATACATCGTTGTGAAGAGCGCAGCGCTGAATACGCGAGTAAAGGAGAAGGACGCCTACGACATATGGTTCACGCTCTCAAACTATCCGGGAGGAGCGAGTGCTATCGCCAGCGAGTTCGAGGGCTTGGCGGATCACGGTCTGGTTGCTGAGGCCGTCGGCGTGCTGAAGTCGAAGTACGCCTCACCGAATCACTTCGGTCCCACCTCCGTCGCAGTCTTCCTAGAACTCGACGGAGAAGAAGCGGAGCTTGCCAAGCGCGACGCCTATGAAAGAGTGCAGGCGCTGCTTTCATCTCTGCCGGTCGACGAGGGCGACGGATCTGCTTCCGAGTGATGAACATGATGATGATCATCATGACGAGGTCGATAATGCTAACGTCGCACTCCACGGATCATCTTGCGCCTGTGGGATCGTAGGCCCCCCTGTCACCCCCACCTGGTATCCTGCTCCTAGCCCGTCTGCCGAGCACTCCAGGGGAGGCCCCGCGTGCGCGATCCGGTCGAGGTCTACTTCACCGCACTCCGCGACATCCATGCG
>CAYGKH010000226.1:0-3030 GCA_964350345.1 uncultured Coriobacteriaceae bacterium
CGGGCTGCGTGGAGAAGGCCGTCGACGTCTTGATCTCACGACGCTTCAAGCTGCGGGGCATGAGCTGGCTCAAGCCGGGCACGCAGGGTATGGTCAAACTCAAGGTACTGCGGTACAACCGGACATGGAACGATCACTGGGGATCACGGTTCGCCGATGCGGCCTGATGTCTCAGTTTGAGATGCTTCTTTTCCTGAGCAGAGGTCTTCTCGGCTGCCCCGGATCAGAACCCCAGCAGGTACGCTCCGTGAATCGAATTGTACACGAGCGGCACACCGATGAGCGTGAAGAGCACGACCGGCAGCGCGATCACCGCGAACCACGCCGAGCGACGCCCTCGCCACCCGAGGAGCATCCTGGCGTGCAGGTAGAGCGCGTAGATCATCCAGGTGATTAGCGACCACGTCTCGATTGGATCCCACCCCCAGTACCGTCCCCACGCCTCGTTCGCCCAGATAGCTCCCGCCACGATCATGATCCCGAGAAATACAAACCCCACCGCGACAAAACGGAAGACGAGATCATCAACCTCCTCCTGCCGGGGCAGGCGCTCGAGAGCTTCGGCGAGCAGGCCGGTGGCGCGACCGCGCGCGAGGTAGAGTACTCCGAGCGCGAACGACGCGACGAACGCTCCGTAGCAGAGTTTCGCGAAGACCACGTGGATCGTGAGCCACCACGAAGCAAGGGCGCCGGTGATGGCGAGATCAGCCCTCGGCGTGAACATCGATGCGCCAAGCATGAGAAACGCGATAGGCATGAGCAGCACGCCGATCTGCGAAAGCGACCTGCGCTGCCAGGCGATGACGCCGAGGGCGGCGACGGAGATGAACGCATACGAGGAGACGACCTCGTAAAAACCCAGGTAAGGCCCGTGCTCGACCCTAACCCAGCGCACCACGATCGCGGCGGCGTGCGGGACGAGTCCGGCAAGACCCACCCACAGCGCCACAGAATCGAGTCGTGGCTTACCGAACACCATCCCAATCACGAACACGATCGACGACGCCGCATAGAATGTGACGGCGCTCCACATGAGCACGACCTCGAGTGTCATCCGGCCTCTCCCTTCAGTGCCTCTGCGACCCGCTCAGCGAAGCCGGGATCCTGTCGACCGTGGCGCACCGAAATGTGAAGTCGTTCCTGACCAGTGCTGCCTGCCAGCAGCACCAGGACCGAGCGATGCGGGACGAGCAGTCCGACGCCCACCGCGACCGACGCGATTGTGAAGAGCGCGTACACCAGCGGGATCGACCAGTCGTCGACGAGACCGAGTCTCGCATAATAGCCGATGCTCTCGACGATGAGCGCACCGGCGGGGGTCTCGGCCCCCTCCCCCTGCCCGAGCATCGCCGAGGAGACTTCGCCCGTGCGCGTGTCGGTGATCTCGACCCGGACTCGCGGATCCGCCGGCAGGTTCCGGTAGACCAGTCCGTCCTTCGTGCGCTCCAGCGGCATGCTCACCCTCGCCGAGGCGATCTCTTCGCCGCCGTCAGCGTGCAGGCCGATCTCGGCCACGGTCGTGCCGTCAGACGCGTCGTCGTCGAAGTCGAGGAGCATCTCCGTCACGGCCACCGGCTCACCCTCATTAGCCAGGGTGATTCGCAGCGCGAGACCGTAGTCGCGCATGTGCACGACGAGCGTCCCGTGCCGCAACGCGGCGTTCGGGTAGACGTGACCGCGGGCAACCTCTCGGCCGTCCGGAGCCGTTAGCGTGACGAGCGGAGCCGCGCCACGGTCGATACCGCCGACCTCGAGGGCGAGTGGCATCTCCTCGACGGCGACCACGAGTCCACTGAGCGACTGGTTGAGCGGCCCGCGGTCGAGCACACCGTACGCCGACGGTTCGTCGAGCAGCGAGCCGCCTACAGGCACTCCCATAAGCCCGCTCGCAATCGTGAGCTGACCGAGAGGGATGACCACGAACAGGCCGACAAGCGACCAGTGGAAGACCGGACTCGCGAACCGGGCCCAGATGCCGGCGTGCGCCTCGGCGAGTCGAGGACCCCGACGTACGCGAAGACGGAGCGTGCGCAGCGTCGCCTCGGCATGTTCGAGCGGGTCCTCACCCTGAGCGATTACCGATGCGACGTCGACACTGTACGCAGGTGACTCCTCGAGGCGGCGGACGCGCTCCCCGTCGACGACGCCCACCGAGCGCCACACAGCGATCGCCACACGCGTCCGCTCCCACGAACAGAGCGCGGTCGAAAGCGCGAGCAGGCCAAGCAGACCGAGGAAGACCGGGGCGACGTAGGCGCTGTGAAAGCCCAGCAGCGAGACGACCGGCGCGATCGCCGGGTAGGCGGCGCGCCATGCCCCGACCGCCGGATAGGTAGGCCCACCCTGCGGCACTGCAGTCGCCAAACCGATCCAGACGCCGAGAAGCACCAGTAGCCATGCCACGGTCCGCGGGGAGCGAAGGAGTTGACTGAGCCGGAAGGGACGACGCGCGATGCTCATGCCTACTCCAGCGGGCCGAGCGGCTCGGCGTCGACGTCATCTACCAGCCACCGGTCGTCCACGAAGACCACTGTATACGTCGTCTCATAACTCACCTCATGCGGCTCAGAGGTGTAGCGCAAGGTGTCGAGACTGAAGTAGCGAAACCACCACCGTTCGCTCGCTGCGATCACAGTCGAGGTCACCTCCTCGGTCATGTCGCGCACCGAGAAGTCGAGGAGGCGCTGCTCGATCCCCTCGCCGTTCTGGCGGTTGAGCTCGATGTACGCGTCAGTGCGGACTGCCTGCCACGGCGTCATTGTCTGGGTCGCGATATCGGAGTTCGCCATGCGGTACGCGAATGAGATCCACTCCAGGTAGGAGGAGACCGCGGGCTCGGGTGCGGAGAGATCCGGTTCGGCCGGGACGACAGGGTCGGAAACGACAGTGGGCAGACCGTCCTCGCCCGATCCGCTCCCGCCGCACGCGGTGAGCGCTGTCAGGCCGATAAGCAGGCCGAGGAGCACCGCGCCGATGAGGATCATCCTGTTCATGTGCGCCATCCTACTCCTTGGAACGTGTCACGCGAAG
>CAYGKH010000227.1:0-2996 GCA_964350345.1 uncultured Coriobacteriaceae bacterium
GGAAGGCGGACAGCCATTCCGACGGAAAGCGGACACCGATTCCGACGGAACGCGGACAGTGATTCCGAGGGAATGCGGACACCCGAGTAGGGATGTCCGGGGGTTTTTCTGGTCCTGATTTTCCCCGACAATCGGAGATCGTAACGGCGCTGGATAACCAGGCAGTGGTAGTCTATGCCTTTTGTACACTTGACGGGAGGTATAGATGCCGGCGAAGAGGTTGTCGATGCGGAAGATACGGGAGGTTTTGCGGTTGCGATACGAGGTGGAGCTCGGCATCCATCAGATCGCGGCGAGCTGCTCGGTGGGGCACACGGCGGTGGCAGGCTATTTGATGCGTGCCGAGGCGGCCGGTCTCAGATGGCCTCTGCCCGAGGGTATGGACGATGGGCGGTTGGAAAGACTTCTCTTTCCCCCGCCGCCGCTCATCCCCTCGAACGAGCGCTTTGTGCCGCCCTGGGCGGATGTCCACACGGAGTTGCGGCGCAAGGGGGTGACGCTTGCGCTTCTCTGGGAGGAATACCGAGCCGAGCATCCGAACGACAGCTACCAGTACAGCCGGTTCTGCGATCTTTATCGCGAGTGGCGGGGGAAGTGCGATCTCTCGATGCGGCAGGATCACCGCTCGGGAGAGAAGATGTTCGTCGATTACTGTGGGCAGACGGTTCCTGTGACCGACCCGAGAACCGGAGAAATCCGCGAGGTCGAGATCTTCGTGGCAGTCCTGGGAGCGAGCAATTACACCTACGCTGAGGCCACCTGGACGCAGTCCCTTCCCGACTGGATCGCCTCGCACCAGAGGGCGTTCGCGTTCTTCGGCGGCGTCACAGAGCTTCTCATCCCCGACAACACGCGGTGTGGCGTGTCGAGAAGCTGCCGTTACGAGCCCGATCTGAACCCGACCTATCAGGACATGGCGTCGCACTACGGGACCGCCGTGATCCCGGCTCGTGTGCGGCGCCCCCAGGACAAGGCGAAAGTGGAAGTCGGCGTGCAGATCGTGGAGCGGTGGATACTCGCCGCGCTTCGCAACCGCGTCTTCTTCAGTCTCGCCGAGCTCAACGGCGCGATCGATGAGCTTCTCGAGAGGCTGAACGCCCGTCCCTTCAGGAAGCTCCCCGGCAGCCGCCGCTCCCAGTTCGAGGCGATCGATCACCCGGCTCTTCGCCCCCTTCCCGCCGTGCCCTACGAGTATGCCGAATGGAAGAAGGCGACAGTCGGGATCGACTATCACGTCGAGATCGAGCGACACTACTACAGCGTGCCGTATCAGTTGGCCGGGAGAAAGCTCGACGTGAGGATGACGCCCAACGTGATCGAGGTGTTCCAGAAGGGTGTTCGTGTTGCGAGTCACTGCCGAAGCTACGTGAAGGGCAAACACACGACCGTGCCCGAGCACATGCCGCCTTCGCATCGCGAGTATCTCAGCTGGACGCCGGAGCGGCTTCTGCGATGGGCCTCGAAGACGGGACCCGCGGCGGCGAGGCTCGCCGAGGCGATCATGGAGAGCAAATCCCACCCGCAGCAGGGCTTCCGGGCCATCCTCGGCATCCTGCGGCTCACGAAGAGCTACGGCGATGAGCGGGTCAATGCCGCCTGCGCCCGAGCGCTCGCCATGAACGCGCTCAGCTACCGAAGCGTCGAATCGATCCTCAAGAACAACCTCGATCGGAACTCCGCCGACAAAACGCCGGAGCCCGAACCGATCGCTCACCCGAACATCCGGGGAAGCCTCTACTACTCGACCTCCGGGAGGAAAGAAGAACTATGCTGACACATCCGATCATCGAGAAGCTCACGAGTCTCAGGCTCACTGCCATGGCCCGCACTCTCGAGGAGCAGATGAAGATGCCCGATGCCGGCACGCTCTCCTTCGAAGAACGTCTCGGCCTCATGGTTGATCGGGAGATGATCGAGCGCGAAAATCGGTCTCTTCAGAGGCGTTTGCGGAACGCTCGACTCCGGGAGAGAGCCTGCATGGAGGACATCGATTACCGGAGCTCCCGGGGGCTCAACCGGTCGCTCATGAAGGCGCTCGCCTCCTGCGCCTGGCTCGCGAGCCACGAGAACGTGCTCATCACCGGGCCCACCGGCGCCGGCAAAACCTGGATCGCCTGCGCCCTGGCCCACCGGGCATGCATGGAAGGCTACTCGGTCCTCTATAGACGAATGCCCGCCCTCCTGCGAGAACTCGCCGCCGCCAAGAACGACGGCACCTACGGACGGCTCATCTCGGCCGCGGCGAAGACGGATCTCGTGGTCCTCGATGACTGGGGGCTCGAAAGGCTCAACCATGAGCAAAGTCTCGATCTTCTCGAGCTTCTCGAAGATCGCTACGGCATCCGCTCCACGCTCGTCGCCGCTCAAGTCCCCGTCGATAAATGGCATGAGACCGTGAGCGATCCCACCCTGGCGGACGCCATCATGGATCGCCTCATCCACAACGCTCATCGGATCGAGATGAAAGGAGGTTCCCTCAGAATGAAAAACCCAGCCTTGACTGGGACAAAGGAAAAGGATTAAATACCAAAAGATAAGCGTCGCTACGCTCCGATTGACGTCGGCCGCCTTGCGTCGGATCAGCTGTCCGCAATCGCTCGGAATGACTGACCGCAATCAATCGGAATCAATGTCCGCAATCGTCGGAATAAGCACACACGACCCCATCAGCATCCAGGTCTTCGCCGGGATTGACCCAAATGTTGTCGTTCAAATCCTGATGAAAGAAGTCAATGCCTTGATCAACTATTGCTATTGTTATCTCCGGCTTTCCCCTTTCTACGTCCCACGCCTTATCCGCTTGCATAACCTTCAAATACCACTGGTCCTCCGTTGGATCAGGATCACCTGGAGGATAGTGGTCACCATTGAAGTACCAATCTGTTGGCGTGGTTAAGAATTCGATCGTGAAATTGCGCGTCGCGCTCTTTATCTCGGGATTGTTCCTCAGTTCCGCTATGGCTGGGTCAACATCGTTATCATTTGTCAGCTCAATC
>CAYGKH010000228.1:0-2963 GCA_964350345.1 uncultured Coriobacteriaceae bacterium
GGCGTACGTCAACTACTACAAGCGCATCCTCAACCTCAAGCCCGACATGGGGGTGGTGCGAAAGGCGGTGGCCGGTAAGTACACTATGCGCGAGTTCCAGCTTCTCGTACAGCGTGAGGACACCGATCGCTACCTGCGCACGGCCGAGGGCCAGCAGGTGGCACAGCGCTACCGCGACCTGTGGGCACGCATCTTCCCCTCGCTCGGGCGCGACCCCGGCATCCGCTCAATGCGCCGCTTCCTTCAGGGGGCCCCGGCGAAGGACTACCGCACTATGACCAACCCCACGTCCATGCGCGCCATGTACGCCCACCTTGCGCAGACCAAGCTGTTCCGCAAGGTCTACCCGGAGTTCGCCGAGACGGAGTTCGCCCGCACGCTCAACTTCGCGGGCTACCGCAAGTACAAGGACGAGTTTCGCAACGTCATGCGCCAGTACACGGGAAGGCTCGCGGGCGATGACGAGATAAGCTACTTCTTCCGCAGCCGCATATCGCCCGACCAGTTCGAGAAGAACCTCAGCGTCGTGATGGGCGGCGCTCCCGCCTACCAGTGGGGGACGGGCGAAGCGGTCGATGCGACGCAGCAGCGCCTCGCCATGTACGGTCGCCAGGGTGGTATGATAACCCTCCAGCGCATCGCCACCGAAGTGGAGAGGCAGCGCGGGTTCATGCAAGGCAAGCAGGCCGACTTCGGCATCCGGCGCGTGGAAGGCGACCGGGTGCAGACCGTCGGCGCCTACTAAGGAGAGACAGATGGCAGGAGAGTTCGACAACGACGTGGCAACGGCCGAGGATGACTGGAACATCGACGACCTGCTGGGCGGCATCGACGACGATCCTGTTGTCGAGGCAGTGGAGCAGAAGGCCGATGACGACAAGGCCAAGCTCGCCAAGGGCCAGCGCAAGCTGGCAGAGAAGATTTCGCGCATGGAGGAACAGGCGCGTATCGACAAGACACTCTCCGAGTTCTACGACAAGGCGAGCGATACCGAGAAGGAGCTTGCCGACGTGCTGCTCTCCGGGGTGAGCGACGAGCAGCGCGTGAAGAAGATGCTCGACCTCGCCAAGGCGAAGGCCAAGGCGATGGCGCCGGAGGAGAACGAGGAGGAGGAGGCCCGCGCTACCGAAGAAGCCTTCTCCGCCCCGCCGCCCAGCGCCCCGGCCGAGGTCAACGACGAATGGGCGCCGGTGCGCGAGGCTACCCGCAAGGGCAGCACGCACGCCGCCTTCCTTGAGTTCTTCAACGCACCCGGACCCGGAAAGGGCGTGCCGGGGCAGTAAAGTTCAGGGGCGACGGCCCCTGGCGGTGGACGCACCGCGACAACACACATAAGGGCGAACCGGAGATACCGTCTCTCTCATGAGGGCGTGTTCACGGGGCGAATGGCTCAAGACCTTCGACCAGCCAACCGTACCTGTAGCACTGCGTATACGAAAGAGAGGTGACCCTTATGAGTATCCCCGCCGCTCCGAGCTTCGCGTCGTTCGACGTCACTCCTCGGACTGAGGGAAGGTCGGTAAACGCCGTCCTCTGGGACGCGATGTTCGCCAAGTCGCGCCTCCTTGAGGTCATCGGCACCGGCCCGAAAATCAACCACCCGCGCCACGAGTGGATTTCGCTCGCCGCGCCCGCCACCCACGTCACCGTCGCCGCCAGCGACACGACCTTCACCGGGTCCGCGACCCTTCAGGCCTGCGGCATGTCGGCGGCCGACATCGCCAACGTCCAGCCCGGCACCCTGCTCGTCAACGCCACCCGCGCCACCCCCATCGGCACGCACCGGCGCAACGAGATTCTGCAGGTCGCCAGCATCGCGGGCAACGTCGCCACCCTGACCCGTGACGCCGGGACGTTCCACACCGGGGGCTCCACCGCCCACGCCACCGGCGACCTGCTGCGCATCCTCGACACGCCGCTCCAGGAAGGCTCGTCTGCCGCAGCCGACCCGAACAAGTACAGCGCCGACTCCATTCTGGAGAACTACACGAGCATCCGCTCGATGAAGCTCCAGCTCACCGGCTCTCAGGCCGCGCGGGACATGGAGGTTGTCGCCAAGGAGCTTGAGCGCCAGTACGCGCGCGAGCTTATCCACATGAAGAACATCATGTCGCAGATGGTCGTCTACGGCTACAACAGCTCCGTGGCCGGGGGCAGCGACGTCGTTCCTCGCTACACGAGGGGCATCCTCGACTTCATGGTGGACAACATCGTCACGGCCAACCCGCTGGTCGACTTCACCACCTCGGCGCTCACGGCGGTGTCGCTCAACAACCGCTTCCTGCGCCTGTTCAACAACGGGGCCGACCCGAGCGAGCCGTACAAGATTCTCTGCCACGGCTCGTCCAAGCAGGTCATCAGCTCCTGGGCCGACAACGCGGTGCGCACCTCGTATGAGGACACCGACTTCGGCCGCGAGACGACCGTGTTCCGCAGCAACCTCGGCTTCGTCGCTGAGGTCATCGCCGACCCGATCGTCAACCAGAACGAAGTGTTCATCATCCAGCCCGAGAAGATCAAGCTCATCCCCTTCCGCGAGTTCGAGCGGGAGGCTTGGGGCAAGGGTACCGCTGCCCCGAACGGTGACGACATGTACTACCAGCGCACGCTGGGCGAGTACACCGTGGAAATCCTCGACCCCGGCGTGGCCCACGCCGCCCTGACCAACCTGACGTGGCTCTAGCCATGAACTGACGGGGAGCGCCCTCAACGGCGCTCTCCGACTTATAGGCCCTCGGATGGGGGGCGGGGACGACCCCCGCCCCCCGATGGGCCGGTACAAGTCGCCCGCAGGCGACGACGAAAGGGGTGACAGATGCAGAAGCCATCATCGTTCGGCACCGGCGTGTCGGGAGTCGCCGGAGCGGCCGGACAGACCGTGGCGACCGGGGCGTTCTCGGTCGCCACGTCGTTCCGCAACGAGTTCGGCGACCGCAGGGTGGCCGTCACGGTGCGCTCGGACA
>CAYGKH010000229.1:0-1337 GCA_964350345.1 uncultured Coriobacteriaceae bacterium
CTCCCGTCCGCTACCGAGATTCTGGCCGCTGGCACGAAGCGCCCGGAACTCGTCACGCTTGGCGCGGGCCTCCGATTTCGTCCGGCACGTTGCGCTCAAGGTACGCTGTTTGCCGCTCATGTCGTGGTAGGTGACTCGCGTCTCCCACCCCGCTCCGCGCCGCCTGAGTCCCGTATCATCGGCCATCGTTGCCGCCTCCCTTCCTGGGCTTGTGGCTACCTGCCTGTTATTGGACCCTTGTTTCTCTGGTACTTCTCGCGCTCATGTTGTGCGGCTCTGCAGGTGGGCTTGCAGAATCGCTGGTTCCTTCGACTCTGCTTGTAGACCTGTTGGCAACGTTCGTTGTGGCACACGCCGTATCCGCGAAGTCCGCCTTCCACTACCGCCAGTGCGAGTGCGCCGATAGCCGAGATACTTCGCCAACCGATCTCAAAGCGCTCGATCACATGGAGGTCGCCGGTGGGGGAAGGCAGAGCGACGAACGTGTCACCGAGCCATGCCTCGAGGTGGGAACTAGGACCCTCGGTGATCGCCAGCAATGCGAACAACATCTCGTCAATGGGTTCGGCATAGAGTGCCCACCACTCGGGAGTGCCCACCAGGTAAGAGAACATCTCCTCCGTGTCGTGACCGGGCAGCACATAGGACCATCCCGGTGCGGGCAGGATTTGGTGGCGCTCTCCGTACTCCTTATGCCGGTCCATCACTATGTGGGGCGTCTCCGAGTCTGCAGCGGTGGAGCGGAGGAGCTTTCCTGTCCGCCGATGGACGCGTACGACCTCCCCAGCATCTTGGACGAAGTGTGTAGCCTCAATGAGTTGAGCCGGCCCAAGACCGAGCAGTCCGAATCTCTCAACGTATCCGAGAACGTCGTCGAGAGAAAAGAGCCGCCGATTCTTGAGTATTCTCACCGCAGCATCGGTGGCCTGATTCCTGGTAGCTGGGTCAAGCAGATCGACGATTTCGCGAATCTGTGCACCCGGCGAAGGGCCGATGTAGTCGAAGCCGTCTTCGCTGACAGTTACTCCGTAGCTGTCAAAGACCGGCCACTCGTTCGCAGAGATCAGTGTTTGCACCGGCTGGCAGCCTCCAAGTCTGTTCCCAGCTTTCGTCCTGAACCTTGACGCGAACCGCAGTCTATCAGGCTTACGCGTAGGTTACAATCAGGGGGCGACGAAAGGAGACACAGATGATATTGCTTCAGTTGGAACGGGAGTCACGGGGTTGGTCGAGGCAGCAGCTTGCGTTTGAGGCGCGGGTAAGTCCGAGTTACATCGGCATGGCTGAGCGACGTCTGCGTAAGCCGTATCGACCTGAGATCGAGCGCATAGCTGCGG
>CAYGKH010000229.1:1347-2950 GCA_964350345.1 uncultured Coriobacteriaceae bacterium
CCTCAGCACCTTCTTGAGGACGTGTCCGCTGATGCTTGCGACTGAGCGTGATCTGTGGACTGTGAACGAGGTGGCAGCCCTCTTCCGCGTCACGCCGCGTACGATTCGCTCGTGGACGGCGAGCGGCACCCTGCGATGCGTCAGGATCGGTGGCCGCGTCCGCTACCGTCGCGACACACTCGAGGAGTTGCTCGAGGGACTCGAGACGCCGGTGTGTGAGCCTCGATGAGCCAGCCACGCCAGCGGATGGTTCCTCCGCAACTCGCCGTAGACCTGAGCCTCACTCCACTGGTTAAACGAGCTGTCTACATCGGCATTATGCAGCTATGCGAGGACTCAGGCTGTTTCATTTGGAGCCCGCGTGATGTTCGCAGCGTAGCGCTTCCGCTAGAGCAGGTATCCGATAATGAGGTCGAAGAGATCATGCGGCAACTTGTGAGCGATGAACGCATATGGTCCTACGAGGCGGAGGGCGTGCGCTGCGGGTACGTTCCCGCCTTCCCCGAGATCAACAGGTCACTGACGCGATGGAACGTGCCACAGACCGTACCGCTACCAGGTGGGATTACTTTCGAGGAAATCGAGAGTGCAAACCGCTACGGGAGCTGCAAGTACACATGGCCGAAGTCGAAAGCCGCGCTTACACAACCTACCAGCCAAACAGCCACTCTCTCTCCCAGCCATTCACTCACTCAGGGAGCTGCGACCAGCCTGCGACCAGACTGCGACCAGCCTGGAACATGTATCGAATGCAACGGAAGTGGAGTCAAGAACGGCAGTAAGTGCGGATGGTGCAATGGAACCGGAGTGACATAGCAGAAGGAGAGCAACAGCGAGTCAGTGATCCCACACACTTTGGAATGATGTCGATGAACACTAGCAAGCAGCTCGTACGTCTGATGCAGCAACAGTTCTACGAAGAGATGAAGACGGAGTTCTTAAGCCTGGGCCATGGGGGAAACTACACCGCCTCACAAAAGGAGTACGCTTTTCGGACGATCGAGACATACGGTATCCGGGCCACTTCAAGAATCTTGTGGGTGCCTCGCAGGACGCTACAGAGATGGTGCAGAAAACACGCTGTGCACGTCAGGCGATGTCCAGCATGGGTCTTTGAGTGGGCAGGAAGGCGCAGGAAGAAACGGGAGTTCTGGCAGCGCAGGGGATACGGCTGAATGAGCACGTATTGAACGAGAATGTCGCCACTTAAAAAGGAACACCGGAAAATCTGATTATCCGCGAGTCATGCGCTTTGAGGCCCGCCGATTGATATAAGCAAGGTAGAATCGACCGGAGACACGGGATGTCAGGGTTGGTCGCGTCCAACGTTGGGGCAGGGGAGGAAGTCGGCATGACGAACTCGGATCGGTACTTCGCGTTGATGGAGTCCATTCACGAGGCCATGGCGGCCAAGCGGTATGCCGTGGTACTTCAGCATGCGTACGAGAGCCTTCCGCTGATACCCGGTTGGATCGGTGAGACGAAGCGAGAGTACGACTCCTTCGATATCACAGAAATCCCGGCTATCGAGCTTGCAGCCCGATTCTCGGCGGCTCAAGGAGACGTAGAGCGTCTCGAGTCGCTGCGATCGTGGGTCGCATCC
>CAYGKH010000230.1:0-2949 GCA_964350345.1 uncultured Coriobacteriaceae bacterium
GCTAAGGTATCCTCTGTGTCACGAGACCCCGGCGAACGGAGACATGCGCAACGCCCCGCGTTGCGCACACGACGAACCGTGCTGACACGACTCTACTCATACGATGCCCGGGTGATCGCCCACTACGTCGGCCTGCTGACGATCGGCATCGGGCTTTCCATGTCTATCCCGCTCCTGACCGCACTCCTGCTCGGCGAATGGGACCCGGCGATGGACTACCTGTTCGGCATGGGGGTCGCCTGCGCGACAGGCACCGCTCTCATGCACGCAGACACCCGCAACAGTGAGATCGACAGGGTTCGCGCTCTCGCGATCACGGCTCTCGGCTGGATCGCGGCATCCGCCGCGGCCGCCGTGCCCCTCGCTCTCTCTCCGCACTACGGTTCGTTCATCGACGCCATGTTCGACTCACTCTCGGGCCTGACGACGACCGGCCTCACCGTCGTGACAGACCTGGATCACATGGCCCACTCACACAACATGTGGCGCCACCTGACACAACTCATCGGAGGACAGGGAATCGTGGTCGCGGCCCTGTCGCTTGCGATCGGAACGAGAACCGGGGCCCACTCGCTCTATGTCGCAGAGGGACGGGATGAACGGATCCTGCCCAACATCATCCACACCGCACGGTTCATCTGGTTCGTCACCGCGCTCTACGTCGTGCTCGGCACAGCGATCCTCACCGGTGTCCACACCTATCTCGGCATGGATATCGTCCGCGGCTCGCTCCATGCGTTCTGGATCTCGATCGCGACCTACGACACCGGTGGGTTCGCGCCCCAGTCGATGAACGCCATGTACTACCACAGTTTCCTCTTCGAAGTCGTCACGCTTTTTCTGATGCTTGCCGGAACCATGAACTTCAGTCTTCATGCGCAAGTGTGGCGTGGAGACCGTAGTGAACTCTGGCGCAGCCTTGAGATGCGCACGCTTGGGTTCAACATCTTCTTCCTCTCGGCGCTTGCCTCGCTCGGCCTTGCGGCGACAAGCGCATACACCGGGCCGCTTGCGATCTTTCGCAAAGGCGCCTACCACATCATCTCTGCTCACTCCGCCGGACACCAGACGGTGTATACGCAACAGTGGAGCGCCGACGTCGGACCGACCGCATTCCTCGCAGTCATGCTCGCGATGGCTGCCGGCGGAGGAATGTCCTCGACCGCAGGGGGCATCAAGGCACTGCGCCTCGGGCTGCTCCTCAAAACCATCTGGCACCAGATCCGCGTATCCATGGCCCCGCGCTCAGCGGTGATACGCACGACCTTCCACCACCTCGGCAAGAAGACCCTCACTCCCGAACTCGCCGGGATGATCACCTTGATCTTCGTGCTCTACACGCTCGTCTACCTGGCCGGAGGGGTCGCGGGAGCGGCCTATGGCTACTACCCGCCTGATGCGATGTTCGAATCGATCTCGGCGACCGCCAACTCCGGACCGAGTGCCGGCATCACGGGGCCCGACATGCCGCTCGGACTCAAGATCGTCTACATGTTCCAGATGTGGGCCGGACGACTCGAGTTCATCGCGGTTCTCACAGTCGTGACCCAACTCATCGTCTCATTCGCTGCAGCGATCAAGACCTTGCCGAATCGCATCTGAGCCGGGCGCGCGAACGATCTCATCGGGTGACATCTCCACGCTATCCCGATTGCCCGGATGTCTCGACACGCGGCTCCAACTCGGCCCTGACCCGAGGTAGGCTCGCGGGATAGTTCTCTTGCACGAAATCGACCATCTTCTCGCGGAGGAGACATCTCAGGTCCCATGCCCTGCCCGAGTCACTCGCGCTGACGAGCAGGCGGACCCCGAGTACGTCCGGTGTGCACTCGGTGACCTGTACACTGGCGACCTTGCCGTCCCACAGATCGGTCGTCTGAAGAAGGCGGCCCAGCTCTGTGCGGATCGCCTCGACCGGGACGGTGTAGTCGGTGTAGAGGAGCACGGTACCCAAGACGTCAGAGGACGTGCGCGTCCAGTTCTCGAACGGGGTTTCGATGAAGTAGGTGATCGGCAACACGAGCCGCCGCTGATCCCAGATTCGCACGACTACGTAGGTCAGTGTGATCTCTTCGACCCAGCCCCACTCCCCCTCCACGATCACGACATCGTCGAGCCGGATCGGCTGCGTGATGGCGATCTGGATGCCCGCGAGCAGAGTACCGAGGGTCTGCTGCGCGGCCAGGCCAAGAACGATACCCGCGATCCCCGCCGAAGCCAGGATGCTCACGCCGATCTGGCGCACCCCGTCGAATGTCATCAACATGAACGCCACACTCGTCACCAGCACGACGGCGAACAGCACCTTCTCCAACACCTGCACCTGCGTGTAGATCCTGCGCGCCGAGAGGTTGTCCGCCTGTCGCACGTCGTAGCGCGACAGCAGAAAGTCCCGTAGCACGTGGATCAGGCTCATCAGCAGATACGCGATCGATGCGATGAAGAGCAGGCTGGTGATGTGGCCGAGGATTCCCAACGTCCGCGCGGGAAGCTGTAGCGAGGGCACCATGAGACTGATGATGACGAGCGGGAAGATCAACCGATTCGGTCTCTTGGAGTAGTGTACCGCCCTCTCCGCCCATGAAGCCGTCGCCCTGTGCACGACCCGGCGCAGTATCGCGTACAGGAGCCAGTGGACGAGCGTTCCGGCCACCACCGCCGCCAAGAGGAGTCCCGCGGACACAGCGACGTCCCTCCACGTCGAGAGCTCCGGGAGCAGATCCGTCATGTTCTCCATACGATGTGGCCTTCCTGGCACGCCCGACCGTTAGACTTCTTTTCGTACCTACCCGTACACTTGATGCGGCATAGTCTTGGTCGCCCGAAAGGTGATCTCATTGCCCTGGAGCAGCCTTCTCATTCTCGCACTCGTGATCGGGTCGAACAACTTCGCGGTGGCCCTCGCGCTCGGCGCACACGGGCAGATACGACGACGGGCCCGGATCGCCA
>CAYGKH010000231.1:0-2938 GCA_964350345.1 uncultured Coriobacteriaceae bacterium
GTGCGGATCGTAGAAAATGCACTCGCGAATCAGATCGGTCAGGTCACGCATGTTGCCTTGCGCGGCGCGCTTCAACACGATCTCGATCATGTCCGCAGAGATAGACCGGCCGAACCGAGTGCGCTGCATCTGCGAGGCGTCTGGACTCGCGAGATTGATTTTTTGAAGTGCCGCGATCGGGATGGGTGGCGCTGCCTTTACGGGCGCGTAGTTACGCAGGGCGATCGCCTCTGACTTGTCGGACGAGATAAGACGTCGCGCCATAATCTAGCTCCCTTCGAGCTTACGTGCCACCGCCATCATAGCCTTGCTTGCTCGTCTCCGCAAACTAGCCGACGCGCGTGGCCTACCTGCACCTGCGGCAACAGCACGCGCCATGGCCGAACGACCTTCGACGGTGCGAGCTTCCGCCGCCGTCACAAGAGCATCGAGAAATGGCCACTCCGCAAACGCTGCAATTTCTGCGGAACGAGCCGGTGCTATTTTTTCTGCTTCCACCTTCCAAAGACTCAGTGCCGATCTGACAGCGTCAACAGCGTGACGGATGCCAACGCCTTCGCCTTGCGCCTGCCCAGCGCGAAGCAACTCGAGGTCCGCACCTTCAAGACGTATCGTTACAACGTTCGTCTGATCGTCCATATTGATCTCCTTCAGAACTGCCCCATCTTGAGTCCCTCACGGGACGCGCCGTTACCAACCCACGAACTCGATCCACTTCTGTCGCGACGTCCACGACGTGAAGCCTCGGTGGCAATCCATGACGCCATCAGCCGATCTCCGGTGTGTCCCTCAGGCTGATAATAGAGGCACTCATTAATCCATGCCTCCACCTCCGGATCGCAGTGCCCGTCTTCCGCGCAAGGAATGATCCATGCGCCATTCTGAAATTCAGTGAACAGACCCTCCACGCCAAACTCCACGTTGCCCTTGTTTGCCGCCTGCGTCGAGTGTGCAACGATGCGTAGGTCCCGGCGTTCATCGACGGCGAATTGCCTGATGAAATCCTGTGCCGCATTGCCCTCTACGGCGACGGTGGCATGGTAGGCCTCAGCATTGGCAATGACGCGCTTCACGATCTCCGGACCCGTCCATCTGCCTGACTCGATGTTGAGTACTCGCCGCGAGCGGTCTGTATCGAGTGCAATGGTGAACAATGTACTCAGGTCGTTCTTTTTCTTGCGACCGATGGCAATGTCCACTCCAGTGAAGGTTGGTAGTGGGCCGTCATATCGGCTCACCAGTGTCATGCCCGCGCCACGCCCCTTACACCGCTCCACCCATTCCCGTTGACACCGCATCTGCTCCTCGGAGAACGGCTCGCACATGGCCATGCGCGCGAACACTTGCGTGGGCCAGGTGCGCCGCAGGTGCTCGATATTCTCGCGGGACCGGCGCTCGGGCCACAACGGGATCACTTCATCGGGGTCAGGGTCGTGTGCACGAAGGCGGTACCAGTCGTGCTTGCCGCTAGCTCGCGTCACGGAAGGCCGGAGGTTCTGGTCTAGCGCGCCTCGCACCCAGTGGTCGCTGGCGTTGGTCCATCGGACAAACCCATCCACGTCCATGATGAGAGTGGCGAACCCCATCGTGCGCTCGAGGAAGTAGGTGAGATCATCCTGGTGCCAGGGCACGTTCGTAACGATGACCCGGCTTTTGTCCTGGTCCATGCGGCTCAGAATGCGCTGCGTGAAGACATCCTCGAGTTCCTTGCGATCGCGGGGTGAGAAGGCGTTGGTATCATCCACGAGGTCGTCGGTCAGCGCCCAACTAAGTCGTGAACCAGCGATCTTGGCGCCTATACCGATGGCGTGCATGCTCGGATCTCGGATGCCGGCCGGGCGCTCCACCGTAATCTGATCCTGTGTCCATGGGTCATTTGCGCGCGTTGACCTGCGAAGGTGAGGAAATGTTATTTGCAGTGCGGCATTCAGCGAATCATCCTCTAGGTAGTCTTTGTCCATGCGAAGCAACTTTTTAGACTGTTCCACCGAGTGTGACACGATGAGACCGCGCTGCGTCACGTCGTTACCTGTAAGCCACAATCCGAGTGATGCTACGGAAAAACTTTTCCCATGGTCCCACGGCATTCGGATCACTACATGTCGGTGCGCAATCGCAAACGAGAACAGTAGTCGCTGGTGTGCAGCCACGTGTAGCGGGCGCTTTGTAAGCTCGTGTCGGATTACAAATTCAAAAAACTCTGCTGGGTCATGGCGAGCCCGATACCCGAGACGCACAAGTGCTCTCTTGGCTAATCTTTCACTCTCTTCACTGTACAGATTCTCAACCATTATCGCTACTCCGCATCAAGTATTCGTTCAATCCGTTGGGGAAATTCCACATGGCGCGAGTCTCAATCTGCCGTATCCGCTCTCGCGTGAGGTTCAGATATTTTCCAACCTCGTCAAGCGTATGGCCTCCACGGTCCGCAACGTCAAGCGCGCATGTGTCTTCCAAATCTTCGAGCTGTTTGTCGGGGAAGTTCAGCACGATTCCGCCGGCTGAGTTCACGTCGAGAAAGAGATGATGCTTGCAGCCGACGAATCTGCACGGACGAGGAGCATCGATGCACTCGCTTCGCTTGCACGGTCGCCAGTGGTCTGTCGGTAGATTCGTCTCGAACACTCTTGCGAGTTCAGGCTTTGGATGTCGTATCGGTATTGTCTTGCTTGGGTGATAACGGTGATAGGCGACCATGGCGCAACGGTACTAGATAGGAGTGGTGTTTTTCAAGGTCTTTCTCGCGGAGCTCGTGATCGCATCGATCGCTTCGGCCGCTCCCTTGGCTACAACGACGGTGTCGCCAATGCTTCTGAGGTACGAGTGCCAATCTTTTTGTTTGTCGCTCGTGACGCTTCCCTTGATGCGCTTCATCTCTACCCACAGGTGCAACCCGGGGACATGCAAGTCTGGCACACCCGTGCTGACACTCTCGTCC
>CAYGKH010000232.1:0-2917 GCA_964350345.1 uncultured Coriobacteriaceae bacterium
CCGCCGATCCCCACCATTTCGCCCACGCCTCGTGGTACGTGTTGGTGCGAAGGTGCCCGCCGGTCGTGGTGTGCGAGGGGTTCGCTGACTTCTCGGCGTCGGTCATATCCTCGGTCGGTATCCACTCAGTCAGCGGGAGGTCGATGTAGGGCACGCAGTCTTGTGCCTCGTCCCAGGTCATATCGACCTCCACGTCAAAGAATGACGGCTTGGGGGATTCGGTAGCGAAGAACCCTGTCGCCCTGTCTGCCATAGCGTAGTCGCCCGAGGCGCGGTTGCCCGAGGCGTAGTCGCCTGAGGCGCGGTAGCCCGAGGCGTAGTCGCCCGTAGTGTAGTCGCCCGAGGCGCGGTGGCCTGAGGCGTAGTCGCCCGAGGCGCGGTGGCCTGAGGCGTAGTCGCCCGAGGCGCGATAGCCTGAGGCGCGGTAGCCCGAGGCGCGGTGGCCTGAGGCGTAGTAGCCCGTCGCTCCGATACCTGTTGCTGTGGGATTACTCATCGCTCTCCTCCTTGCGCTCGATCACGTCTGCTTCCGGTACGCTGTAGAACCCGTTGGCCGTGACCACCGTCAGTACGCCGCCGTTCTCGGCTCGCAGAGTGCCCCACATCGCACGCTTGTGCGGTGGGCGGAACTTGATGCGTGTCATCGGTGTCTCCTCCCTGGGGGCGGCTCCGTTTCGACCGCTGCTGGCTGCTCATTTCCCTGCCTCGGATAGGAGCCGCCCCCGTAAGCCGGTCCTTCATCCGGCTGTGGATGGTCATGACGTGAGCCTCTCGATCTTGTGCGCGTCCATCCATGCGAGTGCGTGGCAGAGCGCGCTACGTTCGTGGTCGTTGGTGACGAGCGAATCTCCCGGGACTACGCCGCGCTGACCCTTCCTCCATGCCGCCTTGTACGGGCCGTACTGACGCATTACGACGGATGCCCTCTGCCAGACGACGGGGTAGTTGCGGGAGATGAGCGTCTGGCCGAGGAGTGCGCATACCGCAGGAGTCGTCCAGCGGTTCGGGATGGGCTTGCCTTCACGAGTGCGCAGATGACCGCCGCCGAAGTCCTCGTAGCCCTCGATCGCTACGGCTGTGACGTTCCACAGCGGGTCGCAGGTGTCTGCGACCTCACGTGCGATGTAGAGCCCTCGTGCCATGACGGACTCGAACGAGGGACGCGGGCCTTCGCCTTTCGTTGCGATCGTCTTGGAGACGGTGACTCTGCCGTCCTCGAGTACGACGACTGCTGTGTTGGCCAAGCCGGGGTCGATTCCGACGACGGTGGTCTTCATGAGATCACCCCGCACGCCGGTCGGCCCGTAAGGGTCGCCGGCCGGTGTGCGGCTGGAATGCCTACCGTTACTACAACGTAAAGGTCTCTATATGGAATAAGGAAAAGGGAAGGCATCCGTTCCGCATTGCGGAATCTATGCGTTCGCATTGCGTTCGCATCCCTTCTGCTTCGCCCATCGGGTGTCCGCTGCACGCTTCGCAGCCTCTCTCCGGGAGCGATGTTTCTGTGATTCTTCGAGGAGGCGGCCGGAGAAAATGTGCTCTTGGCCGTCCATATCCTCGCAGGTGAGAGGGCTATTCTGCTCGTCGGCGATGGAGCGGATGAACGCCTTGCCCCAGATCTTCTCGGCCATAGACCGCGGGAGGTAGCATCCGGCCTCGCTGTACTCCCACATCGTGCACAAAAGATCGATGTACTTGCCGCGGTTTGCGTTCGAGAGTGAACGCACTTTTGCGTCAGAAAGCCACACCTTCGCGTAGAAAGGGAAGGCCGGGGAACGGTCCTCTGATCCCACATCACACCACCCTCCACTTGTATAGACGGCACTTCTGGCACGACACATGCGTCCGAGGAGCGCATCTGGCGTACGTCTTCCAGCCCTTCGCACAGGGGCAGAAGATCTGCGAGTATCGCGACACGATGGCGTCGAGGTTCACAGCAGCACCCCCTGTGTGCCCTGCCCGGCGACCGTTTCGGACTCGCTAGCGTCGTCAGACACCTCGATGCCGTTGTTGGGCTGAATCGCATGAATCGCGCACGCAAGCGAGAACATCTCTAGGCGCGCGTCACTGACCGGAAGCCCGGCGTGCAACGACGCGAGGATCGTCCTGATGGGTGCTGGGTAGTCAATGGGCTTACCGAATACGTGGACTGCGTGGTCGAAGTGATTGGATGACCCCGAATCCCTCGTGTAGACCCCGTTGGAGTCAGCGATGCCGTAATGCATCTCCCAGCAGTCGATACAGAGAGCGAAACACTCGCGGGTGCTCATCGCGCCCACCTCGCATAGCCCGTATGCCGATACCAGTGCGGCTCGAAGCTCTCACCGGACGCGCGCCACAGTTTCGCCGCGATCCGCACGTTGGTGTCGGGGTCGAACGGGTCATCGCCCTGGTCGCGCCAGTGAACGGCCGTGAGCTGGAACAGTCCCGAGGCGGTCGAGTTCGCGTTCTTCGCGTTCGGATCCCCCGTGGACTCCTTGCCGATGATGTAGAGCGCCTCGTCTACCGCATCCGCAGGGAAGTGAGATGCCACCAGTGCGCGCCACGGCTCCGCTCCGGGCGCCGTGCGTGTCGTACCGGATCGCGAAGGGGCAGTCGCCCTCTCACGCTGTAGGGCGTCGTTCTCATCTACGTAGGCCTGTACGGTCGCCGAGGCTTCCTCGAGGCGCTGTTCGTACAGTCCGACTCGCGTGGTGAGTTCTTCGACCTGGGTCGTGAGTGTCGATACCGTCTCGGACGCTTCGAGAGCCTGGACGCGCCAGTGCTGTGCTTCGGTGACGGCTATCTCGGCGGTGTTAGACGCTGCCAGAGCCTCTGAGAGCGCTTCTTCGGCGATACGGTTACCGGAGCGCTGTCCGAGGGCGAATGAGAGCACCAGGGGCAGCGTGAGGAGTATCAGCACCACTGCGGATGCGAG
>CAYGKH010000233.1:0-2908 GCA_964350345.1 uncultured Coriobacteriaceae bacterium
ACATCACGCCGCTTACACTCTCGAAATCAGCATCCTGCGTCCAGAGCGTAGCGTCGAAGACGCGGGCGGTCGTCAGGATCACGCTGTCCGCCATGGGTAGCTTGAGGCCAAGGCTCGCTCTAGCCGAATCGAGCGCAAGCGAGCCGCTCAGTTCAACGACATTGCCCTGCTGCATCTGAGCCACAGCTGCGAGCGCCTCGCTCTCACCAGCCTGGAGGGCGACTCGCTTGAAGACCTCGTAGAGGGTAATCGAGGGGACGACAAGATCATCAGTCGCCTCGATCGCGGCGGCAAAGAAGTCTGCATTCGGTCCGGCGGCAAAGTACTCAAGCCATGCCGAAGAGTCGACGACGTTCATACACGGTCGTCCTCACGGGGCACCGTCGTGTCGATGCCAGACAGAAAGCCCCGCATCTCCCGAACCGGACGCACAGGAACAAGCTCAACCCGTCCGTTGTACTCGATCGCCTGGATCTTCTGGCCGGGCTTGAGTCCAAGGCTTTCCCGGATGCTCTTAGGAATGACCACCTGGTATTTGGACGAGATCGTCACAGTCGTCATGACACCCTCCTTGTCGATACCGCCATCGTACAACGCAAAGCGTATCGAACGCAACATGGGGGTTCAGCTGCGAACAAGCGCCTGTTTCAGCCTGGCGCTGGCGTGAGTCAGCTGTTGCACCTATGCCAATCCTACACCGCCGCAGCCACCGGAACAGGTGCGAAATAGACGTGTACGACCTCGTCCGTCCGCACCCGCTCGGCTCGCACCATCGTCTTGTAGAGCATCTGGGTGATGTGGCGCTTCAGACACCTCAAGGCCTCTCGGCCACCCATCCCCTCTGCGCGCTTGCGCTCCACGAACGCGATCGCGGGCGGATACATGCGGGCCTGGGTGAGCCGGTGACGCTCGCACTTGCCCGAGGAGACCGCAAGAGGTGCCGTGCCAGATTCGGGACTTCAGGACCGAGTCGGCGACCTTCGTGGTGAATCGAGGCTAGCTCGAGCACGCGGGCGATGTCGCTCCCACGCGCGGACAGTTGCTCGCGGAAAATGAGTGCGAACTCCTCAAACGTGATCGCGCCATCCTTGAGCGCATGCCTCAGGTCGCGTGGATTGCCAAGCGCACGAATGTGCATGTAACCCGGTCGAAGGATTGGAGCCGATGTCGTTCCAGATGCTCATCGTCGGCGAGGACGTGCAGGTGGAGATCCCGGATGTGGGCATCTTCCCCGGCAAGATACTGCGGACGACCAAGTAGCGAGCCTTCCCGGCTGAAGAACAGGTCGTCTGCGCGCCCCTCCGCTAGCGGCGTGTACTGTTTGATGGCGATATTGCGACCCACGGGAGACCTCTCGAACACGGGGGGTCTCCACTGTACCGAACGTGTTCGTCCTACAAGAGCGAAGAGTGGCGAGTACTACTCCTTCAGGAGCCACCGCCACGCCGGTACGACGTCGATGGTGCCTGCGGCCGTCTCTATCCGTTCGCTGTCGTTGAGAGTGACCACCGTCCCGGTTCGCACGCCCAGCGCCTTCATCGCGGCCTCGGCGCCGCCGATCACCCATGCGCGCGTCCGGGCGCTGGCGAGCGAGACACAGACCTGGATGACGCTCGGCTCCCCGTGCTCCAGATCGACCACGAAGTCGGCGCTCCCGGACTCCTCGGCGAAGTAGCTCACCGCCTCGGTGTGCAGGCGCCCGTGCCGACGGCGAAGCTCGAGGTAGACAGTGTTCTCGAGTAGGTGGCCGATGTCGTCGACGGACGGGTGTGCGACAGCCGCCGCCAGGCCGGGGTCGACTGCGTAGACCTTGCGCGGGTTGACCTGCCTCGCACGATACGAGGCCCGGCGTATGGTGACGGGGTAGAGCAGCCTGGCGTCAACGAGGTGATCGAGGTAGGTGCGCAGTGTGTCCTTCCCTACCGCCACGCCTTGCGATTTCAGATCGTTGTACAGCCGGTTCACGCTGAATTCGCGGGAGAACGAGCTCAGGAGGTGTGACACGAGCCACTTGAGTGCAGTGATGTTGCCGACCTCCCAGCGATCGACCACATCCCGAAACACCACAAGGTCGACGTAGTCCTGCAGCGTGCTTCTGCGATCGATCTCCTCCATCGACTGCACACCCGGAAAACCGCCGGTGCGCAGGTACGCGGCGGACTCGGCCTCGAGCCGGGAGCGGGCCGCGGCACCGACGGGCTCCTCGGCGAGACTCTCCAGGCCACGGTGGCGCAGATACTCCCGGAAGCTGAACGGCAGCACCTCGACCGCCGTGCTCCTGCCGCGCAGCTCCGTCGCGACCTCTGTGCTCAGGAGCTTCGCCGAGGAGCCCGTGACGAACACGCGGGCGTTCTCCGTGTTGAGTACGCGCAGCACGAAGCGCTCCCACCCCGGAACCACCTGAATCTCGTCGAGGAACAGGTAGGCCGTCTCGGTGTGCCTCGGAGGACCGGTCCTGAACAGGTACTCGAGTGCGTCGGCGAGTGTGGAGGAGTCCGGCTGGCCGAGGCGATCGTCCTCGAGGTTGAGTGCGAGGAGCGACGAGCGCGGGACACCCGCCTCGACGAGGCGGCGCATCTCCTGGAACATGCGGTAGCTCTTGCCCGTGCGCCGCATGCCGACGAAGGCCACGGCCATGCCCTCTACCTCCGGAATGCGCACATCCCGGATCGTCAGACTGGGCAAGGGCTGCGTCCGCTGCTCGTCGAGAAGCAGCTGGAGTGCGGAATCCATGGGCCGGGCCCTCCCCTTCGGCCGGAGGCTGATTTCGTTTGGCCTTATGCGTAGGGCCAAGTATGGCTCATTATGGCATTCGGGGCAGGGCTATTGTAAGAAGCACGATGTTGTGCCCAGGGCAATCGTCCAACAGCCTGTTGGACGATTGCGTCCTCCGCCCACGACTCGACAA
>CAYGKH010000234.1:0-2895 GCA_964350345.1 uncultured Coriobacteriaceae bacterium
CGTTAGCGGGGTGGTTCGAGATGTCGAACTCAAGTCGCGCTGCGGGTGTATCAAGCGCCTTGGCGTCATTGGTTACCCACTCGCCAAGCGGGTGCGAGAGGCGGTACAGGAACGCATCACGGCCGGGTGACTCCTCGGCGCTGTCGATCGGCTCATTCTTCGAGATGAGGTGGTAACGCCCCAGACGAGCATCCGCGCAGGGCTGTGTGCGTAGGTCGAACGAGAGAGCTGCTTCCCGGAATGTCGCGAATGAATCGAGAATGAAGCGTGTGAGCGCCCAGAACTTCCGCCCAACGCGATCAAGATGTGCTTGTGTGTCAGCTAGCTGCAGGCGGAGGCGTTCGTGCACGTCCTCATCGAAGTGCTCGAACAAGAGCTGCCTGGTCTCGTCGAGACGGTTGCGGATCTGCTCGTCGAGTTCGGCTTGCAGCGCGGTGAATGCGGCGTCGATCTCCTCGGCGGTGCGGCACGTCTCATAGATGTCCATGATGCGCTGCTCGAAATCCACGCCGGATTCGATCGCCCCGAGTACGTCGTCTGACGCACCGAACACCCCGCTGAACAGCCGGAACTTGTTGGAGAGAAGCTCGAGCACCCGGCGGTCGACGTCGTTGCGCTCGTTCACGAAGTTGACTACCACAACGTCGTGCTTCTGGCCGTAACGGTGACAGCGGCCGATGCGTTGCTCGACGCGCTGTGGGTTCCAGGGCAGATCGTAGTTGACCACCAGCGAACAGAACTGCAGGTTCACACCTTCTGCACCTGCCTCGGTGGCGATCATCACGTCGGCATGGTCGCGGAAGTGCTCGATGAGTGCGGTGCGTACGTCCACATCTCGCGAGCCGGTCGTGCGGCCGGAGTCCGCGTTGCGAGCGAGCCACGACTCGTAGATACGCGTTACCTCGGAACCGGAGTTGCCGCCATTGAAGAGTACGACTCGGCCACTGTGACCGTTCGCTTCGAGGAACGATTTCAGGTACTCCTGGGTACGGCGCGACTCGGTGAACACGAGCGCCTTGCGAGCGGCTCCCAGCTGCTCCATCTGCTCAAAGCCCCGACTGAGCGCCGTGATGAGAGAAAGCGCTTTGGTGTCCTCACCCATGCTGCGGGCCCACCCAGCGAGACGGCGGAGCTCCTCGATCTCGTCAGCAAGACGCAGAAGGTCGATTGCGGGCTCGGTGTTGGCGTCAACGGAGCCGGCGTCATCACCATCGGCAAGAACCTCGTCGAGCAGGTCCTCCTCAATCTCCTCACCCTCGATAAGCATCTCAGCCAGCTCGGTACCGGAGACCACAGTCTGCTGATCGCGCATCGCTTCCAACCGCTGTCGCAGCGTGTCGAGCGTGCCGGCAATGGCGATCGGTGAGGATGCGAGCAGCTTTCGGATGATGAGCGCCGTGAGATGACGTTGCCGAGCCGGGAGCGCGTAGCTGTCGGAACGGACCAGGAACTCTGTGACGGCGTCGTAGAGCGCCTGTTCCTGGTCGGTGGGACAGAACGGCACCGTGAGCGGGCGGCGCTCGGTGTAGCGGACGTACTCCATCACCTGGTTGCGGAGGGTGCGCTTGCAGAACCCCGAGAGCCGTCTTCGGAGTGCCTGTAGGTCGCTGCCGGCACTGTTGTAGAGCGAGCGGAACGAGTCGACGTCACCGAAGATGCGCTCATCGATCAATGTGGAGAGGCCGTACAACTCAAGCAACGAGTTCTGAAGGGGTGTGGCGGTAAGCAGTAGTGTTCGGCGGTCTTCGGTGGCGTACCTGATGGCCTGGCCCGTCTTGTTGCTGGGCCGGTAGGCGTTGCGTAGCTTGTGCGCTTCATCGATGATGACGAGATCCCAATGCACACTGCGGATCTCGTCGGCGAGACGAGCGGCATAGGGAATGGAGATGATGGTGACCGACTTGGCGTTGAACGGATCACGGCCCTGCGCACGGGCCTGCTTCACCGCCTTGGCATCGAGAATCACGGTGGGTAGACTGAACTTCTCTTCCAGTTCGAGCGCCCACTGTTTTCGCAGCGACGCCGGACAGATGACGAGCAACCTGCGGCGACGTTCGGCCCAGTACTGACAGAGCACGATGCCCGCCTCGATAGTCTTTCCGAGACCCACCTCGTCGGCAAGCAGCGCGCCGTTGGAGAGCGGCGATTCAAGTGCGAATAGGGCAGCTTCGATCTGGTGGGGATTGAGGTCGACGGATGCGTCGAAGAGCGCGGTCGAAAGGCGGTCGAGGCCATCTGTCGAACGGCGAGTGAGATCGTATGCGTAGTACTTGGCGTGGTAGGGCGTGATGTTCGCGATCAGTGTCTGGCTCCCGGACTCGATATTAGAATGTGTCATGGACCCGGATATCTGTCGATTCGCTGGTGTCCTGCTAACGTTCTTTGGCTTCACCAGCGCGCTTGCGCTTCCATTATGCGACACCATGCGCGCGTCGGTGTGTTGCTCCTATGTCAATCCTACACCGCTGCGGCGACCGGAGTAGGCATGAAGTCGACCTGGACGACGGCTGCTGCACGCGCCTTCTCGGCTCTCAGCATCGTCTTGTAGACGGTCCTGGAGATATGACGCTTGAGACAGCGCAGCGCCTCCCGGTTGCCCATCCCTTCCGAGCGTTTGCGCTCCATGTACGCGATCGCAGGCGGGTGCATGCGGATCTGCGTGATCGCGATCATGTGGATGGCGGAGTTGAGCTGACGGTTTCCGGTGCGGTTCAGGCGATGACGCTCGCTTCTGCCCGAGGACACCGGCAAAGGGGCCGTGCCGTCGTGCATCGCAAAGGCCGCCTCGCTTGAGAAGCGCGAGGCGCCGGCCGTCTGTCCAATGAGACGTGCCGCGCCGATGGCGGAACAACCCGCAAGGTCGAGTAGCTCGGGCATGAGCTTCTGCGTGAGGAC
>CAYGKH010000235.1:0-2881 GCA_964350345.1 uncultured Coriobacteriaceae bacterium
GTACCTTGTGTTTGGAGCGGCTCTCGCCGTTCTGGCAGCGGTCCTCCGGGTGCCGACGTTCTGGCGAAAGGCGATGCTTGTCGGCGCTGTCGTGATGCCGCTCGGCCTATTGTTCACGTTCAGCGCAAACGAGTGGGACTACTACTGGGGAGCGATAGCCACTCCGCTACTGCTCGCGATCGGTCCCATCGCGGCCATCTGGGCGCTTCCATCGCGGGCTATCGCCTTCGACCAGGTCTCGCGGGAGGGCGTAGGACCTTCCAAGGTGCGCATAGTGCTGCCTGCGTACAACGAGGAGGCATCGATCGGTGACCTGCTGGTCCGCATCGGCGAGGTGATGTCCAGGGAGAAGCAGTCGTACGCGGTCCTCGTCGTCGATGACGGCAGCAGTGACCGAACCGCCGAGATAGCGGAGTCGTACACCGAGTCGCTCCCTGTGACCGTCACGCGTAATCCCGGAAACCTCGGTCTTGGCGGTGCGATACTGCGGGGACTCAAGGCCGCATCGAGGGCGTCGAGTCCCGGGGACGTCATCGTGACGCTGGATGCGGATCTCACGCAGGATCCCTCCTACACCCCGGACCTTATCGCGCGCTGGAGGGACGGCGCGGACATCGTGATCGCCTCACGGTATCGGCCAGGGTCACGCGTGCTCGGGCTCTCGGCGTTCAGGCGGTTCATGACTCTCGGTGCACGGCTCGGGATGAGCACCGTGCTCTTCGTCGAGGGTGTCCGGGACTACAGTTGCGGATTCCGGCTCTACGACGCTAACGCCCTGCGCTTGGGATTCGACCGATACGGTGACTCTCTGGTGACCGAGCGGGGGTTTGCGTGCATGGTCGAGATCCTCGGCCGGATGAGGAGTCTTGCTCGTGTCGAGGAGGTGCCGTTCGTGCTCCGCTATGACGCGAAACGGAGCGCAAGCACGATGCGGGTAGGGGCGACTGTCGGGGCGTACTTCCGGGTCGCGTTCAGGGTCAACCTTGCCGAGTATCTGAAGAGACCGCAGTGAGCGCACGTGCTCGGATCGGACTCGTCGACGTGCTTCTAATTGCGTCGAGCGTGGTCTGCGGGTCCGTGGGACAGGTGATGCTCCGGTACGGTGCACGAGATATCGACGCGTCGGACTGGATCATCTTGCTGGCCGAGGCCGCCGTCACACCGTGGGTCCTCGCCGGGCTTGCAGCGTACGCGATATCGTCTGCGCTTTGGATCGTCGGGCTCTCGCGCGTCAGGCTTGCGGCCGCATACCCGCTCGGAGCCTCGAACTATCTCGTCGTCGCGGTCCTTGCCCTTCTCTTGGGAGAGCAGGTCTCCGCTACTCGATGGATCGGGACACTGGTGATCGCCGGAGGCGTCGCCCTCGTGGGTTTGGGGGGCGGTAAGGAATCATGATCGGCTTGATACTGGCGACCGTGCTGGCGGTCGTCACGGGACAGTTGATGATCAAGACGGGGGTCGCCAAGGGCGGGCCGATCGGCTCTGCACGTGGACTCTTGATCAGGATGGTCCAACCCCTCGTGCTACTCGGCCTGGCCGTGTACGCCGCCTCAGCAGCGGCATGGATATACATCCTGGCGAGCGAAGAAGTGTCATATGCTTTCCCCTTCCTCGGCCTGACCTATGTATGTGTCGCAGTGATCGCGGTTCTCGTTCTGCGCGAGCGGCTCGCTGCCGTCCAGTGGGTGGGGCTCGCGCTGGTGGTCGCAGGAGTCACGATCGTCGCCGTGAGCTGATTCGAGAGGAAGTCGCTGTCGCCCCGCGAGCACGAGCATCAGCGCGGTCGTTCCGAGAACGGCTTGAGCAGTGTAGAGCTGCCCCCAATAGCTCGACGGGGCTCCGATCGCCAACGTGAATGCGAGCCAGAACACGCTACCCGCCAGAACCGTTGCAAGGACCCGTCGAGGCTGACTCTTGAGCGCCAGCACGTAGCCGATGGGTGCTGCTACGACAAGCGCAATAGGCGGGATGGCGAAGAATCCGTATGGATACATCACGTGTCCGGCCGGGTTCACGAACTTCTCAAGGAGCGGGCGGGCCGCACTCCACCCGAGCATCTCGGAGACGGGCAGTGCGTCGGTCGAGTCCGTGATCAGACGTGCGGCAGGTTCCTGGTGCAGGTAGACCGCCACCCAGAAGAGGGCGAAGCAGCCGAGATAGAAGAGGATGTCTCTTCGGCTGCGATCCGCCTGCCTGTCGGTTTTCGGCGCGAGGGCCGCGAAGATGAGCAGCACGAGCCAGATAGCAGCGGCCTCGCGACACAGCGCAGCCGCAAGAGCGAAAACTCCGGCCGCAAGCCAGCGCTCACGCAGGACCAAGAACAGTGAGGCAAGACCGAGAAGACCGGCCCAGAAGTCCGGGAAGAAGAGGTTCACCCACGTCGCATGAGCGACGAACCAGGGGTAGAGGAGTGCAGGCATGATAGCAGCCCTATGGCGGAAGACCGGGTAAAACGCCCAGTACGAACCGATGAGCAGGAGCGAGGACGCGAGCATCGAGAACCGGAAGACGTTCATTCCGAGAGATCTGACCGCCTCCCACAACCAGAATAGGTACGGCAGACGGATATAGCTCGGTGAGGTCGCCCAGCCTGTGAACTTGCCGTCCTGCACCGACTCCTGCTCGACCAGGCGTGCATCCTGAGACGCCGCCGTGACGAACGCTTCGTAGTAGTCGAGGCCCTTTTCGACCATTAGAAGGTGGGTCTGGCGGTAGACGGCGGCGTCGTACTGGAATGAGCCGGGCTCCCTGAGTCGTTCTTCGGCGGAATTCGGATCCACCGTAGCGGCCCCACTTAGCATCCCTCCGATCACGACGAACAGAAGCACGGCCGCCGGTGCGTGGGCGAGCGGACGTGCTTTTCCTGTTGCCGCCAGCGCGG
>CAYGKH010000236.1:0-2874 GCA_964350345.1 uncultured Coriobacteriaceae bacterium
GCCCTGGGCTCGCATCGGTAGAGTGGCTAGCCGCCGGTGCTCAGTTGGAGGGCTGGCGCAGCGCACTCTCCAAACGCCCTCAAGGCGTCGCGGATAGGTGTTGGCGGGAATGTCCGTTCGGCTCAGAACGCTCCGTTGTACGGCGGCCGCCCGGCACGAACGGTTCGATCTCAGGGCACACTGCAACCGAAGCTGCTACCGCTCCCAACCGAGCAAGGCGCAAGCGGAACGACTGGCCAGCCACGCGAGTGCTAGCCAAGGAGAGGATCGGGCCACTCTAGGAGGATCGAGGTCTTCCCTCGGCTACTGTTGGAACGAGCCGCCGATCCAAACCGGACCGCCGGCTCGACTGCGCTCGATGGGCTTCCGATGCAACGTCGCCCTGGCCGGTCCAAGCGTAGACGTACTCTTCTGTCAGTCCACGTCGAGGTGCAAGCTAGACACTCTCGGGGAGAGCATTCATATGCACCAGATGGAATATGAGCGCAAGTGGCTCGTCGCCGATCCGACTGTCGTGGTGGGACATCGCCCAACCATGGTTTCGCAAGCGTACCTCGCAGTCACCGGCGCGTGGTCGGTCCGGATCCGACGCGCTTTCTACGTTGGCGAGACGCGCGCCGACCAGGAAGGGCACAACACCCTTACCATCAAGGGCCCGCGTAATGGCATTGGCCGGCCTGAGTACGAGTGGGAGATACCGGTGGAGTTGGCGATGGACCTGTACAGGGCAAGCGAATGGAAAGTAGTGAAGGCCAGATATCAGCTGATCGACGCTCGAATGATATGGGACGTGGACGTCTTCTACCACGACAATGAGGGGCTGATCGTCGCGGAATGCGAGGTTCGCGATCCGAAAACAGCGATCAATCCGCCGCCCTGGTGCGGCATGGAGGTAACTGGCGACCCCCGTTACGATAACGAGCGCCTGGCTCAATTCCCCTACGCAACTTGGTTCAGAGAGCGAGACCGGTAACGACTGTTTGGACCTCGTCTCCGACCAACGTGGCGTGCAAGACCGTCGCGCGGTCGTCGGTGAGACCGGCAACGTAGTCGAGGAGACCTCTGGCACCGTGACGCTGCCAAAGCTCCTGCAGTTCGGGTGCCGCTCGGCGCAAATCTCGGTCATCCGATACCCAGGCATGAAGCATCGTTAGCAATTCAGTCAAGCGTCGCTGTTGTCCTCGCTGAACGGCCGCCACGTCCGCTCGTCCGATGACAAAGTAGCGGGTGACCTGCTTGAGGATCTGAACGACGTGCCAGTCCTCGACGTTGAGCTTGAGCGACGGGTCCCCCCGCGTTGGCGTGACGCTCAGCTCAAGGTGGTCGATGTACTGAGTAATCTGGTTCGAAATGAACCGGCGACTGTTCTCTTGAGTGATACGCCAGTGGCGACTTTGCGGGTCGTTGAGCAGCTTCAGGTGCCCAAGCGCGGCGTAGACCGCCGCAATGAAGTCCTCGGTGTTATACGCTGGGTCCTGTGTCAGTCGTTTCCGAAGGGCACCAGAAGTGGTGTCTTCGTCGTCGACCTGTTCCCCCTCCTTAAGTCGCGACGCATAGCGTTCGAGCCATGCACTGAGTTCACTACGAACTGCAACTGTAGAAACCAACCCGGCGAAGCGGTAATCCTCAAGGTCGTGCAGCGCATAGGTGATGTCGTCTGCGACGTCCATGATGGACGCCTCGAGCGTTTGTGCTTCGCGGTCACCATAGCTCGCGGGAAGCCAGGCACGCGCTCTCGCGAATGCCTGCGCTTCTTCGGAGTAGTATCCAAACTTCGGTGGATCGTTCGTATCGGAGACCGTGCCAGAGCTCCTCGGCCACGGGTACTTGAGTACGCCAGCCATCGTCGCCGCCGTGACGTCCATTCCGTTCGGCTGCGACGATCGGGGCTCCAAAGTCGCGAGTATGCGCAGCGTTTGCGCGTTACCTTCGAAACCCTCCGGCAGTCCGAGGTGGTCACGAGCGAACCGGTCGAGGACGGCTTCGCCGATGTGGCCGTACGGCGGATGGCCAAGATCATGGGCGAGCGCGGCGGCCTCGACGACGTCAGCATCGAGCCCGCCGAGAGCGGCGATCATGCCGTGGTGGTGCGGCTTGCTGAGTAGGGACTCAGCAATGCTCCGTGCGACCTGCGCGACCTTCAGGCTATGCGTCAACCGGTTGTGTGTCCAAGCGCCGCGTTCGCTCGGCGTCAGGACCTGGGTAACACCGGAAAGCCGCAACAAGGCGCGCGAGTAGATGATGCGGTCCCGATCGTGACGCGCCGGCGAGCGGGGATCCTTCCCTGGATCCCTCGTTGGGCGGAGCCGCGCCTGGCGAGTCTCCTCGACGTGGTTGTTGGCGACGATGGCCGTTGGGGACGAGACAAGGCTCCCTGTCGGCGCGGCCTTCGTCACGCCCTCAAGTCTAGCGACTCGGGCGGACCATGGCGTCGCTCCCGTAGCCGATCCGCTCCTGCTCGACAAGGTCCCACATTGCGGATGCGACGATCTCGACGTCTGCGTCCTCGCTGGCTGCGACCTTGGCAAGTAGGTCGCCAACCGGCGTCGGGCGCGAGTCGAGTGCTAGGAGCAGCGCTCGCTGGAGCTGCTCACGGATCCCTTCGGAAACCTCGACCGTCAACTGAGCCACGGGATGCTTCCCCTCCACGTCGTTTCGGATGCCGCCGCAATGCGGTCGACCTGGTGCGCTGCCATCAGACCACCACACACCGACACGGGACCTCCTAGTGAACCGAGTGCGGGGCGAGGGCACCGCCCGCAGACGGTCTCTAGGGACTATCGGTCGATAGTACGGCCTCCATGAGTCTTGTGAACCCACCCTAGCCTCGATCTTTCACGGTGACGGCTGGTTGGCGCGGTCGGGCAGTTCTGC
>CAYGKH010000237.1:0-2855 GCA_964350345.1 uncultured Coriobacteriaceae bacterium
AACTGTCCGCGATCGGGTGTCCTGATGATCTCTGTGAAGCTCCCCCGCTCATCCGCATGCGTGGTGAGCGGATAACTGAACCCAGTCTCGGGCAGGTGGCTCAGATAAGTCGCGTAGAGCTTGCGCTCAAAGTCATCCGCGCCGTTAGGCACCTCTAGCGTCTCGCCTCTTGCAGCGAAGCCATACAGCAACTCAGCGATGCGACCGAGGCTCACATCGTGAACCACGGGCACGCTGCAGCGCGCGGCGTCTACCCGCGTAGCTCGGCCTTCCGCTGCGGCTATGAACTCGTCCACCACATCGTCGATGTAGACGAGCGGCAACATCATCGACGGATCGTCGATCCGAATCGGCAGATCACGTGCGGCGTTGTGGCAGAACGTGGCGACCACACTGTTGTAGTTGGGCCTGCTCCACTTGCCAAAGACACCCGGCAGCCGGTAGACGAACACCTCGGCACCTGTGCCCCCAGCGTACGCGGTCACCGCTTCTTCAGCAGCGAGCTTGCTCGTCCCGTACGGGTTGTCGAGTGCAGCCTGCGCAGATGACGACAGAAGCACCGGTTTGGGTCCGGTCTCACGCAGAATTGCCAGCAACTTTTCGGTGAGATCGACGTTGCCTTCGGTGAACTCCGATGGATCCTGCGGCCGGTTAACTCCCGCCAGATGGAACACGAACTCGGCCTGGGCAACATACTCTGCCAACAGGTGCTCACCGTTGTCTCTGTCGAACTCGAGGACCTCAGTGATGTCCGGTGCGCCTCCGGCCCTCAAGCGGGCAACGAGGTTGCGCCCGATGAAACCCTCGGCACCTGTCACCAGCACCTTCACGGGCGACCCCTCCACGCGGCGAGTTCGTCACGGATGTAATCGAGGGTGAGCAACTTCGCCTTGAGCTCGGCAGCGGTGAGCTGCTCGGTGTTGCGGGAGGTGTATTCCTCGAAGTCCGCTCCCCCGTTGCGGGACTGGACGCCCGTGCCCTCGGTGACGTACTTCTCGTAGTTCAGGTCGCGTTTGTCGGCCGGAACACGGAAGAACCCGTCAAGGTCCTCGGCGCCCATCCGCTCCTCGAAGGTGAGCAGTGTCTCGTAGGTCTTCTCGCCGTGCCGGATACCGATGATCTTAACAGGGTTGTCGGCTTCGAAGATCTCCCGCACCGCCTCGGCGAAGTGGGCGATCGTGGCCGCCGGAGCCTTCTGAACCATGATGTCGCCGGCTTCGGCGTGCACGAACGCATAGAGGACGAGCTCGACCGCCTCCTCGAGCGACATCACGAACCGCGTCATCTTGGGATCGGTCACCGTAATGGGCTCTCCGGTTTTGACCTGCTCGACGAAGCGTGGGATCACCGAGCCGCGCGAACAGAGCACGTTGCCATACCGGGTCCCGCAGATGAGGGTCGAATCGGTGGTCCGGGCCTTGGCAACAAAGACTTTCTCCATCATCGCCTTACTCGTCCCCATCGCGTTGATGGGGTAGGCCGCCTTGTCGGTCGACAGGCAGATGACCTTCTTGACGCCCTCCCTGATCGCTGCCGTGAGCACGTTCTCAGTCCCCAGGATGTTGGTCTTGACTGCCTCCATCGGGAAGAACTCGCACGACGGGACCTGCTTGAGCGCAGCGGCGTGGAAAAGGAAGTCGACGCCGTACATCGCGTTCGTCACCGACTGGATGTCGCGAACATCTCCGATATGGAAGCGCAGCTTGTCGCACGTCGACGGACAGAGCTGCTGGTAGCGGTGGCGCATGTCCTCTTGCTTCTTCTCGTCGCGCGAAAAGATACGGATCTCGCCAACATCGGTCTCGAGAAACCGGTCGACGATCGCATGCCCGAAGCTGCCGGTCCCGCCGGTCACGAGGAGCGTCTTGTCACGGAACATGTCTGTCACAACCCCACTGCTCGCTTCGAATATCAGCGCGATAGAAGGACCTGCAAGATCCCCCACCCAAAATACTGATCGAGGAAGTACGTCACCAGCCCCGCGATCACGACCACCACCAGGAACCCGAGCAGCCCGGCCATGACGCGGCCGACGAACCCGAGGAACTTGCGCATCGGCGAGATCTCGGGCACGTAGACCTGTGCGGGTGTCCCGGCCGCATGAACCTGAACTGTCGCCTTCGCACCCGAGTCGTGCGAGCGTTTCTTGCCCGCGCTACGACCACCCTCGGACTGCTTGTTGTAGTAGTCGGCGTAGTAGTAGTCACCGTAGTAGCCCGCGTAGTAGCCGGCACCGGCGGTCGAGGCGTCAAGCCCCCACACCACCGAGCCGATGATCCGCGCGCCGACCTTCTCGAGCATCTCGACACCCTTGGCCGCCGCCTCACGGGTCGACGTGCCCGCCCGGCTCACGATGAGCACACCGTCGGACCAGCGTGCGACCGCAGCAGGGTCCGCGACGGCGAGCAGCGGCGGCGAATCGATGACGACCCAGTCTGCCCACTCCTTGAGCTCACCGATCAGCTCCTGCATCTTCTGTGACCCGAGCAGCTCGCTGGGGTTGGGCGGCATCTTGCCGCTCGTCATGATCAACAGCGACTCGTCTCCGGGGCGCTGTAGTGCGGCTTTGAGGGTGTGTGCACCGAGCAGCACGTCGGAAAGACCGATCATATTCTGTACGCCAAAGAACGCCTCGGTAGTCGGCCTGCGGAAGTCACAGCTCACGAGTGCGACCTTCTTGCCGGCCTGCGAGAGCGATGCGGCAAGGTTCGCCGCCACCGTCGACTTACCCTCACCGGGCGCAGCGCTGGTGACGAGAAGCGTCTTGATGTCGTGTTCGAAGTTGATGAAGTCGAGCGAGTTGCGCAGCACGCGGTACGCCTCGGCAGCCGGAGATCCGGGATGCTGCCAGATGG
>CAYGKH010000238.1:0-2847 GCA_964350345.1 uncultured Coriobacteriaceae bacterium
TCGAGCCGTCCGACGACCGCGTCGAAGCACCGGAAGGTGCCGCGGCGCTCGTAGTTAAGCCCGGTCACCCGATCCTCGACGGGGTCGGGGACTCCCCGGCGTGGCCCACGCTGCTCGGCTACAACCGGTTCGCTCCCACCGATGATGCCGAGGTGCTCGTGACGATCGGTGCCGATCCGCTGCTGGCGGTACGTGCAGAGGGCGCGGGACGCACCGCCGCATGGGCGTCGGACGTCGGTCCGCACTGGTGCCCGGACGACTTCGTCGAGTGGCCCGGGTACGCGCGGTTGTTCACGCAGCTGATGCGCTGGCTCGCCAAGGAGCAGTGAGCGACATGCCCACCCCGGTGATCTTAGACTGCGACCCCGGTCACGACGACGCGCTCGCGATTCTTCTTGCGCACGCCAATCCGGCCATCGATCTCCTCGCTATCACTACTGTCGGCGGGAACCAGACGGTCGAGAAGTGCACCATCAACGCCCGGCGCATGTGTTCGGTGGGCGGGATCCGCGGCGTACCGATCGCGATGGGGGCCGCCGAACCGCTCCTCGGCACCCTGCACATCGGCGACTACGTGCACGGCGAATCCGGTCTCGACGGGCCGCAGTTCGGCGAGCCCGACGTCCCCCAGGCCGAAGAGAACGCCCACGACCTGATCGTGCGCATCCTGCGCGAGCACCCCGAGCCGGTGACGCTCGTCCCGACCGGACCGCTCACCAACATCGCACTCGTGCTCTCCGCACACCCCGAGCTCAAAGCCAACATCCGCGAGATCGTGCTCATGGGCGGCTCGACCGAGCGTGGTAACGATACGCCCTACGCTGAGTTCAACATCCGGGTCGATCCGGAAGCGGCCGACGTCGTGTTCCGCTCGGGCGTGCCGCTGACGATGTGCGGCCTGAACGTCACCCACCAGGCACTCGCGACACCCGAGGTCCTTGAGCGCATCAGCGCGCTCGGCACCCGGATGGGCGACCTGTGCGTCGAGTTGCTGACGTTCTTCTCGGCGAGTTACCTGCGCACCTGGGGGTTCACGTCGCCGCCTCTGCACGACCCGGTAGCGCTTGTGCGGGTCATCGATCCGTCGATGGTGGAGTGCGAGTCGTACCCCGTGGCCATCGAGACGGCCGGCCGGTTCACCGCCGGTGCGACCTGTGTCGATCTGCACCGCCTGACCGGCGAGCCGGACAACGCGCTCGTGGCCCTGCACCTGGACTCCGAACGCTTCTGGGACGTGATGATCGAGGCGATCTCCCACTATGAGTGAGATAGAGGTCGTCGTCGTCGGCAGCATCAACGTCGACCGCGCGGTCGACATACCGCACGCTCTCGAGCAGGGCGCTACGGTACTCGGTGGCGATGTCTTGCGCGGGCCGGGTGGCAAGGGCGCCAACCAGGCGGTAGCCGCAGCCCGGCTCGGCCGCCGTGTCGCGATGGTCGGCGCGGTGGGCGAGGACGGCGACGGCGAGTGGATGCTCGACGCCTTGCGGTCCGAGGGTATCGACACCGGCGGTGTCGCTCTGGCCCGCGTCCCAACAGGACAGGCTTTCGTCTTCGTCGAGCCCGATGGCGAGTCCACGATCGTGGTGAGCCCCGGCGCCAACGGTGCGCTTTCCGGTGTCCACGTGGATGCGAGCGCCAGGAGTGTGGGTTCGGCACGGTGTGTCCTGGTCCAGCAGGAGGTCCCGGGAGAGGTCGTGGCACGGGCGGCCGCGCTTTGCCGGGGGATCTTCATCTTGAACCCGGCTCCCGCGCGCGAGGTCGATCCCGAGGTTCTCGAAGCGGTCGATGTCCTCGTCCCGAACCGGTTCGAGCTTGCACGCATCGCGGGTGTCGAGGTTCCCAGGAGCGTCGACGAAGTCGTCCGTGTCGCCCGGCTTGTCGACGGGCCTGCAGCGATCGTGGTGACGCTCGGCGCCGATGGTGCGGTCGTGATCGAGGGCGATGCTGTGAAGCACGTCGCGGCAGCCCGGGTCGACGCCGTCGATGCCACCGCTGCGGGGGACACGTTTTGCGGGGCGCTCGCCGACGGACTTCTCGGTGGTTCGAGCCTTGTAGATGCCGTGAAGTGGGCGAACACGGTTGCGGCCAAGACCGTGGCCCGCCGAGGAGCCCAGGAGTCGATCCCGTACCGCTCGGAGATCGAGTAGGGGGCAGGCGAGGACCCGATCCTTGCGGTATACGTTGGTGGCTGTCCGGTCAGATGACCTCGATCGCGTTCATGGGAGGAACCGCCCTGCGATTCCTCTATGCCATTCCCCGGTACTCGGAAGACCTTGACTTCGCACTGGAAGGCGACCCCGCCAGTTATCGGTTCGAAGATCTCTTGGCCCGAATCGTGCGGACGTTCGAGCGTGAGGGGTATGCGGTCGAGGCGGCCCAGAAGCCCAACCGCACAGCAGTGGATAAGGCGTTCGTGAAGTTCCCGGGGATCCTGCACGAGCTGGACCTCTCTCCACACGCGAGCGAGGTCGTCAGCGTTAAGATCGAGGTCGACACCAATCCGCCAGACGGAGCAGTGTGCGAGATCAGCGAGGTGCGCAGGTACGCCCTTGCGAGAGTCCTACATCACGACAGGGCGAGTCTCCTTGCCGGGAAACTCGCAGCGCTGTTCATGCGCCCGTACACCAAGGGACGCGACCTCTATGACCTGCTGTGGTATCTCTCGGATCCCACATGGCCGCAGCCAAATCTTGAACTGCTGCGCAGCGCTCTGGAGCAGGGCGGCTGGCACGGGCCCGAGGTGGTCCAGGAGGCCTGGCGTACAGTGCTGCTCGATCTGGAGACGTTCGGCCGCCTGCTTGCGCCGCAGTGAATGCACGCGGGCGCAGCAGCGCGGGATCGGGG
>CAYGKH010000239.1:0-1095 GCA_964350345.1 uncultured Coriobacteriaceae bacterium
CCCCGAGATACGAGTCAGCTTCGGATGTACAGGCTCCGGCGGAGACGCTTATCTCGCCGAAGTGTGCGTGCTTGTCCTCGTCCGAGTGGGCGTCCATAGCCACGCGGATGTAGTTCGCGAGGGTCAGCCAGCCAGAGCCGGGCTTCGTCTTGGCCCAATGATACGGGTGGGACGCACCGAGGTCGAAGTCTGCCGCCACGATAGTGTCGTACAGGTCGGCATGCCGCTGTATCTGGCCATCAGCCCAGCCACCGTTCATCACCTTGATGTCGGCGTTCACGAGGTGCGCGGCATCCGCGGCGTGCTTCAGCAACCGGGCATACGTTATCAGCCCGCCCGTCCAGACCCAGTCCGCCGCTGGCGACTGCTCGTTCCAGATCTCGATGTGACGGGACAGGTCGTTGGCACCGCCCAGGCCATCGCAGAACTGCGAGCAGGCGTCGGTGATGAACTCCTTCCACTTCGCGGTGTCGAGGTAGTCGTACGACACGAGGACGTTGTCGGCCATCCCGGCGCTGACAACAACACCCCAGTCGTCGATGGTGCAGGTCAGCCTAGCGCCGCTCGTTGCCCTCTGCGGGTCGGAGTAGAACCAAAGCCCCATCGTCTCCGGCGCGAAGTTGGACATCGTGAAACTGCGGTCTGTCGCATAGTCCGTCTTCGGCCGCATGGTGCAGACCATCCCACCGGTGTCGGCGTTATAGACGGCTTTGATGGTGACAGTTGTCGCTTCCCCGCTGCCGTCCGTGCCAGCGCCGGTGACGGCAACTCCACCCGTCTTCCCTGAGACGTAGAACCTGACTGCGTTAGCCCCTGACCCATCGCAATAAGCTGCAACATCGAGGTAGTTGTCCGCATCCTGGTACAGCCTGAAGCCCACACGGCCTGTTGTCAGGATGCCTGCGATGCTCCCGACAACCATGCTGACCTCGAAGCTGCCGGAGCCTGTGACGTCCTGCATGTAGGACTGCCGGTCGCCAGCGGCCAGAGTCACATTCAGCTTGCCGTCCGCAGCGGCCAGAGCCAGAGGCCGGTAAACCGGTTTCACGAGCCAGTCATCGACCGATATACTTGAGCCGGATGCGCCACCTGCGA
>CAYGKH010000239.1:1105-2832 GCA_964350345.1 uncultured Coriobacteriaceae bacterium
CCAGTTGATACTCCCGTTCAAGTAGTTGTAGCTGTCCTGCACTTCCTCCGCCCACGCCGTGATGTTCGTGCTGACCTTCTTCACATGGATGGTGAGAGGGACAGCCCACGCCCAACCCATCTTGCTGGATGCGCCAGAACCCCCATTGTAGATGCTGAGACTGACTTCGCCGCTGGAGTTCCGAAACACGGTCAGACGGTCATTCGAGGGGTTGCTTCCCTGTATGCGGAGTCCAACCGCACCAGTGCTGGAGGATGCTGTAATCTTGACCACGAGCTCGAAATCGCCTGCCGCGGCAACAATGTCTTGTGTGAGAATATAGACGCCCGACGCGGCGGCTGTGACGTTCAGAGTCCCGTTCACCGTGTAGGTCGGAGCGGTGTCGAACGACCATCCGGCAGCCAGAGACGCTCCAGGGAACCCGTCCGACATGTTCGCGACTTCGATGGTGTAGTCGGTCAGCCCGCCGGGGTTCCAGCCCTCCTCCGCAGGGGCGAACGACGAGAAACCGTCAGACATGATGGGGACGCTGAGCCCGCCTGCCCCGGTCCGCGTGATAACGCCGGTTGTCCTGTTCAGCAGGTAGTCCGAAGTCAGCGCATACACGCTTGGATAGTACTTGTAAGTGATGCGAATCTTCGCGCCAGTGGTCGGGACTTTCCCGTGTCCCTGCGTGATGTCGTTGTAGCGGAACGCAATGCGTCCCGAATGGTCGGCCACGTAGGCCGTCGCGCCATCGGCGGCATCCGACAGACGCGCAACTCGCGTCCACTCCACCCACGAGCCGTCTGCGGGCTCATCCACTTCGACCTTCAAGTCACCCACAGCGAGCGAAATCGGATAGTGCGTGGTATGCGCGCAGCGGCCCGGCGCAAACGTCTCGTAGGTCGTTTCTCCCGAGTAGAACAGCGACAGCTCGTTACTGACGGCCACCAGCTCGACGCTGGAGGGCATCACGAACGGGCCTGCGCGCTCCCCCGTCCGGTTGTCCACGAAGACATCCGGGTTGTCGAGGGTGAGCTCATCATCGACGAAGCTCTGCTCCTCAGCAGAAGCGTATGCCAGCGGAGGGTAGAACCGCCCGCGCTCGTTGTTCGACCAGCCGGGAGAGTAGGCCAGCGTGACGATAACACTCCCGCCGTTCGCCCGCACCTGCGCGATATTCGACTTCTGCTGGTATCCGTTCCACGAATACGCATCACTGGGGGAGTTCTGCTTTACCATGTTCCAGTCGATGGCGTAGCGCACACCGAGTATTCCGGCGTCCATAAGCCCTTGGAAATACACCGGCTCAATGGAGTATCTTGGCCCGTTGTTCGGCTCGTTGCAGCCCCACCAGCAGAACTCGCCAAGGTCGTATGATGTCTTGGGAAGCTCTGACGCATCGGCGAACAGCGGGACTTCCGTCTCTCCTGCCCCGTCAGTGAGCGCCGTGTGCGCAACCAGCATCGACGCGGCTTCGGGGAGCTCCTCCGGTTCCGTCGCCTCCATCACCACAACGCGCTGTGCCGTGGTCACACTGTCAAGCGCCGCATCCGTCTGAACGACCTTGTAGTAGTACGTCGCCTCCGGCGTCAGCCCCGTATCGTCCAGCGCGAGCGACGTGGCCCCCGCGATGGCGGTCTCAGCGGATGGCGTGAAGTCGTCTTCCGCAGACCGATGCCACTGATAGGTGTAGGGAGCCGTGCCAAAGCGAGGGGCAGTCGCGAGCAGGCTCACCGTGGTAT
>CAYGKH010000240.1:0-2815 GCA_964350345.1 uncultured Coriobacteriaceae bacterium
CCCATTTCCACCTCTTGTTTCGCTTGAAGTAGTCCCACGAACCCGTGTGCTTGGAGCCCTTCCCTACTGGGAGCGGATCCATCCAACTGATGTTTCCCTTGGACTTATCGTTTGTCCCGTAGATGACAACTGCATGACCGCCTCCGGCGTGCCAGGAGATACAGGCAATCATCGGCTTCCGGGCCTTGATCTTCCCCTGTACGCTCTGCCAGCCTGGGGTCCAATACCATGTGGGGACGGTGGCCACGCCCCCGTGCTTCAGTCCTTTCTTGATCTCCCAGTGAGTACCTCCTTGGTTGACATCCTTGCCCTTGACATACTTGACGAAAGCGGACTGGCTCACAATCTTGCCTTTCATTGCTCGAATAACTGCGACAGCCGCCGCTGCCCAACACCATTGGCTCTTCGCTTGACCTATGGTTGGCACCCATACACTGGCTTCCCCCGTCGGATCCACACTCCCCACCGGATCTCCCGCGCAGTACTGGTACGCGCTCTCCTCGCCGTCGTCGCGGGCGGGGTCCTTCGTGAGGAAGCGCGCCGTCGCCGGGTCGTAGTGGCGGGCCGAGAGGTAGTAGGTGGCCGAGTGGGCGTCGTAGGCGTAGCCAGCGTAGCGCAGCGGCTGGCGGCCAGACTTGAATTCAGGACGATCCAGCACGTGCCTCGATCTCATCGAGTAGACGTTGGCATTCCTCGTTCAGGACCGGGACATCGCGAACAGCGATTCCCCAAACTACAACGTCGTTCACGGATGGGTACTCGTGGGTCAGTTGATTGCGGAAATCCACGATGCGGCGAGCCTGAGTGATCGAGTCGAACACCTCAGAATCCTTGTGCGACAGCGCGAGAACTGCCTCGCCGATGATCGTGAACTCCCGCTCCACCGCTCGTCGTATGATCCGATTCTGCCGGTAGGCTTCAAGATCTACGTCGTCAAGCATCGCGGTGATCGCAGAACAGCCGTCGAGGATGTCCTTGAGGTAGGCGCGGGCGTCACGCGGCATAGAGGACCTGCTTGCTGTCCTCGATGTCAGCGGCGATGTAGGGGTTCTTGATCGCGTCAGCCATCACTAGATCAACCGGGGCGCCCAGAATCTCGCGGAGTTCATCAAGTAGGTCGAAGTAGGCGTCAACGAGCTCGAACGGGGTCAGCGAATCGAACTCCACGAGAAGATCGATGTCGCTTTCTTCTGGCCGATAGTCATCGCGCAACACGGAGCCGAAAGCGTACATGCGAGTTACGCTGTGACGACGGCATGCGTCCGCAATCGCGTCGCGCTTCTGTTCAAGCATGAGCACCATGTGTGCACCTCCAACCCTATGGTACCCGCACACATGCATCGACGCTATTCAGGAGGAAGCGAGCGCATCGTCGCCGGGTCGTAGTGGCGCTGCGAGAGGTAGTAGGTGGCCGAGTGGGCGTCGTAGGCGTAGCCAGCATAGCGCAGCGGCTGGCGGGTGGCGATCGCCGAGGCGACGGTCGAGGTGATGCCGGTCACCGCGTTCGATGTCTGCGTGAGCACGCGCCCGTAGGGGTCGTAGGTGTAGCGGGCGAACGTGATGACGGTAGTGGTAGCAGACCAGGAATACCTGCCAGGAATCGCATCGCCAAGACTGCGCCTCCAGTTCTTAGGGCGCGTAGTTCTCGTAAAGCGCTACCACCCGGCCGTCCCGCAAAGCCACCAGCGCCCCCATTCCTCCAAGAGCCTCGCGACGGAGCGAATCGCTCTCGTATGTGTCGCGCAGGCCGCCGAAGTCAGTCACCCAGTATTCTGCAGTATCATTCCTCCCGTAAGTCTGTCCGTCGGGGGGAGACCAGAGCACCGCCACGAATTCGTCATCCACCAATAGGGCCGACTCATCTTCGTGCCTGTCCACCAAGTAGGGCTCGAACTCGGTAATCTCGACCCCGTCCCTCACTGCTTCAGACACGGCCTCCGATCCATGAAGCAAGCCAATCGGATCGACAAGCACCGTAGTGTCAGTAATACCTCGGACGGATACGAAACAGAGTCCGTCCTCTGGAATAGTCCGCGCTTCTCTAGCCGGAAACCCACCGTTGATGTACCCAAGCAGTATGTCCTGGAGCGCCCACGACACGGCAACACTCGAGGTGCCGTCCGTCCCCCTCCCAGTTTGGACTTCCGCGTCTGTGTTCCTCTGAGCAGAGCAGCCAACTCCCATAAGGCTAGCCATCAACAGTGCGACAGCCAGACCTGCTCGCGCTTGACCGATACCAATTGTTCTAGACATCTCAATCACCTGATCAACTGTACCGAATGCTTGATGAAGAAGCGCCCGCTGCCCGCAGGCGCCCATGAAGCCCATCGTGCGCTGAGGCGATGCTTCTTTGGTCCGCCGTATCTCGGAGAGGATTCGACAATCCATGGATCTTGGCCGTCGGAGACGACGATGGCGACGTGTCCTGGCCTGCCAGCCTTGTACAAGACGTCACCGATACGATAGCCCATTCGGTTCCCCTTATTGAAGAAGGCGACAGAGGGAACCCCCTTCCGTGGAGCCTCCTGATAGATTCTGCCGCTGCTCCAGTAGTTCACGGCTGAATTGGGGAAGATTCCAGCGTGAACCATGATCCTTGTGACGAGACCCGAGCAGTCAATTCTTCCCGTCTCGCTCTTTCCTCCGAGTAGATAACCCGTTGCGTTTCTCAGGATGTAGTCAGCACGACTCTTGATTCTGGCCCTTGCGCGATCGTAAACCGCGTTCGAAAGCAGCTTCGTCGCCGCTTCCCCCGTCGGGTCCACCTTCCCCACCGGGTCTCCCGCGCAGTACTGGTACGCGCTCTCCTCGCCGT
>CAYGKH010000241.1:0-2788 GCA_964350345.1 uncultured Coriobacteriaceae bacterium
CGCCGTGGGGTCCACCCGGATCGGTGGCCTGAGCCGGATTGAGCAATAGCGCGCCTTCCCACGAGAGGTATCCCACGTGGTTGGTGCCGTCGACGTTGTACCCATAGCCTGCGTACTTGGCCATCGCAACACCGCTGAACGCGAAGACAAGGACAGCAGCGAGAGTCACGACAAAAGATATCTTTCTCATACCTCCTCCAATGATTAGTGGATGAGTAGGCTGTGTCACGGTCGTGCGATCAGACAGATCACTGTGACTACTTGTGGCACACGAGGCAGTCTTCTTTGCCTATCAGCCTACCCTTTTCGTTCCTGTGGCACGCGCTCGTGTGGCAGGTCGCCGGGACTGCGGACAGTGGCGTGTGGGCGTAATCGGTCGCGTGATAGTAGTTGTTGATTAACTTCATCGTGAGATAGCACTGATCGGCAGTGATCCGTCCGCACCACTCCTGGCGCACTTTCCTGGGAGAGTACTTGTCGCCGAGTTTGATGAACTGCTCGATGGCGTTGTGACACTGCATGCTGCCAACCTTGACTGCCTCCAGCGGCTCGCGGCTGATCTGAATGGCCCCGCCGAGACGGACTCCGTTATAGAACCAAGGAGCATTGCTGACATCCGCCTCCGGATGCACTGCTGATCCGTAGTTGGCGAAGAGCTGATCGAGGAGATTTGGAGTCGCGCTGTCGGGCACAGCCTGTTGAATGACCATCGCGCCCGCGATCGGAATCCCGCAGGTCGATCCCCAGCCATTCATGCCGCCGTGGCCCCACCTGGCGATACTGTCAAGGGCTGCCCCTCCCGGATACGTCCGGTGGGTCTCGGTCTGTCCGGTGAAGTGGCCGTACCTACCGATGAAATACTCCCACTTGTAGGTCTTGGTAGCGTCTTCCGCCTTCAGTGCCTCTATGAGGACCGAAACTGGCCCATACCAGGTAGCGTTGGCTCAACCACCGCCCGCTCTATAGCGCTCATACCCCCGAATCGTCGCCTCACGCGCAGCGTTCTCGAAGGAACCGAACGCCGCTACCCATCCGGCTGGCGTAGGCCACTCGAAGGGCGTCACCAGCATATCTTCGGTAGTCAGGCTACCGGCCGCAAACGCATTGCTGGCTCCGGTTGCAAACTGGCCGAACGTGAACCCGGCGGCCAACGCACCCGTGCCTATGAGCATCTGCCTTCTTGAGATTCCCCCGGATTCCAACTCCTCCGGTGCTATGACATGATCGCTGTCCATTGATAAACCTCCCTGCTAGGTCACTCTGATTCCTGAAAAAGGATGTTCCGTGGTACGAAGGGCATGCGGCACGACATCGAAACCTGTGCGTTGCTGGATGCCGATACCCGAGCGGCTCACCTCCTCCCCTCCATTAAGGAACACTCAGATACCAGTTGGGGGGCCCTGCGGATGAAGCGCCGTTCACAAGTGATGAAATGAGGATTCGTGTCAGAATCCACCGACAGAATAAGCACCGGGAAGCGATAGGTGTGTCGCTCCCCGGTGCCTTCACCGCCTCCCGCGGGTGCCGGATGACGCCGGTACTACTCGATACGCAAACGGGGGTCGATCTCCATTGCTTTCTTGAAGTCAAGCGCCGCGTTGTAGTCGGCACCGGTCTCCTGCCAGGCGTAGCCGCGGTTCTGGTACGCGGCCGCATACGAAGGTTTGAGCTCGATGGCCCTCGAGAAGTCCTCGATAGCCTTGTCTTTGAGTTGGCTTCCCTTGACCCTCCAGACGAATCCCCTGTTGTTGTAGGCGACCGCGTCCTCGGGATCCAGCTCGATGGCCCGGTCGTAGTCGGCGATGGCTCTGTCGAGCTCGCCCATCTCCTGCCAGGCGAATCCCCTGTTGTTGTAGGCGACCGCGTCCTCGGGATCCAGCTCGATGGCCCGGTCGTAGTCGGCGATCGCGCTATCCAGCTCATCCTTGCGCTGCCAGACGATACCCCGGTTGTTGTAGGCCGACGCCCGCGAGGGATCAAGCTCGATCGCCATGCCGTAGTCGGCGATCGCACTGTCGAGCTCCCCGAGACCTTGGTAGGCGACGCCCCGCTTGTAGAAGACGGTCGCGCCCGAAACGCCGAACTCGATGGCTTTCGTGTAGTCCTCGACAGCCATCTCGGGATCGTCATTCTCGGCGTGCACCAGACCGCGGCCGTAGTAAGCATCCCCATCGGAGGAATCCGCCTCGATCGCCTGGGTGTACGCTTCGATAGCATCGTCGAGCCGGCCCTCTGCGAACAACTGGCTGGCACTCTCATTGAACTCTGACAACACGTCCTCCCTTTCCCGCTCTCGGCTGCAGACTCTCTCGAAGAGGCAGTACGAACCTTACTCCGTAGCGGGAGGAGTGCAGGGCCGCAAACCACGGTGGCCACACGGCTACCCCCTACTTCACCGCTTGAGCACCTCGGCCCGCACGGATAACGGCACCACCGCCGTCCCCCCGAAGAAGTGCACCGTTTTGATCTTCGCCCTGTTGGCCGAGAGCGCACTGCGCGTCGGCGCGGGCACCGAGTTCGAATCGGTGAGCAGCATGACCGTGTTCTTCGAGCCGAGAACCGGTCCTGCAGCGAGCGCGTCGGGGAAGTTCATGCCGGTGGTGATACCGACGCCGTCCCACTGCATGCCGCGCGAGACACCGAACCGGGCGACGGCTGCGGCTGTCGCGAAGCGGTCACCTCCTGCGAGACGCTTGACGTTGGCGTCGCGGAGCTTTGACTTCAGCGAGTTCTCGACTCCCTGCGACACCACGGCGGTACCGCCTGTGATCCATACGCGCTTCACGCT
>CAYGKH010000242.1:0-2786 GCA_964350345.1 uncultured Coriobacteriaceae bacterium
AACCATTCATCACTCTCTAACCGAAACTAGATGTCCATCTAATCGGGTCGGATAGCCCGCGCCCGGCACCGCCCGCACCGCCCGCATCGCCCGCATCGCCCCAGCGCTCCGCAAGCCTCATTTCACTGCTCTCTACGATTGGTTAGAGAGCGGTGAACGATTCGTGCTCAACGTTTCATGGCCGTAAACGGGTACCCCGAACCCGACAGACCTCCCCCCGAGGAAACAACTGGAAACGACACGAACGGGTTGGGGGAGGCCACAACCGGCCCCGCCCCGTCCATGCCCCAGCACAGCGACAGGAGGAGGTCCACCGCATCATGCTGCCCGCCCAGTTCCGCAACTACCGGCCCAAGATGAACGCCATCTTCGAGGCCCTGGCATGCCCCACCAGGCGCAAGGTCCTCGAGCAGGTCGCACTCAGGGTCGTCAGCCCCGCAGAGATCGCCGCGGTCATCGGAGTCTCGCCGCCCACCGTCATCTACCACATCCGCAAACTCCGGGAGGCAGGTTTGGTGGAGTCGTACTTCGGCCCCAGCAACGACTACATCGACCACGAGGCAGTCGAGGCGCTGCGCTACTACTTCGACAAGTATCTCGGTTCCGGGTGACCGTCGCGCCCCGCCCGACCCTGCCGCGGGACAGCGCGCCCCTCCTGCCTGCAATGTTTCCGTTCTGTTGCCGCACTCGCTCCGTTCGCATAGAATCACCGGAGCATTCCCGCAGATTGCACAGAACGTGGAAGGAGAGGCACGTACATGGCTGATTGGATAGCGTGGACCGCCCCGGCAGCAGCACTGCTGGGCATCGCGGTCGCCGTCTATCTCGCGTCTTGGGTCCTCAAGCAGGATCCGGGTAACGAGAAGATGCAGGAGATCTCCAAGGCGACCCAGGAGGGCGCGCTCGCATTCCTTCTGCGCGAGTATCGAGTACTGGTCATATTCGCGATCGTCGTGGCCGTCGCGATCGTCGTCGTCCCGGCGATGCCGCCGCTTACCGCGGTCGCGTTCCTGAGCGGTGCGATTCTGTCGGCTGGAGCTGGTTACTTCGGTATGTATGTGGCCACCCGCGCCAACGCACGGACCGCACAGGCTGCCACCGAGGGTATCCACAAGGCTCTCAACGTCGCGTTCCGCTCGGGCCTCACGATGGGCCTGACCGTGGCCTCCTTCGGCCTGGGTGGTGTCTCCCTCTGGATCATCTTCCTGATCCTCAACGGCGACACGCCACAGCCCGAGGTCGTCAACGGATTTGCGATGGGTGCTTCCTCGATCGCGCTCTTCGCGCGTGTCGGTGGCGGTATCTACACCAAGGCTGCTGACGTCGGCGCCGACCTCGTCGGCAAGGTCGAGGCCGGTATTCCCGAGGACGATCCCCGCAACCCGGCTGTCATCGCTGACAACGTCGGTGACAACGTCGGTGACGTTGCCGGAATGGGTGCCGACCTCTTCGAGTCGTTTGTCGGCTCGATCCTCGCACCTGTCGTGCTCGCCGTCTCGCTCTGGGGTGTCATGGGCGACGGGTTCAGCTCCATCGACTTCATCTACGGCGCCACTGCTCCGTTGCTCATCGGCGCGGTCGGCATCGTCACGTCGATTATCGGCCTGTTCGCCGTTCGCGCCAAGGAGGGTGGCAACCTCCACAACGCTCTGAACATGGGCACCTACGTCGCCGCGACACTTCAGGTCGGCGCGATGGGCTTCCTCTTCTGGCACTGGTCGACCCGCGACGGCGCCGACCCCGCGCGCATGTGGTTCTTCGCCGCAGTGCTCGCCGGTCTGGCTGCCGGTATCGCTATCGGCAAGATCACGGAGTACTTCTGCTCGGACCACTTCCGTCCCACCCAGAAGATCGCCGAAGCGTCAGAGACCGGAACGGCCACCAACATCATCGCCGGTCTGGGTACGGGCATGATGTCGACCGCCGCGCCGATCTTCGTCGTCTCCGCAGGCATCATCATCGCCTACACAGCCGGTGAGGCTGCTGCTCCCGGTGGCGGCATCTACGGCATCGGCCTGGCTGCCCTCGGCATGCTTTCGACGATCGCCATCACGGTCGGCGTCGACGCCTACGGCCCTGTCGCCGACAACGCCGGCGGCATCGCCGAGATGGCGCACATGGGTCCTGAGATCCGCAAGATCACCGACTCGCTCGACAGCGTCGGCAACACCACGGCCGCCATCGCGAAGGGCTTTGCGATCGGCTCGGCCGGGCTCACCGCGCTCGCGCTGTTCGTGGCGTTCCGTACGCAGGTCAACGCAGGTCTTGAGGCCGAGGGCGCTCCGCTCCTCAACATGGGTCTCGACAACCCCTACGTCATCGTCGGCCTCTTCATCGGCGGTATGCTGCCGTTCCTCTTTGGCGCGCTCACGATGAACGCTGTCGGCCGCGCGGCGTTTAAGATGATCGAAGAGGTCCGCCGCCAGTTCCGGGAGATCCCCGGCATCATGGAGGGTACCGGCAAGCCGGACTACGCCGCCTGCGTCGATATCTCGACCAAGGCGTCCCTCAAAGAGATGGTCATCCCCGGAGTCATCGCCGTGGCCGCCCCGCTCATCGTCGGGACGCTCAGCGTCGACATGCTGACCGGACTGCTCGCCGGTGCGCTCGTGACCGGCTTCCTGCTCGCCATCTTCATGGCTAACGCCGGTGGCGCGTGGGACAACGCCAAGAAGTACATCGAGAGCGGCAAGCACGGCGGCAAGGGCTCTGAGGCCCACAAGGCAGCCGTCGTCGGCGACACCGTGGGCGATCCGTTCAAGGACACCTCCGGTCCGTCGATGAAC
>CAYGKH010000243.1:0-2784 GCA_964350345.1 uncultured Coriobacteriaceae bacterium
GCGACCCGGGACTGGCTGGAGGCAAGAACGCGTGCCACGTGCGTCTGGGTCCAGCCGTGCTGGACGCGGATATCGCGCAGGTAGTCTGCGAGCGCGAGCTTGAGCTCGACGAACGCCGTCTCTTCAGCGGTCATCTCGAGAAAGTCAGAGGCGTCGCCGACGCGCCACCCGGCGGCCTCGAGTCGAATCCTCTTCGTCTTGTCCATGTCGCTCACTCCTTTCCGCCCACGATTGCGTCGTACTCCTTGAACCTTCGTTTGCAGGCGTCGATCACCGACTTCGAGGTCGCCTGCGTCTTCTTGCTGAACACTTCACCGACGACGATAGCATCGGCGTCGATGCGGTAGACGATCCGCCACGTCGCGCTCTCATCAACGACGCGCAGTTCGTGACACCGGGAGCCAATCACCGACATAGGCCGCGAGTGGGGCATGCCGAACGAGTCACCTCGCTGCAGCCGACGCAGCAATACACCCGCTTCAAGCCGCGCGGCGGCAGAAAGTGGCGGCGTCTTGATCTCGCCGTGAAGCCAGACCAGGGGCTTGTTCGCAGACGTGCTCATCGACCCGATGATATGTCAGATACGACATACGCGTCAAGGAGATCGCGGCTCCCATAGACGGCATAACCCCAGAATCTGCAGACAGCATAACCCACATATCGGACCTTCTGCAGTCCGCTCAGGTGCCCCCGAAGCGCCCGCCCCCCAAAATCATCTGCCCTTCCCTATAACCTTTCACACCCCCGGCACCGCACCGAAACACCGCTGAAACACGCCCCCAGTATCACCGAGACGCTCAGACAGACGCGTTATCGTGGCGCTGGGCGGCTACGGCGTGGGCGGGGCCACCTCGACCAGCTTGTGCCAGGGATGAGCGGGCTAATGGTGTTGCGTCGTCCAGGGATTGCGCACGCTCGCTCACCGCAACCTCGCGATGCGCCTACGGGAGCTCTCGGGGTGGTCACCCCGTCCGACGCGACCGTCAGGCTCCCAGCAAGACCACGCCAGGCCATACGCCGTGAGCGCGTCGGTCGGCCGAGTAGAGAGGCGCCCGGAGCTGTGCCGCAAGCGCCGGCGCAAAGGCATCGTAGAGTGCGCAACCGTAGCGTTCGTGGATGCGGATCGCGTCTCGCACGAGTACGTCTCCGACCTCTCGGACGTGAATGCGCCAGTCCATGAAGCGGATCCAGAGTTCTTGCGACTCATCAGCCGTAAGAAACCGCGTGGCGACACCCATCAACTCGTAGACGAAGATCGACGGCACCGCGATTGTGACCTCGCCTCGTGCATGCGCTAGCAACAGCTCACGCGCCTCGGGACTCCCCTCCTCGGAGCGGAACAGCTTCACCCCGACAGACGCATCGATCACCACGAGGTTCACGGCAACTCCGTCTCGGCCGCTTCGGGCCGGATCGGATCGCCGGCAAGAGACCTCGTGCCCCTGAGCTCCCGGAGAATCTCCAGACTCGGTCGCGTATCGCTGACGGTACGCAGAGCGATCCCCTCAAGCCAGGCAAGACCATCCAGCACGGCCGCCTCCCGTCGTTTAGACACCATCGACTCGGCGTGCGAAACCACGTAATCTGCAGCCGCCTCGCGCACCACGTCACTGCGTGTGACGCTCTCGTCACGGGCGATAGCGTCCAGCTTCCCGAGTATGTCCTCGGGAAGGGTGACGGTGACCCTCACAACCATGACGCCTCCGATCGACTGTGTCTGCATACATAGTGTATGCATCCGTGTAAGCAACCGCAAACCACCCGCTCTTGCTATCCTGAAGTCGGGTACCTACAGCGTGAGCACCGCCCGACCCGAGGAGCCCTGGATGTCGAAGATCTACACCCGCCGAGGAGACACCGGCGAGACCTCGCTTGTGGGAGGCTCGCGCGTGGCGAAGAACAGCGAGCGCGTCGAGGCGTACGGCACCATCGACGAGGCGAACAGCGCGATCGGCCTCGCCCGCGCAGCGCTGCAGGTCGCAGCAGCCGACGAACTCGAACTCGACATGATGCTCGACTTCGTGCAGCACCGGCTCTTCGACTGCTCGAGCGTGCTTGCGACGCCCGCAGCAGCCAGACCGTCGACCCACACACACCCCGCGATCCATGCCGCGGACATCGAGCGGCTCGAGGCCTGGATCGACTCTCTCACCGCACAGATCGGCGAAGTGAGCCACTTCGTGCTCCCGGGCGGGTGCGAAGAGGCGAGCCGCCTGCACGTCGCGCGCACGGTCGTGCGCCGCGCCGAGCGCTGCATGATCGCACTGCAGGCCGCCGAACCCGGCGAGGTGGACCCGCACGCGCTGGCGTTCGTCAACCGTCTGTCCGACCTGCTCTTCACGATGGCGCGCTACACCAACCGCCTCTACGGCAGCGGCGACGTCCTGTGGGACGCACGCACCTAGTGTCGCGTAACGGAAGTCTCTTGACTGTTGGTGAGTGGTCTGGGACAATGAGCCATGGCCAATCACACGAGAGTCCTCATTGTGTCTGAGCACGATGCTGAGGTGCTGCGACGGCGCGTTCGATCGAAGTCCTTTCCAGCGAGGGTGGTGGAGCGCGCTCGGATCGTGCTCCTGGCGGCCGATGGGTTGTCTGCTCAGGCGATCGCCGAGCGGGTGGGCTGTTCCCGCCCCACGGTGGTGCAGTGGCGTCAGCGCTACGACCGGGGCGGACTGGAGGCGCTGACGGATGCCCCGCGCTCGGGGGCACCCCCGCGGCTGCCAGCATCCATCCGAGAGGACATCCTGGCGACCACGCTCGCACCTCCGCCCGAGCGACTGG
>CAYGKH010000244.1:0-2784 GCA_964350345.1 uncultured Coriobacteriaceae bacterium
TGATGAGCCTGCGGATCAGCTAGAACTGCGAGTCGCGACCGAGACCGATATAGGATGCAGACGTAGCACGAACCAAGATGCAGTGGCTGCGCGCCAGGACGCCCTGACCGGAGCCTACCTGCTGGTTCTTGCCGACGGGATGGGGGGTCATAGCGGTGGAGAGGCTGCAAGCGCGATGGCGATCGATCTCTTCGTCCGCGAATTCGAGAGCCGCACGCTCCAGAGCGCGAACGACATGGCCAGCCTCGCGCTCGAAGCAGACCGCGCCATAGACGAAGCCGTGCCCGAGGGCGGCACCACGGTCGTCGCCGCACTTGTGGACACGTCAAGGGCGGGCGTCGTTCACATCGGGGACAGTCGGGCATACCTGATCAGAGACGGGCGTCCTTTGCGCATGACCAGGGACCACTCGTGGGTCGAGTCCCAGGTCGAGCGAGGCACGCTGACCCCGGAACAAGCCCGAACGCACCCCCGCAGAAACGTCCTCACTCAGGCTGTCGGGACGGGAAGACAGGATCCTGCAGACACCCAGGCGATGAGGGTGTTCGAGGGTGATGTGTTGCTCCTCTGTTCGGACGGCCTGCACGGACTGCTCGATGACGATGAGATCGCATCGATCGCCACCGGCGCCCACAGCGTGCATGAGGCAGCGCATGCATTGATCGCCGCAGCAAAGGAGCGCGGCGCGCCCGACAACGTGAGCGTCGCCCTGTGCGCCATCGTGGCGCGAAAGGCTTCCTGAGAGGGGAAGGTGTCTGATGGAGCAGACCGTAGATGTTCGGGCGACCCCAACCGAGGTCATCGACCTCGCGATTCGGGTCATCGACTACCACTCCGGGGAAGTCGCCGAGCATAATGAAACGACGGCGGTAGGCATCTTTGGCAAGCGCGGCTTCCTCGGCAGTAAGGATGTCACCGAATTACGCGTTGGAACGATCTCGCTTGACTACGAGAGCACGCGAGTCCAGTTGGCCTGTGGCGAGGGGCCGCCGGCTGACGCAGCAAAGACTCTTCTCGAAGGACTTGGGCCGCACATCATCGAGACGACAACTGGCCAGGCCCATGGCACCCCACTGGTTCCGCGCGCGGAACCGGAACCTTTGCCTCCGCACGACCCGACAGCCGGCGTCTTTTGCACGCAGTGCGGATTCGCACTTCCCTCGGCAGATACGTCATTCTGTACGCAGTGCGGTGCACAGGTGTCACTGAATCAGGATGCTCCTATCACGACTCACGTGCCCCCGGCTGACACCCCGTTCCAAGACGATGACAAGACGATCGTCGCCGAAGATGACGATGATGAAGGAGTGTCTGCCGAAGAGGTTCTCGCGGATGATCCATCCATCGGAAACGAGTATGCGGGGACGCCCGGTTGGGAGATTGCGACCGTCGTCGATGAACCGGAGCCTCCGGTCGCCGAAGGCAGACTCGTGTTAGATGGACATCCTGATGTGAAACTCGCACTCCTAGCCGGTGAGGAGTTCCTCGCCGGCAGAGACATCAGGGTCGCGTCGTGGGTCCCGGAAGACCCACGCATTAGTCGCCGACACTTCCGTATCTCCGTACACGAATCCGGCTTCGTGATCGAGGATCTCGCCAGCAGCAATGGCACGTACCTGAACGGCGCCTACGTACGCGAACCTCAACCCCTTGTCGATGGAGACGTGATAGAGGTCGGACACCTGCGCGCCGTGTTCAGGGTGGACGAAGCTCCCTGGACGGAATCCCAGCAGTAGGGATCTCCTGCGCATCCGGTTAGGCCCATCTCGGGAGAGGACCCTACTCTCCCGATTCTCTGACCAGCCGCATGTCTTGTGCCATATCCACAAGGACAACGATTCCTTCCGCGATCATGTAGGCCACGATAAGCACAAGGAATGCGCCAACAATTCCACCGATGAGGACACCGAGTCCACCGAGAACCGCACCCCCTCCGGCGAACATGGTCATGAATGGATTGAAGCCCAGCGACGGTGATCCCAGGCCTCCCATGGCGTACGGAGCGTAGCCTCCAGCGAACAGAGCGACCACCAATCCAACGACACCACTGACGATCGACGCCACAGCCAGTTGTTCGCCGGCCAGCTTGATAAGCACTGATGCGACGGGAATCGCACTGTAATGGGAGTGCGGCAACTCCGAAACGGTGCGCGAGCGAATCCAGAACAGGTGTGCATACATGTAAACCGAGACCGTCATCACGATCAGAACCAGAAGCACCGCGAGCACTTCACCTGCGCCGTATACCTCGCGAAACCCCATCACCGCCACGGTGATGACAACCAGGGCACCCCCGATGGCTGTCAGCACCGCCGCGATTCGAAGGAACATCGACACGAACCGGCGGAAGAAGTCTCCCCTCGAAACCCACGCGACAAGTGTGGACATGAAGAAGATGCTCGGCGGTGCGGCGGCAATGGCTTCGCGCGCCGCACTCAACGCACGATTCGCCGCCTCACGCGCATCCTCAGCCGACGGCTGCTCGGGCGCAGTCGTCGGCATCGGCTCGGGCTGCGAAGCGCCGAGCGGTGCCCCACACTTCTCACAGAAACGTGCGTTCTCGGGATTTGCTGCTCCACAGCTCGCACAATGCATCGTTCCCCCCGACTGTACTTCGAAATGGATGACCTGGTCACTCACGACAGCATAGCGTAAGGGTGGTCTTCTAGCCCTGGTCGCGTCCTCCCCGCCCACGCAGCTCCTTAACGATGAAGCTCGCGACATCGATGCCCTTGGTCTTGCGGCCGAAGCCGGCATCCATGCCCCACGAGCGCGCGAGCTCGT
>CAYGKH010000245.1:0-2783 GCA_964350345.1 uncultured Coriobacteriaceae bacterium
CTACCACTCTGACATCGTCCGCCAGAAGGGCGCACTCGAACTCTCCAAGCCCTTCTTGCGCCGCGCGCTTGACCGCGTCGACCTCGTGATCGCGTCCTCGCCCAACATGGTCGAGCACTCGCCGTACCTCTCGGCGGTGTCGCACAAGTGCCGTGTGGTGCCCTTCGGCATCGACGTCGATGCGTTCGCCGAGACCCCCGCACTCGCGAAGCGGGCCGCCGAGCTCCGCAAGCCGCACGGAGAGCGCCCGATCATCCTTTTCGTCGGCCGCCTCATCTACTACAAGGGCGCCGACGTTCTCGTGCGCGCCATGGCATCGGTGCCCGAGGCCGACCTCGTCATCATCGGTTCTGGTCCGCTCGAGTCCGAGCTGCGCGAGATCGCAGTCGCTAACCAGATGGCCGACCGGGTGACCTTCCTCGGCGGCCAGCCTTTCGACGAACTCGTGGCCTGGTATCACGCGGCGGATGTGTTCGCCCTGCCGAGCACCGCCCGCTCAGAGGCGTTCGGACTCGTGCAGCTCGAGGCGCACGCGACCGGCACCCCGGTCGTCTCGACCACGCTCACGACCGGGGTCCCCTTCGCCAACCAGGATGGAGAGACCGGGCTCACGGTGCCGCCCGGTGACGTGGAGGCTCTGGCCGAGGCGCTACGCACTCTCGTCACGGACGTCGAGCTGCGTACCGATCTGGGGCACCGTGCGCTCGAGCGCGTGCGCACCGGGTTCACCATCGAGCGCATGGTCGACGACACGCTTGCCGTCTATCGTGAGGCGCTCGGGTGAGCAGGGGACGCTTCATAGCGCTCGCCCTCCTGGTCGACGCTGTCTTGGTCAACATCGGGATCGTGGCGGCGTTCTTCGTCCGCTTCGGCGGGACGCCCCCGGCCTTCAACTTCGACGCCTACCTTTCGCTCGCACCGATCATCACGGTCGTCTACCTCACGACCGGTTACCTCAACGGCCTCTACGAACCCGAGCGTACCGAGAACGTCTGGTCGCTTGCCCGGGCGGTCTTCCTCGCGGTGTCGTTCGGAGCCGTGTTCACGGCGGCGATCTCTTTCTTCGCCGGCCCGCGCTTCTTCTCGTTCTCGCGCCTTGCCCTCATCTTGGGCTGGGCGTTCAGCATCGTCCTCCTCGTGGGCTGGCGCCTGCTGTTCATGCGGGTCCTCGCGATCCGCTGGCCCGAACAGCGCGTGCTGATCGTCGGGACCGATCCCACCGCCCGAGAACTCGCGCACGAGCTCGAAGAGCGCTCTCAGTGGGGCTACAGGGTGGTCGGCTTTCTCGCCACAGGCGAACAGCCGGTCGACGACCTGCCGGTCCTGGGCACCGCGGCCGACGCCGGTCGGGTGATCGCCGAGTACGACGTGGACCGCGTCATTGTGGTCTCCCCGGTCGAGCTGCGCGACCTGATCGAGCACCTCACCATCGCCGAAGGGCTCGACGTGCGTGTCGACGTCGTGCCCGAGCTCTACGAGGTCTTCATCGGCAGGCTCGATAGTGTCGTCGCCGACATCCCGCTCATGGAGATCACGCGCACAGGTGCGCCCGCCTGGTACCTCAACGGCAAGCGGGTCGCCGACTTCACCGGAGCGCTCGTGCTGCTCGTAGTACTCTCTCCGGTCCTGCTCCTGACCTCCCTCGCCGTGCTGCTCACCATGGGCTGGCCGATCCTCTACCATCAGCAGCGCGCAGGTCGTGAGCTGCGACCTTTCCGGCTCTACAAGTTCCGCACGATGGTCCGCGATGCCGAGCGCGATTCAGGGCCGGTGTTAGCTGCCCAGACCGATCCGCGCATCACCCCGGTCGGCCGCCTCCTGCGCACCTACCGGATCGACGAGTTGCCGCAGCTCATCAACGTCCTTCTCGGCCAGATGAGTTTCGTCGGCCCGCGCCCCGAGCGTCCGCACTTCGTAGAGCAGTACGCCGAGGAGATCCCCGGGTACCGCGAGCGTTTCAAGATCAAGCCGGGAGTGACGGGGCTTGCGCAGGTGTCTGGAGATTACGCGACGACTGCGGATCGGAAGCTCAAGTACGACCTGATCTACATGTATCATCTGAACCTCCCCATGGACCTGCAGATCATCGTCGAGACCCTGCAAGTGGTGCTCACTGGCAGGGGAGCGAGATAGGAGACCCACCGAGCCGTGGCAGCCGCCAAGAAACGCAAACGGAACTCGCCGAAGCAGGGTTCCGGCGCGCCCTCCGCAACCACGCCTGCGGCCGCGAAGAACTCCCCGCTGCAGTCGGTGCGCCAACTCGCTGCGGGAATGACCCCGGCACAGCGCGTCGTCTGGTACTGCCTGCACGCGCTCGTGCTCGCCGTGCCGCTCGCGGTCTCGAACTGGACGTGGGTGCCCGGCGTCGACATGCCGTGGACGTTCGATCAGTTCGATATCGTGAAAGCCGTTCTCATGCGCGGGATCACGCTGGTGGCCTTTGGTGCTTGGGCGTGGCACGTGTTCGTGGAGGGCGGGTCCGTCCGTCGCACGAAGGTCGACTACCTGATTCTCGCGGTGCTCGGGTGGGTGGCGCTCTCGGCCGTCTTTTCGATCCATCCGCCGACGGCGATCTTTGGCAAGTACCGCCGGTTCGAAGGACTGATCTCGTTCGTCACCTACGCCACGATGTACTTCCTCGCGGTCCAGATGCTCGACCGGGTGACCCGCATCCGGGCGCTTGCCCGCACTCTCTTCTACTCGGGCACGGCGGTGTCGCTCTACGGCACGATGCAGTACCTCGGCATCGACCCGCTCTCGTGGGGACGGCTGCCCTTCGAGCC
>CAYGKH010000246.1:0-2781 GCA_964350345.1 uncultured Coriobacteriaceae bacterium
GGAGTGGAGGGTGTCGCGTATCCATGCGGTAGTGCGCCTGTAACCAGCGCAACCGCAACCGCGAGTACGAAGGTCTGTACGACCAGTGTGCCGGGCGTGATCCGCACGGAACCTCCTGCTACATCATCGGCTCGTCTACGTTTGAGGTCGCACCGCGCCACGCTTCTGCCGCGCTGCTGACCGGCACCTCGATAATGGTATCATATCCCCGCAGCGTAGCGCCTTGTGGACGCCGTCGCCTCGAAGGGTCGCAGATGGATCGGACTCGCTTTATAGCAGGAACACTCGTCCTCGCGTGCCTCCTCGGGGTCGGCGGTCAGATGGGTAGATCGGCTCTTGCAACGCCCAGCGAGACCCCCTCGGCCCCCGCCTCTCCCACCCTCGATGCCGCCACCAAGCGCGTCTTGGAACTCGAGGAGGCTATCGAGAACCACCGCGGTGAGCGCACCGCCCTTGAGGAGCGGATCGAGGTTACGAACATCCGCATCGTCCAGCAGCAGGAATTGGTTGCGGAAGCGCGTTCCCGTTTGGCTGACACGCGCGCTGCCTACCGCGGACGAATGGTCGAGATCTATAAATCTCGGCTGACCGACCCGGTCAGCGTGCTCCTGACCGCAGATTCGATGGCCCAGTTCTACTCACGAATCCAGCTACTCAGCCGCATCGCCGAGCGGGACCGCCGAGCTTACGAGGATGCGATAATAGCGGCGGCGGAATCGGAGTTTCAGGTGGCATACCTCGACGATCTCAAAGCGCAGGACGTCGCATTACGCCAGATGCACGCCACCACCGCCGGGGAACTAGATGTCGCACTTGAGGAACAGAAGGCTCTCGTCGTCCGACTTACAGCCGAGGCACGCGCCGCTCTCGCCACCCGCAGACAGGCCAACGCCCGGACCCGAGCCCAGTGGAAGGACGCATCCGTCCCGCTCAATGACAGTGTCGCCAAAGTGCCCGGAGTCGTAGAGCCCTACACGGACCGGATCTACCTCGTCTCCACATTCCACCCGCGCCGATACCGCTCTCTCGGGAGGACGGAAACTGCATTCTGTTCCTGGTACGGCAACGAGTTCCATGGGCGCATGACCGCATCAGGGCAAATCTACAACCAGAACGACTTCACGTGCGCGTCTCGGACACTCCCGTTCGGTACGCGACTCGCTCTGACACATGGCGAGAGGAGAATCATCGTGGTCGTAACCGACCGGGGCCCCTTCATCGCCGGGCGCGACCTCGACCTTTCGCGCGCTGCAGCACAAGCTCTCGGCTTCTCCGGGCTTGCGACCGTGCATGTGGAGTACGTGGAAGCGCTTCGCGACTGACTCGCCGCCGACCGAGCCCCGATTCGACCTAAGTTACGTGGATCAACGACACGATCTTGCGATCGGCGATCCTCCTGCGGCCCTCGAGAAAATCCAACTCGATCAAGAAGGCGAGACCGGCGATCTCCGCCCCGGTAGTCTCAACGAGTTGGGTCTTTGCGGCTGCTGTTCCGCCGGTAGCCAGAACGTCATCGACGATCAGAACGACATCGTCAGAACTGATCGCATCCAGATGCATCTCAAGGCTGTCGATCCCGTACTCCAGGGCGTACTGGGCCTTCGCGGTCTGCCACGGCAACTTGCCTGGCTTGCGAGCCGGGACGAAACCCGCACCGAGCTTGTAAGCGAGCGCACCACCGAAGATAAACCCGCGTGCTTCAGCGCCGAGGACCTTGGTTATGCCTGCACCAGCGAACTCCTCGGCGATCGTGTCTATCGCCTGACGGTAGCCCTCGGGACTTGCAAGAAGCGGGGTGATGTCCTTGAAAACGATACCTTGCTTGGGAAAGTCGGGGATGTCGCGGATGTAGCTTTCCAGATTCATCGGTCCTCCAGGTTTGGCAGAGCTGACGGTGGAGCAGTAGACGTATCGGACTGCAGCGACTAGTCGTCGCACTCCGGACACGGCGAATGGCTATCCGAGTACCACCTCGTCACGGACTATAGCGACATAGGGCAACTCCCGGTAGCGACCGTCGATATCCAGCCCGTATCCAACCAGGAACCGGTCGGGCACAGAAAACCCACGATAGGCGATGGGCAGGTCGACGATTCGACGGACGTCTTTGTCAAGCAGTGTGCAGACCTCGACAGACGCAGGATTGCGCCCACGGAGAACCGACAGGATATAGTTCAGAGTGAGCCCGGTATCGATGATGTCCTCGATGATGATCACCGAAGCCCCTTCGATCGAGTCGTCGAGGTCCTTTGTGATGCGGACTGCGCCACCCGTACCCGCAGCGAACGACGATATCGCCATGAAGTCGATGCTCAACGGTGCGTCGATAGCTCGGACGAGATCGGCAAGAAAGAACATCCCGCCTTTCAAAATGGTGATCAGACGCAGATCATGGCCGGAGTGATCGACGGCTATTGCCGCACCGATCTCGGCGACCCGCGCAGCGATCTGCTCCTCTGTGATGAGCATCCGCTCGACGAGCCCCTCGGGTGCGACCAGCGTCATCTATCTCCCCCATCACCAGGGTCGGCTGAGAGACCGCCCCCCTCGGCAAGTGGGCGCTCGGACACCGCGAGACCGAACCTGGCGAGCAACCTGCGAAAATCCTTCTGATAGAAGATCTTCACGTTCACGTCCGGGTAGAGCTCCTTCAGTCGCCGGACCTTCCGGTTCTTCTTGGTGACAAGTTTTTGACTCATCGTCGTCAACTCGATGTAGAGTTCGAAGTCGGGCAGATAGAAGTCGGGCGTGAACGAGGCGACCACACGACCGTCTCCGTCC
>CAYGKH010000247.1:0-2774 GCA_964350345.1 uncultured Coriobacteriaceae bacterium
TACCACGACACCCGCAACCCGGGCGAAGCGCTCCCCGGTGAGAAGCGCCTCTACGCTCGAGACGAAGACGGCGCGATCGTTGGGACGATCTGGCTCAAGCGAGACGGGACGATCCGGATCGAAACCTCCGGGCCAGTCATCGTGGACTCTCCGGACGTGCGCCTAGGAGACGGGTCGGCACCGATCGCCACAGCTGGCGATCTTGTTGCGATGACCGTCCCACCGCTAATGACCGCCATGGGCCCAGTCTTCCTTGCTTCGTTGTCGAGTCCCCCTGACTCTCCACTGGGAACCCCCGTCGTCGGTCAGATCATGCGCCGGCAGTCGAAGGTGAAGGCGTGACCCTCCAGTACGTCGGAAGCCTCCCGGTGAGCGGTCTCCAAGTTGGCCTCGCCGCTTCACTCGGCGGGATCGCTGCGAAGATCTCCGGCCTGCAGGAGCTCATTGTCGAGCTTCAGCCGTCGCTGGCGGGGAAGCTGGAGATGTCGCTCACATTCCCACCGAACCTCCCGGGGCTCGCCGCTTCGGCATCCGGGCACCTCAACCCGGAGGCGATGGCCGTGCTGCTTAATCCGGCGACGTGGTTCAGCGGCAACGTCGGACTTCAAGGTGACATCGCGCTCAAGCTCGGACTCGGGCTCGCCAAGATTGAGATCGCCATCAGACTCGTCGACCAGCTTCGCGCAGGATTCAACGCCGGAGGCATCGCGGAGTGGGCCTATGCCGGAACAGCCCAGGGTTTCGGAACCGGGCTCTCGTGGGAGCTACAGAGCAGCACTGGGGGACTCGATAGGGACGCTCAGGTCTCGGGTCTGATCATCGCCTGCGAGGACGGCGCGTCCTGGGATTCATTCGGCTCCGGGTTCAACGTTGGCGATCCATACCCTGGGGCGGTCCAGTTTGTTGGATCGCTGACGGGCGGCGAGATCGTCACCGCGCTCCGGCTCCCCATGCTCGAGATCGAGGCGTACCTCGCAGAGATGCAGGGGTCGGTGGTCGCGCTGCGTGGCCAGCTCGACTTGTCCTTCGGACTCAACCTGCCGGCACCTGACGAGCTTCTGTCCCTGGGGATCGCCATCGACCTCGATGCGGCCATCGGCAGCCTCGTCGAAATCGACGCCGACATCACCGGGGAGATCTCAATTGTGCTCGGGAAGATCGACCTGCTGCTCCAGCTGCAAGCCAGCATCCAGGCCAGCTTGTCCGGCGGCGGGCTCTCGGTCTGGCGCTACAGCGGTCCAATCTCAGCGATGGGAGACGAGCTGGCGACGACTCTCGAGGAAGGCCTCCCCGGTGGCGGTGGACCCTCGGTGAGCATCTCCGGGATAGCCCTGGCGTGCGCCACCCCGTCCGCGTGGGCGGCGTTTGGAAGGCTGGTTCCTGTCTGATGTCTGACGTCCTGCTCGAGCACACTGGCGACGGAGGCGACGTCCGAATTGTTGGCGCTGTCCTGGCCATCGACGAAGGACTGTCGACCGCCGTCTACATCAGTCTCTTCGGCGGCAACAGCGCTGACAACGGGACGGACGCGACGGCCCCAGTGCAGTGGTGGGGCAACCGCATCAAGTCGGAGCCGGCGCGCAAATACCGCTCAGAGATGCAAGCGATCATCGCCTCATCTGCGCTCACTTCTGGTTCGATCCTGCGCATCGAGCAGGCAGGCGCCCGCGACCTAGCGTGGATGGTTGAGGCCGAGCTAGCTGAGGCAATCGCTGTGCAGTGTTCGATCCCCGGGGTCGACAAGCTCGCAATCTCGATTCGAATCGAGACCGGTCAACGGGTGATCGTTCTTGGATACGAGGTGACCCGTGGCTCTTGAAATTCCGACCATCGCCAGCGAAGCGGCAACGATCGAGGCGGAGCTCGCAGGCGCGGTTGGCGGGTCAATTCCTGCCAAGTCCGTGCTCAACGTGCTGGCGACTGCGGTAGCCGGGTCCATCGTGTCCATGTACCGCTTCGCCGGGCGTCGTTGGCTCGACATGTTCGCGCGCCACGCGAGCACGGACGAGGTCACGATCCTTGGCAGGACATTCATCCCACTTGTCGAGCTCGGCAACATGCTTGGCGTCGGGGACCCGCTTCCCGCGGTTCGAGCCCAATTGCAGCTGTTTGTCCACGTAACCGACACGAGTGCGACGCTCCCGGCTGGAACGCTCTTGGTCGGCGCAACGAACGGCGTCAGCTACATCACCAAGTCGGCCTTGGACCTTGGCGTCCACGAAACGGTCACCGTTATCGCCACCGAAGACCCGAGCGGCGGGCGCGGGTACGGCGCAGTCGGGAACCTTCCATACGGTTCGACGCTCACGTTCTCGGCCCCGATGGCTGGCGTTTCGCGCGATGCGATGATCTCCGGGACTCTGGTGTCTGGATCGAACGGAGAAACCTGGGAGGCGTACCGCAAGCGAGTTCACGAGGCGCGCCGGATTCCTCCGCAGGGCGGGTCATACGCGGACTATCGCCGTTGGGCGAAGACAGTGAACGGCATTGAGGAAGCATTCCCGTACACGGGCGCCCCCGGGTGCGTAAACATCTACGTCCGAGCAACACCCGAGAGCAGTGGCTCCGAGGACGGGATTCCAACGACCGCCCAGCGAACGGCGGTTCTGGCCTACATCAACGGGACTGTCGACGGTGTCGTGGCGCGCCGACCCATCAACGATGGCGTCAGCGTCCTACCCATCACGCGCAGGACGTTCGATCTCGAAGTCCACGGGCTCGCGATCACCAACAGCGCATCGGCTAGCGCTTCCATCTTTGCTGCCTGCGACGAG
>CAYGKH010000248.1:0-2763 GCA_964350345.1 uncultured Coriobacteriaceae bacterium
TCCGGCCCTGACAGCGCGGTGCCCCCGGCGACCTCTGCAGGCCCGGGATCGCCCTTGATGAGCGCCACGACGGCGAACGGATCACCGGACCACGGAATCGCGTCGAGACCGGGAGCCGTCCGGTCCGCGGTTCCGAGCTCTGCCCGGACCTTCGCCTCGTAGTGAGCGGCAAGTTCCCCAACCCCGGAAGACGGAGCCGACGCCCCCGTGCTCATGACTTCTTGAACCACCGGTAGGTCGCCGACAGGCCCGCCTCGAGCGGCACACGTGCGTCCCATGCGAACGTATCCCTGGCCTTGGAGGCGTCGAGCGCACTGCGCTGCACATCGCCCGGACGCGCATTCTCGGAATCGAACTCCCCGTAAAAGGACGCGATCGGCCTCAGCTTCGTCGCAAGGGTCGCGACCGATATCTCCTCTCCGGTCGAGATGTTGTACGCGGGTCCACACTGAGCAGAATCGCGCAGACTCCCCTGATGCCCGAGGGCCGTGATGATCGCCGAGGCGACGTCGCCCACGTAGATGAAGTCCCGTGTCTGCTCCCCGGTCCCATAGATCGGCGGCGGCCGCCCCTCGGCCAGTGCCGCACAGAACAGTGCGACGACACCGCCTTCGCCCTTCGCGTCCTGGCGTGGACCGTAGACGTTGGAGAAACGAAACGACGCGAAATCGGTCTTTGTTGATGCGAGTTCCTCGGCGAGTACCTGCTCGGCAGCCATCTTCGATCCGCCATAAGGGTTGACGGGATCCTTCTGCGCACACTCCGTGAGCGGAAGCTCGACAGGGTTCCCGTACACAGCGGCGGAGGAGGCGGAGATCACCCGCCGGACACCCGCGGCCGCCGCAGCCGCAGCTACAGCGCGCGTGCCATCGACGTTGACAGCCCAGTCGAACTCGGGGTCCTCGAGCGAGCGCGGGACGCTCGACTGCGCCGCAAGATGCACGACCGCCTCGGGCCCGAACTCTGCGATCGCCGAGTCGAGCCGGTCGTCGAGTATGTCCATCGTGCGGGTCCAGGTCACGGGATGGAGGTTCTCGGCATGGCCCGTGGACAAGTCGTCGATCACACCTACTTCATGTTCGCCAACGAGTGCATGCACGAGATTCGAGCCGATGAAGCCTGCTCCCCCAGTGACGAGGACTCGCATGGGCGCTCTCCGTTTCTTCAGGGGCCGGACTCTACCGGACCGCTCTCAAATCTCCTCACCTCGACCAGATCCGCCCAAATGATCAGCCGATAACGAGCGCTGTAGGGCGGGTCACACGCCGTCAGCGTAAGACGGGGTTCGGGGGTGGACGCCACCACGTCGACCCGGTCCGGCGTGACCGAGAATGACTCGGTCACATCATATGCATACCGTCTGAACGGTGAGTAGAAGTATATGGTATCTCCCGCTCCCAGTCGGTCCAAGCGGCGAAAGGGCGCTCCGTAGGTGGTCCGGTGTCCGGAGATGGCAGCGTTGCCGACGGGCCCGGGCGGATCGGTGTACGTGATCCATCCGGGTCCACGCTTCAAGATCTCCCGGGTCGTCCCTTTGAGGACGACGACATCGACATCTGCCCCTTCGATCACCAGGCGACCGAAAACGCCACCGTCCGGGAGTGACTCCCAGTACGCCAGATCCTCGGCCTCCCACCCCTCCCAGTCGAAAGCACCCTCGCCACCGCCGAGGAGTCGATCCGGTGAGGGCGAGCCGACTGCACCCATATCGCTGAGTTCGTCTCGAAGTTCGTCTTGCTCACGACGGGTGACGATATCTGTGATGAGGTAGTAGGAAAGAATGCCGAGGGCGAAGCCGAGCAACAGGTTGCTCAAGGAGCGGATCAGCACCCAGCCCGGGGGCCGGCGAAGCGGCGGGGCCACCGAGGCGCTCATGCTCCCCACTCCCTTCCTCGGCACGTTCCAGCAGGCACATACCTGAACAACATTTCTGTGACGAATGTTACAGAAGGAACTAATGTCCGGTACCCCCCGTGCCGATAGATTCACTGTAACGCATTGAGAATCGCACATCGCCGTCGGACTCCCCGATAAAGGCACGGCACACCGAAAGGTGCGCTTCGCAAAGTCACGGGTCTACCGGAGGACACATCCTCCCAGGACAGCCGGACTACCGGGTACGAGATCTGGTCGAACTCTATCGGCCCGGTCCCACCCATGCCAGAAGGGAGGGAACCGGGTCGATGTGCACACCAGGCTCGTAAAGGGGTGCACGGCAATGAAACTCACCGAGCGTAATCACGTCACACGGATCGTCGCGGTCATGCTCGTCAGCGCACTGGCGATCAGCGCTGCTCCCGCCATGGCATCAGCCATCGGAGAGGCCCGGACTGCAGGCTTCTACTCGGTCTTCACCGCGACCCTCACTCCTGTTGAGGCGCCGAGAACCTCGGCGGAGAAGCTCTCCGGCATGACCACGGATGCGGCAGCGTTCACGACGGCGAACCGCCGGGTCGCCAGAGTACAAGCGCCTCTTCCGCGACCTGTAGTGACCACACAGGCTCGAACCGCCACGCAGAGCGGCACCGCTCGGTCTGCCACTACGGCACAAACATCGACAGCTCCACGGTCAGCCGCTGCCGCAGCGCCTGCGCCCGCTCCTGCTACTGCTACTGACACGTTGGCCCAGGCCCGCGCCATCGTCGCCCGCTACGCTGGCATGTACAAATATGTCTCCGGCACGACCGTCGAGATCGGCAACACTCAGGGCAACGGACAGGCGATCGTCTACTACAAGTCGAAGCGCATCATCATCAACGCGAA
>CAYGKH010000249.1:0-1051 GCA_964350345.1 uncultured Coriobacteriaceae bacterium
GAGTTCGTAGTCGGTGCTCGTTCCGTAGTCGACCCATGAGGTCGCAGGCTCGTTCGTCTTCCACCGGATGACCGGGCGGTCCCACCCGACCGCGTATATGTCGATGGAGCGCTCGGAGATAACGGGGGGCAGAGCATCGTGCTCCGCTCCGATCGCGAGATATATGTGACCGGACTCGCTCAGATACGGGGCGAACGTCGGGGCCACGGGCGATGAGACGTCATCGGGATCGACGACCTGCACCGCAGCGGTGTTCAAGTGCGGGTTGTGGCAGTCGCTGCACGTGATCCGTGACCCGGAGATGTGCTGCTGTGCCGGGTCGACGTCGTGGTGCGTTCGCGGATCGGAACTGGCCGAGAACTCGGCTGCGATGTCGCGACCCGAGACGGAGTTCGCCGGATCGGCATGACACCCCGTGCCCGCGGCGGAGCACAACCGAATCTCGGAGGACCACAGCAGCGCCGGGCTCATGGTCCCGTCGACCACCTGACCGTGCACCGCGTGACATGCGACGCACCTTCCGCCCCCCGCCTCTGCGGCGAACGTCACCTCGAGGCCGACGAAGTCGGTGTTCAGCGAGCGGTGCAGCACGTCACTCTCCTCGGCGAGAGACTCCTCGGCAACCGGTCGAACGAAGAACGCCACGAGCGAGCGCCAGATGCTTGTGAGCCACCCGGACTCAGGGCTCTCGTCAAAGCCCTCGGCCGACACTCCTGTAGCGGCGACGGCCCCGTCCCCGCCGGTGCCGGCGAGCGCCTGGCCCTGTTCGCCGTAGACGCGAGTGTTCCACTCGTCCCGGTACGCCTGGTGTTCCTCGTCGTCCGGATAGTGCTCGTCATCCGGGTACGGATAGTTACTCATCGCCGCGAACGGAAGGGGCTCGACGGTGAACGGGGGGTCGATCTTGGCGTTCTTGTAGTAACCGGTCGCGGCGACGACCCAGTGCCGGCGCGACCCGGCGGCAGGCTCGGCCAGCGCCTCGAAGCGCATCGCGAGCTCATCTCCGCCGCCGAAGATCGCGAGGGTTCCGTTGTATGCACAACCTACAAAT
>CAYGKH010000249.1:1061-2755 GCA_964350345.1 uncultured Coriobacteriaceae bacterium
GGCTCCCCGTAGACGTATCCGAAGATCTCCCCGTCGCTCGTCCGCGGGTCCATACCGCGCTCTCGCAACTCGGCGGAGAGCAGCGGTGACTGCGTGACGGGCACGTCGGCGGTCGTGTCGAAGGCGATCCAGTCGATGTAGGTCTTGAACAGGAAGGTGAAGCGCACCTTTCGGCTCTCACTCACCCAGATGTCGCTGATGTCGAACACGTACGGACGGCTGAACTCCGGCGGCTTGGGAAGTGCCACCGTAGAGCTCGGGACCGAGACCCAGTTCCCTTCTGCGTCTTGGACCTCGAGTTTGGTGCGTGGGCCGAACGTCGCCGAATGATCCGTGCCTTCAGAGGTATCGGGGAACATGCTCATCGCGTCCATGACGATCTTCACCTGGGGGGCGTCGTGGACGTCGCCAAGATCGAGTTCAAGAGTCTGATAGTCGAAGTCGATATTGCGGTCCTCGTTCAAGACGAGATACTCCTCGTCTCGAGCAGCGACCAGCGCCGTCACGTCCTCGCCGGTCTGGACGTGCACGATGCCCTCCGGAGTGGGTGGATCGGCCGCCACCGTGTGTAGCGCGGGTTCGATCCCGCCGCTCCAGACACCATCCGCCTGTGGCTTCTCGGCGTAAAGATCGATCCCCGCCGGCACATCGACCACATAAAGGCCGATCTCATCGAGGTAGTCGACCTCGTAACGCTCTTCGACGAAGCGCAGGTCCCACTCCCCGTCGAAGTCGGCGGGCTCATGGTCCAGCACGTACACTTCCTGCGGCTCCGGTGGCACGTACCCTCTGCTCGTCTTCAGGCCGAGCTTGCCCGCACCGAGGAGGTCCGACTCCATCTCGATGCCGTCAACCGTCTGCGTGAAGAGCATCGGGCGCGAGCCCATGCCCGAGATGCCCGAGACACCGACATTGAAGTGGTCGTAGCGAGAACTACCGTAGTGGACACCTTCGAAGTCGCGCGCCTCGACGCGCCACATGTAGGATTCGGCGGGAAGCGTCAGGACGTACGTGTTGACATCGTCAAGCCACGTGCTCTCGTGGTAGAGACGATACTCATCGCCGTAGTTGCCGAAGGCCTGGTACACACACACGCGATACTCGAAAGGCCGACGATGCTCTGCCGGCGTGCTCCACTCGAAGGTCACCTCGGCCGAACTCACACCCGGGTAGTCCGGCACCGGGGTCAGGGTCGAAACGGGGACACCGAACCTCGCGTCGGGAGTGGTAACCGAGTCTTCGTCCATACTCGTCGACGTCACCCGATAGTGGTAGGCGCCAGGTAGCAGGTCGCTGAGTGTCACATTATGCCCGATCGTGCGGGTTGCCGAGCCCGCTATCGATCCGTACGAGGGCGTCGGTCCCCACTCGACCCAGCCGTCGGTGAGCCCGCTCGTCGCCCACGACACCCTGGCCGAGGTGCGCGTCAGCCGCGTGATGGCCGGACCTGATGTGATCTCGGCGTCGTTGTGATTCCTCGCCTTGGCCATCACGTAGACCGCGCCCTCGGCGTCCACATGACGTAACGGGTCGAGATTCAACAGCAACGTCGTATCGAGAGCAATCTGCTGCGAGGCAATCTGCTGCCAGGCTCCTGCACCACCGCCAGCGGTCCAGTCCCACACCGAGTGCGTGACCGGATTGCCGGCCATCTCCTCGCCGTAGCCTTTCCATGTGAGCACGATATCGTGGAT